>NZ_FPIX01000014.1:0-58153 GCF_900119205.1 Pseudomonas sp. NFACC16-2 | reverse complement strand
CAGAAGCGGAACGCGGAGCGTCCCTGGTGGCATTCCCACGCGGAGCGTGAGGAACGATCTTCAGAGCCTTGCGCCCGGAATGAATTTTTATCGCACGCGAACGGTTGAACCCGGTCGCATAATTGTCAGCGCTGTGATCCAGTCCACTCTGCCATCGCCATAATGCAGCGCCCATAACGCCCTGAAACGTTGCACCAATGTCCACAAGGAATGCCCGATGCCCCCACGCCACGCCCCTACTTCAGCCGCTGACTTGCCGCAAGGCACCGGTTTCGTCCGGGTGCGTGGCGCCCGCGAACACAACCTCAAGAACGTCGACGTGGATATCCCCCGCGATGCCCTGGTGGTGTTCACTGGTGTGTCGGGGTCCGGCAAGTCATCGCTGGCCTTCTCCACGCTCTACGCCGAAGCACAGCGTCGTTATTTCGAGTCCGTCGCACCCTACGCACGGCGCCTGATCGACCAGGTCGGCGTGCCAGACGTGGACAGCATCGAGGGCCTGCCGCCGGCAGTCGCCTTGCAGCAACAGCGCGGCACTCCCAGCGCACGCTCATCGGTGGGCAGCGTCACCACACTGTCGAGCCTGATTCGCATGCTTTACTCCCGCGCCGGCAGCTACCCGGCCGACCAACCGATGCTCTATGCCGAAGACTTCTCGCCCAACACGCCACAAGGTGCCTGCCAGGAATGCCATGGCCTGGGCCGGGTCTATGAAGTGACCGAAGCCTCCATGGTGCCGGACCCGTCGCTGACCATCCGCGAGCGCGCCGTGGCCGCCTGGCCCATGGCTTGGCAGGGGCAGAACCTGCGGGACATCCTGGTGACCCTGGGCTATGACGTCGACATCCCCTGGCGCGACCTGCCGAAGCAGCAGCGGGACTGGATTCTCTACACCGAACAAACCCCTACCGTTCCCGTATACGCCGGGCTCACCCCGGCCCAGACCCGCGCTGCTCTCAAACGCAAGCTCGAACCGAGCTACCAGGGCACGTTCAGTGGCGCCCGACGCTACTTGCTGCACACCTTCATGCACTCCCAAAGCGCGCAGATGCGCAAACGCGTGGCGCAATACATGCGCGCCAGTCCCTGCCCCGTGTGCGAAGGCAAGCGGCTCAAACGCCAGGCGTTGACGGTGACCTTTGCCGGCCTGGACATCGCCGAGCTGTCGCACCTGCCGCTGCTTGAGTTGGCCGAAGTGCTCAAGCGCGTCCTGGCACCCGACTACCTGGAACAGGCCGAAGAAACGGGCGACGTCCTCAGCCACCAGCAAACCCGAAAAGCCCGCGAGCAACGCGCCGCCAGGGGCGACAACCCGCACGCGGGTGGGCCCGACGCGCGCCACACGCCCAATCTCTCCCTGGAGAAACGCCTGGCCGCCCAACGCATCGCCGCCGAGCTGCTGGAACGGATCGTCACCCTGATCGACCTGGGCCTGGGCTACCTCGCCCTGGAACGCAGCACGCCGACGCTTTCGTCCGGCGAACTGCAACGCCTGCGCCTGGCGACCCAGCTCAATTCCCAGTTGTTCGGGGTGATCTACGTGCTGGACGAACCCTCCGCCGGCCTGCATCCGGCCGACAGCGAGGCGCTGTTTGGCGCCCTGCAACGCCTCAAGGCAGCGGGCAACTCGGTGTTTGTGGTCGAACATGACCTCGATACCATGCGCCGCGCCGACTGGCTCATCGACGTCGGCCCGGACGCCGGCGAACAAGGCGGGAAAGTCCTCTACAGCGGTCCGCCGTCAGGCCTTGGCCAAGTGCCGGAATCACGCACCCGCGCCTACCTCTTTGGCGAGGAACACGTTATGGCACGCAGCCCTCGGACACCCAGGGATTGGCTGCGCCTGGAAGGCATCACCCGCAACAACCTCGACAACTTGAGCGCGGCCTTTCCCTTGGGTTGCTTCACCGCCGTGACCGGCATCTCCGGCTCAGGCAAATCCAGCCTCGTCAGCCAGGCCCTGTTGGATCTGGTCGGCGCCCATCTGGGCCAGGCCATCCCCAACGCCGAACCCGATGAACAAAGCCTGGAAGACGAACCCGTGCAAACCAGCGGCGGGCGCGTTAGCGCTGGGCTTGAAGCGGTCAGGCGGCTGGTGCAGGTGGACCAGAAACCCATCGGCCGCACTCCGCGCTCCAACCTCGCCACCTACACCGGGCTGTTCGATCACGTGCGCAAACTGTTTGCCGCGACAGCGCAGGCGCAAGCACTGGGATTCGATGCCGGACGGTTTTCCTTCAACGTCGCCAAGGGCCGTTGCGAGACCTGTGAGGGCGAAGGTTTCGTCAGTGTGGAATTGCTGTTCATGCCCAGCGTGTACGCGCCCTGCCCCACTTGCCACGGGGCGCGCTACAACCCGCAGACCCTGGAAGTGAACTGGCAGGGCTTGAACATTTCCCAAGTGCTGCAACTGACCGTGAACCAAGCACTCGAGGTGTTTGCCGAGCAAGCGGCGGCCAGGCGCTCATTGCAGGTGCTGCAGGATATCGGGTTGGGCTACCTGCGCCTGGGCCAACCGGCCACGGAACTGTCCGGCGGCGAAGCCCAGCGGATCAAGCTGGCGACAGAACTGCAGCGCAAGGCCCGGGGGGCGACGTTGTATGTGTTGGATGAGCCCACCAACGGGCTGCACCCCCAAGACGTCGACCGCTTGCTGGTACAGCTGAATCGCCTGGTGGAGGACGGTCACACGGTGGTTGTGGTGGAACATGACATGCGCGTCGTGGCACAGAGTGACTGGGTCATCGACATCGGCCCGGGGGCAGGTTCCCAAGGTGGGAACGTCGTGGCCTGCGGGGCTCCGGAGGAAGTCGCGGCCTGCCGGGAAAGCCGGACGGCGGAGTTTCTGAAAAGGGCTTTGCAGCCCGGGGAGTCGAAACGAAACCGCTCTCTATAGGGGGAAAAATCACTTGTGGCGAGGGGATTTATCCCCGTTGGGCTGCGCAGCAGCCCGAAAAAAAGCTGACGATATGAACCTGACACTCCGCGACGTCAGGTTCCGGGGCTGCTGCGCACCCCAGCGGGGATAAATCCCCTCGCCACAGGTCTATCAGCTGGCCGCCCCACTCAGACCGTACGCGAATACTGAACCGTCTGGTCCGCCCCCAGGTACGCGTCGAAAGCCATGGCCACGTTGCGCATCATCAATTGCCCCTGGGGCAACAACACCAGCTCGTCGTCGCGAAGGTCCAGCAACCCGTCGCGCACCAGCTCCTGGAGTCGGTCCAGGGCATCGGCGAAGTACTCGGTAAATCGAATGCCGTGGGCGCGCTCGATCTGGCCGAAGTCGATGCGTGCGTGACACATCAGTTCGCTGATGACCTCGCGCCGCAGGCGATCGTCGTCGCTCAGCCGATAACCACGCTGCACCGCCAGCAAGCCTTGATCCAACCGGGCGTAATACTGGGAAAGCTCCTTGACGTTCTGGTTGTAGCTGTCGCCCACCTTGCCGATCGAGGACACCCCCAGGCCAATCAGGTCGCAGTCGGCGTGGGTGGAGTAACCCTGGAAATTGCGCTGCAGGCTGCCCTGGGCGCGGGCGCGTACCAGTTCGTCATCCGGCAAGGCAAAGTGGTCCATGCCGATATAGACGTAGCCGGCTTCAGTCAGGCGATTGATAGTCAGCTCGAGCAACTCCAGTTTGCGCTCTGGCGGCGGCATGTCTTCTGGCCGGATCATCCGTTGCGCCCGCACCCGTTGCGGCAGGTGGGCGTAGCTGTAGGCCGCGATCCGGTCCGGACGCAGGGCGATGATCTTGCTCAAGGTGACATCGAAACTGGCGATGGTCTGCAAAGGCAGGCCATAGATCAGATCGACGCTGACCGACTTGAAACGCGCCAGGCGCGCGGCCTCCACCAGCTCGACGACCTGGGCTTCGCTTTGCACTCGATTGACGGCGATCTGCACCTGGGCGTCGAAATCCTGGACGCCAAAGCTCAGGCGGTTGAACCCCAGCTGGCGCAAGCCTTGGATCTGTTGCGCATCGATGGTCCGCGGATCGACCTCGATGGAAAACTCATGGGCGTCGCTGTCGTCCATGTCGAACGACTGGTGCAGGCAGTCCATCAGGTCGGCCAGTTGCTCATGGGTCAGGTAAGTCGGCGTGCCCCCGCCCAGATGCAGTTGGGTCAGTTTACGCGAGCGATCGAACAAGCTCGCCTGCAGGGCAATTTCGCGCTTGAGGTAGGTCAGGTATTCGACGGCACGATGGCTTTTGCGCGTGATGATCTTGTTGCACGCGCAGTAATAGCAGAGGCTCTGGCAGAACGGGATATGGATGTACACCGATAACGACTTGGGCTGCGGCGCCTGGTTGCTGCGCTGGGCAGCCTGCTGGTATTCGTCCATGGCAAAGGCCTGGTGGAACTGCGGCGCCGTCGGATAAGAGGTGTAGCGCGGCCCCGGGCGGTCGTATTTCTCCACCAAGGCACGATTGAAACCGGATACAGCATTCATGATGGGTTCAACTTTTCAAAAGGGTGTGGGCCTGCGTCATCCATTCCTGGGTCGAACAGATTGCAGATCGCATCGACGTTCAAGCGCCCGGCGGGCAGGATGCCGATAAACCGGCTCGACAGTTCGATCAATCCCTGGTCATGCAACACTTCCAGCGACGGCCAGACAGACGCGAAATGCTCGCGAAACACCAGGCCGAAGCGTGCCTCGATGGCCAGGATATCCAGCTCCAGATCACAGGACAGCTGCTCGGTCACGCTCGCCTTGACCTGATCCTGCGCTTCACAGCGCCAGCCGCGACACACCGGCAACTGCCCGGCATCCAGCTGTTGGCAATATTGATGCAGGTCGTCGGTGTTCTGTACGTACAGGTGCTCGATCTGAGTAATGGCCGACAGACCGAAGCCCACATGATCACAGCAACCGTGACGGGTAAAACCCTGGCAATTGCGATGCAGGCGTCCGTGTTCCTGGGCCACCGCCAGGTCATCGTCGGCCCTGACGAACTGGCCCAGGCCGATGTAGTGATAACCGGCGCCAATCAGTTGCTCGCAGCAGATCCGCCGCATGGCGTCCTTGTCGGCCGGGCTGCAAAAGGCACCGGCCACCCCGGCGTTCTTCGAGCGGTAACGATAAGGCGCGCGGGCATAGTCGAAAATGTGCAACCGGTCCGGTTCCAGTTCGATCAACGTCGCCAGTTTCAGGGCGAAACTGCTGGGCGTCTGCCAAGCGTGACCGTAGCCCAGGTCAATGTTGATGGAGCGAAAACCAAACGTGCGCGCCGCATCGATCAACGAATGGATCGGAGCCGGATTCTGGTAGCAATCGACCGACAGGTCGCTGTCGACGCTAATGTCGGGGACGCCGATGCTGACATGGGTGAAACCCTGGTCACGGATCAGGCCCATGGTCGACCAATCCGTGTGGTGCAGGTCCACCTCGATACTGTGGTCGCCACCGTCGTATTCACTGAAGTCGAAGCGCTTGCGCAGGTCACTCATCAACTTCTGCAGATGAGCGATCACCGGTGTGCCACCGGTCAGGCAAAACTGCTCGACACGCCGCCCTGCGCCCAAGTGGCAACCGACCAACCCCAGCTCATACATCAGACGTTGCAGATAACCCTCGATCTCGCCGCACCGGCAGTCACTGGCCAGGGGCGAACACGACGCCAGCCGCAAGCGCGAAGGCAGATGCACCGCCAGGGACAAGGGCCGTCGTTTCTGACGGCTGCTGCGCAACCCTCGGAGCAGGTCGAGCGAACCGATGCCTGTGTGGAATCTACGTGTACCGACCGGACAATCGAAATCAGCCACCACAGGCGCGCGGCCCGAAGGTCGCTCACCGAGGGTATGGAACGGGTCGAACATGACAATCTCCGAGTGGCAGTGCGGGTGCAGTTTGCGGGGTAACCCGCCGGGGCACCTTGACCTGTATCAAGCGCCTTGGAACCACGCGCCAGCGCTTACCAGGCGACGTAGAACATGGCCTTGGCCAGCAGCACGATCGCGACCATGTGCAGGAACACACTGATATGGATGATGTGCACGTAGCGGGCGTTCATGCGCCCGCTCCTGAACAGCCACATGGCCCAGAGGAAATGGCCCAGCACACTGCCCGCCAACAGGATCTTGAGCCCCAGCAGCAAACCGAAGGATGACTGCAACGGCGACGAGAGCACCGGCCAATAGCGCAGCCAGACCATGCCAATGCCCGCGCCGAACAGCACCAGCAGCACCCACGGCATCAACTGCCGGGCGCGTTGGCTGATGCCTTGCTCCAGCAGCACCATGACCTTGATGGGCAGTTGTTTGCGGATGCTCTCCAGGAACAGGACTTCGAAGAAAACCGTGCCGATGAAAACCAGCGCGGCAAACAGGTGCAAGGTCAGAAACAGCGGATAAATCATGGGGTCCTCGGTCGCCCTCTTCAGCGGAGCGATGGTTTATTCGAGGTTATCCCGCAGCCCTGGAAACGGGCTTGATACCAATCAAGGAAACCGCATGTCCGCCACACCAACGGCCCCACAGTAGGCGGCGTCGGGCTTCAGAAGCGTCAACGAAACGTTACTCCTGCCCTCCACGACACAACCGCTGATCAGTTAGTCCGGCTTTTTGACACTTTCCCCGATATGCGGTCACAACTTTTGCGCTCCGCTGGGTCATAACACGAAGGTCGTCGATGGAATGTTGACGTCTACCTAGGTTTAAGCCTGATACGGAGATAAGCTCATGATTTTCAACGTACAAAATTTTGGCGCCAAAGGAGATGGCATCACCGACGACACGGCAGCCATCCAAAGTGCGATTGATGCGGCGGCAGCGGCCGGCGGTGGGCAGGTGTACATGCCGACCGGTACCTATATCGTTTCGGGGGGTGAGGAACCTTCCGATGGCTGCCTGATGCTCAAGAGCAACGTCTACCTGTACGGCGACGGCATGGGCGCGACCACGGTCAAGCTGGTCGACGGCTCCGACACCAAGATCACCGGTATCATCCGCTCGGCCTACGGCGAGGAAACCCACGACTTCGGCGTCAGCAACCTCACCATCGACGGCAACCGCGACAGTACCACCGGCAAGGTCGACGGCTGGTTCAACGGCTACATTCCAGGCGAAGAAGGCTACGACTCCAACGTCACCCTGGACAGCGTCGAGATCAAGGATTGCTCCGGGTACGGTTTCGACCCCCACGAGCAAACCGTCAACATGGTCATCAAGAACAGCGTGTCCCACGGCAACGGCCTGGACGGCTTCGTCGCCGACTTCCTCAGCGACAGCACCTTCGAAAACAACGTCGCCTACGACAACGACCGCCACGGCTTCAACGTCGTCACCAGCACCCACGATTTCACCATGACCAATAACGTCGCCTACGACAACGGTGGCAATGGCATCGTGGTCCAGCGCGGTAGCGAGAACATTCCCTCGCCCAGCAACATCACCATCACCGGCGGCGAGGTGTACGGCAACGGCGCCGAAGGGGTGCTGATCAAGCTCTCCAGCGAAGTGACCGTCACCGGCGTCGACATCCACGATAACAGCAGCGCCGGGATCCGCATCTACGGCAGCAACCACGTCGAAATCATCGACAACACCCTCAACAACAATTCCCTGGGCGGTGCCGTACCGGAAATCATCATCCAGTCCTACGACGACACCCTGGGCGTGTCCGGCAAGTACTTCAACGGCAGCGATAACCTCATCCAGGGCAACATCATCAGCGGCAGCGACCTGTCGACCTACGGTGTTGCAGAGCGCAATGAAGACGGCACCGACCGCAACGCCATCATCGCCAACACCATCAGCCACACCAGCAAGGGCGCCACGCTGGTCTATGGCGACGGCAGCTACGTCAGCGCCACGGTGCCGATGACCACCGTGCAAGGTACCGCGGGCAACGACACACTGCTCGGCAGCGCGGCCAACGAAATTTTCTATGGCGGCGCAGGCAACGATACGATCAATGGCGCGGCCGGTGGCGACATCCTGGTCGGTGGCGCCGGCATCGATAAACTCACCGGCGGCACCGGCGCCGATACGTTCCGGTTCGTCGCACAGTCGGACAGCTACCGCAACGCGACCACCAGTTTCGATGACACCATCACCGACTTCGACGTCACCCAGGACAAGATCGACCTCGCCGGCCTTGGCTTCACGGGCCTGGGCAATGGCCGTGGCGGCACCCTCCAGGTCAGCTACAGCGCCAGCAACAACCGCACCTACATCAAGGACTTCGACGCCGATGCCAGCGGCAATCGCTTCGAGCTGATCCTCTCGGGCAACCTGGCCAGCACCCTGACCGCCAGCAACTTCATCTTCAACCGGGTGGTCACCGGCACCAGCGGCAGCGACTCACTGCTGGGGAGCGATGCGGCCGACACCCTGCTCGGCCTGGCAGGCAATGACAGCCTCAGTGGCGGCGCCGGCGACGACAAGCTCGACGGCGGTGCCGGCATGGACACCCTCACCGGTGGCGCCGGGGCGGATACCTTCGTGTTCTCCAACCGCCTGGACAGCTACCGCAACTACAACACTGGTGGCGCCAACCTCGGCGACCTGATCACCGACTTCAACGTCAGCGCCGACAAGATCGACCTCTCGGCCATGGGTTTCACTGGCCTGGGGGACGGCAAGAACAACACCGTGTACCTGGTGCTCAACAGTGCCGGCACCAAAACTTACATCAAATCCCTGGAGGCCGACGCCAATGGCAACCGCTTCGAAGTGGCGTTGGATGGCAATTACCTCAACACTTTGACCAGCGCCAACTTCATCTTCGCCACCACCTCGCCGACCAACCAGGCGCCGGTACTGGCGACGCCGCTGTTGGACCAGAACGCGACCGAAAATACCCCGTTCAGTTACGTGGTGCCGGCCACCAGTTTCACCGATCCGGACAACGACAGCCTGAGCTACACCGCCAAACTCGCCAATGGCAACGCCCTGCCCAGCTGGCTGATCTTCGATGCCGCCACCCGCACCTTCAGTGGCACGCCACCCGACACCGCGTCGGGCACCTACGCCATCCAGGTCACAGCGAGCGACGGCAGCAACGCCACCGTCAGCGACAGCTTTACCCTCGCCGTGCAGGACGTTCCCACCACCATTGTGATCAATGGCACGCCGAACAACGACACGCTGACCGGCACCGCGGCCAATGAACAACTGTTCGGTGGCGCGGGCAACGACACCCTCAATGGCGGCGCCGGCAACGACATCCTGGTCGGCGGCACCGGGGTCGACAAACTCACCGGTGGCACCGGCGCCGATGTGTTCCGCTACACCTCGAAACTCGATAGCTACCGCACCAGTTCCACCAGCGCCAGTGACCAGATCCTCGACTTCGAGCTGACGGCGGACAAGATCGATGTCTCGGCGCTTGGCTATACCGGCCTGGGTAACGGCCTCAACGGCACCCTGCAGGTCACTTACAGCTCGTCGACCAACCGCACCTACCTCAAGGACCTCACGGTCGATGCCAACGGCAACCGGTTCGAGATCTCGATGGCGGGCAACTTCGTCAGCAGCCTGACGGCCAATCACTTCGTCTTCGCCGACCAGACCAACCCCACCAACGTGGCCCCGGTCGTGGCCACCCCACTCCTGGACCAGAACGCCAGTGAAAGCACGCCTTTCAGATACACCGTGGCGAGCAACAGTTTCACCGACGCCAACCAGGATGTGCTGACCTATACCGCGACCCTCGCCAATGGCACCGCCCTACCCACCTGGCTGAGCTTCAATGCCACCAGCCTGACCTTCAGCGGCACGCCAACCAGCACCGCTGCTGGCAACTACGACATACTGGTCAAGGCCACCGACCCCTCGGGCGCCTCGGTCAGCGACAACTTCAGCCTGGTGGTGGCCGATGCGCCCGCCAACACCATTACCGGCACCAACAACGCCGAAACCCTCAACGGCACGACGGGTGCGGACCTGATCCTCGGCCTCGGCGGCAACGATACGATCAAGGCCGGCACCGGCGCGGACATCGTCGACGGCGGTGCCGGACGCGACTCGTTGTACGGTGGCGATGGCGCCGACACGTTCCGCTACAGCAACCTCTCCGACAGCTACCGCGACTACGACACCGGGGGTGTCACGGCCACCGACACGATTTATGACTTTACCGTTGGCGTCGACAAAATCGACGTTTCGGGGCTGGGCTTTCTCGGCCTCGGCGATGGCAGCAACGGCACGCTGTACATGACCCTGAACACGGCGGGCGACAAAACCTACATCAAGTCCGCCGAAGCCGACGCCGATGGCAATCGCTTCGAGATCGCCCTCAACGGCAACTACCTCAACACCCTCACCGCCAACGACTTCGTCTTCGGCGAGCGCGCCCAGCAGGACATTCTCTACCTGCCCACCCTCGGCCAATCCAATGCGCGCCTGCTGCGCATGACCGAGGACGATGACCAATCCGGCACCTCGATGCTGGTCAATGACTTGAACCGCTACACCACCTACGACGTGCGCAGCCAGTTCACCGATGCCGATGGCAACGGTATCGACATCGCGGTCGGCGGCAGCACGGTCAACGGCCTGTCCACGCTCAGCCCCGAGGAACTCCAACTGTGCTGGTGGCTGACAGACACCAACCAACCCGGGCCGGCACTGTTGCGGGCGGTGACGTTGCTGCGCGACCAGCGCACCGAACTGCAGTCGATCGACAACGTCACCATGGGCATCATCTGGGGCCAGGGCGAGGAAGCCGCCCAGGAAATCGCCCGCGCCACGGACAAGGCCGCGGCAGCAGCGGCCTATAAGGCCGCGACCCTGAAGGTGTTCGACTATTTGCATGCCCAATTTGGCAACTTCAGCGTCTACCTGATGGAAACCGGTCACTACGAAGAGGATGCGGCCCGGGCCCGGGGTTATTCGGAAGAAAAAATCGCGTCCATCGTCGAGGGCGTCGGTTATGTCCGCGCCGCCCAGGAGGCCATGGCCGCCGAGCGCGCCGACGTCAAGCTGGCGGTGGACTACACCGACCTGCCCTTGCGCTACGAAGTCGACCCGCTGGTGTATCCCGATGACGTCTGGCACCTGCACGAGGAGTCAGCGGAAATCGTCGGTCAACGCCTGGCGGACTACATTGCCGATGACCTGGGCTTCCAGGGCAACCCCAACGACAACAACAGCGTGCAGGACATCTTCGACAACGCCCAGAACCAGGGCGGGATGATCTCCGGCACCGACCAGGACGACACCCTGGTGGGCAGCTCGGGCAACGATACGATCGATGGCGACCTGGGCGCCGATACCATGACCGGCGGCGATGGCAACGACATCTACGTGGTCGACAACGCGTTAGACAGTGTGGTGGAAACCAACACCTCGACCGCGCAGATCGACACGGTGCAGGCCTCGGTCAGTTGGACGCTGGGGGCCAATCTCGAAAACCTGGTGCTCACCGGTGTATCGGACATCGACGGCACCGGCAATGAACGGCGCAACTTCATCACCGGCAATGCCGCCAACAACGTACTCGACGGCGCCACAGGGAACGACAGCATGAGCGGTGGTGACGGCAACGACAGTTACTTTGTCGACAATGCCGACGACAGCGTGATCGAGACCAACAGCAATACCGTGACTGGCGGGATCGACAGCGTGCACAGCAGCCTCGCGACCTATACCTTGGGCAACAACGTCGAGAACCTGTATGTCGATAGCACCGGCGCCGCCAATGGCACCGGCAACGCGCTGGACAATACGCTGTTCGCCGGCGCCGGTAACAATGTGCTGGATGGACGCGATGGCATTGACACGGCCAGCTTCGAGCGCGCCCTGTCCGGCGTGACCGTCAACCTCTCGACGTCAGCGCAACAGAACACCGTGGGGTCCGGGCTCGACACCTTGAAGTTCATCGAGAACCTGAAAGGAAGCGCCTACGCCGACACACTGTCGGGGAACAGCGCGGCAAATGTCCTCGACGGAGGGGCCGGCAACGATACGCTGGTGGGTGGTTCGGGCGATGACCGGTTGATTGGCGGCGCAGGTACCGACAACCTCACCGGTGGCACGGGCGCGGACACCTACGCGTTTGGTGCGCTGTCGGACATGGGCGTCGGGGCCTTGCGCGATGTGATTAGCGGTTTCAAGAGTACGGAGTTCGACAAGTTGGACCTCACCGGCCTGGACGCCAACCCGCTGACCGTCACGGTCGATGCCTTCACGTTCATCGGCAGCAACGCCTTCGACGCCACCAACGCCACCGGCCAGCTGCGCTTCGTCGATGGCATCCTCTCCGGCAGTACCAACGCCGACGCCACCCCCGAGTTCGAATTCGAACTGGTGGGCGTCAAGGAGCTGCACGCCAGCGACTTCACCGCCTGATTGCCCCTGAGCAGGCTTACCCGCAATAGCTGCGGCACATCCAGCATGGATGCTGACTGACCCACCGCTATCGCGAGCGAGCTCCCACAGGACGGCATGTTGTGCCAGAAAAGTTGAAGGTCATGGGCGGCTTTGGTGGCGAGGGAGCTTGCTCCCGCTCGGCTGCGCAGCAGTCGTGAACCGGTGGACTCGGTCTGCCTGAGACCACTCATTGCCTGGGTTTGGGGCCGCTTCGCAGCCCAGCGGGAGCAAGCTCCCTCGCCACAGGATAAGTTGCGAACTTAAACCCTGGATTGTCTAGAACAAGCTTTGCACCTGCTCCAGCACCGCGCGGTTCATCTGGCCGGTGTGGGTGTGCAGGCTCACATAGCTTTGCAGCATGTCGAGCTTGGTATTGAGCAGGTCCCGGCGGGCCTGGAACAGCCGCTGCTGCGCATCAAGAATATCCACCGTGGAGCGCACGCCGCCCTGGAAGCCTTTTTCCGTCGAGGTCAGTGCTCGCTGATTGGACTCCACCGCCCGTTGCATCGCCTTACTCTTGGCAAACCCGGCCACGACGCCCAGGTAATCGGTCTCGATATCCTCGGCCAGTTGTTGGCGTTGCACGTCGTAGTCGGACTGGGCGCCGGCCAGTTGCGCTTCGGCCTTGGCCACCGACGCCCGTACCGCCCCGCCGCGATACAACGGAATATCCAACTGCACCCCCACGTAGTAGGTGTCCTGGCGCGGGTCGAGTTCCTGGTATTGACGGGTTTCCCGTCGGGTCAACTGGGTGGTCAGCGACAAGGTTGGATAATGCCCGGCACGCTGGCTGTCGGCCTGGGCCTCGGCCACTTTCACCGCGGCCAGCCGAGCGGCCAGTTCGGGGCTGGCTTCACGGGCAATCGCCGTCCAGTACGGCAAGTCCTGCTCAGGCGGGATCGGACTGCCGGCGGCCAGTTCTTCGCGCATCGGCAGGATGTCATCGATGGGCACGCTGGCCCGCCCGGACAAAGCCCGCAACGCCGCCACGCGACGCGCCTGGGCTTCAGCCTCCTGGGCTTGCACCAGGTCGAGCCGCGCCTGGGCTTCGTCGATATCGGTGATCGCGCCTTGGCCGCCCTCGTACAGTTTTTTGCTCTGGATGACCAAGCCTTGGATGGCCGCTTTTTGCTGCTGGATCAGCTTGATCTCGTTCTCGGCCCGGGCGACGTCGAAATACCCCTTCGCCACCCGGTCATACAAGGTCTGGCCGGCCACGTCGAACACCTGGGTACCCAGTTGCCCCCGTGCCTTGCCTTCCTGGTATGCCGCCCAACGGGCCTTGTCGTAGAGCGGCTGTTGCGCCGCCAGGGTGATGTTGTTGGCCTGGTAATCGTTGCTGTTGACGTAAGTGCTGTCGTCACCGCCGTCGGTCCGCCCGCCGTAGCCGTAGCGCGAGGTCAGCGACACTTGCGGGTAGAGGCCACCACGACCGATGTCCTCTTCATGCCGCGAAGCTTCAAAAGCGTGAGCCGCCGATTGCACGGTCGGATCGTTGAGGCGCGAGGCATCGTAGGCGGCGGTGAGGCTCAGGCCTCCCTCGGCGGCCCACAGCGGATCGATCACCGCCCAACCGGTATATAGGCCCAGCAACACACGGCAACGGTAGCGGCGACGGTCGACCATGCTCATTCCTCCTTGAAGGCTGCCAGCAAGCGTTCGCGCAAAGGCTTCATCAGGTAATTCATCAAGGTGCGCTCGCCCGTCACCACCGTGACATCGGCGAGCATGCCGGGGCGCACCAGCAGACCGGCGCGCTGCAACTCAACCACGGTGTCGGCGGGAATCTCGACCTTGGCGGAAAAGTACGGTTGGTGTGTCTGCTCATTGATCAACTGGTCCGCCGACACCGTCGTCACCGTGCCGGTGACCGTCGGCGTATCCACCCGTTGCAGCGCAGTGAAATGCACATGCACCGGCAGGCCTGGGCGCAGTTTGTTGGCCATCAGCGGCTCGAAACGCGCGGTGATCGCCATTGGTGCATCCAGCGGCACGACCTGCATCAGTGTCTGGCCGGCCTGGGCAACGCCGCCGACCGTATGAATGCTCACGTCCATGACTTGCCCGGCCACCGGCGCACGGATTGCACCGTTGTCGACTTCAAACTGCAAGGCACGAATCTGATCGGCATAACCTGCGGCCTCGGCCGAGACTTCGCTGAGCTGGGTTTCGGCATCACGGCGAAACTCCTGCTGCGCCTGCAAGGCCTTGAGCCGGCTTTCATTGATCGCCTGCCGGGTCCTGCCGACATCACCCACACCGGAGGCTATCTGTCCCGCCAACTGGGCCGCGTTGCGCTCGGCCTCGAAGAGTTTGTTGCGCGGAACGTAGCCTTCGCGGGCCAAATCGCGCAGGCCTTCAAGCTCCTGCTGCTGGAAACGCATCTGCGCGTCGTAGTTGCGCTTGACGCCTTCGTAGCCAAGCAATTGCTGCTGCAAGGCCGCGGCTTCGTGCTCGATGATCTGCAAGCGGCTGCCCAGCTCCGCGCGGCGGGTGATGAACAACTGGCGTTGCAAGGCCATGGCCGCCTTGACTCGCGGTTCGTCGGCGTGGGCCAGCAGCTCCGCGGGCCATTGGATCTCGGCGCTGCCCAGGCGCTCGGCAATCAAGCGCGCCTCGATGCTGCGATCATTGAGCAGCTTGCCCAGGGTTACGTCCAATTGCGACTGCGCCTGCACCGTGTTGAGTTGCACGAGCAATTGCCCCTGGGTGACGCGGTCGCCGTCGCTGACCAGCAGTTTTTCCACGACGCCGCCAACCAGCGACTGCACGGCCTTGCGCTCCCCCGCCACCACCACGGTGCCACTGCCTACCACCCCTTGGTCGAGCGGCGCCAGGCAGGCCCAGAGCAGGAAACCACCCAGCGTCAGGACCAGGAACCCCACGCCATAACGCGCCGCGCTCCCGGCATCGGTGCTGGCACTGGGCAGCGTCGTGGTGCTGCGCACGCTCAGCCCCTGCTCGCTGTACGCGTGTGCCCCTGGAGTCAGATCACGCATCGCCGCCCGCCTCCCTGACCGCGGCCGGTCTCGGCCCCGGCATTAATGCCTTGAGCACCCGGTCCCGAGGGCCGAACGCTTGTTGAGTACCGTCCTTGAGCACCAGGATGTGATCGACCACCGCCAGTACATTGGGACGGTGGGTAATCAACACCACGGTGCTGCCCGCCGCCTTGAGCGCACTGATGGCCTGCACCAGCGCCAATTCTCCGGCTTCATCGAGGTTGGAGTTGGGCTCATCGAGCACGATCAGCGATGGCCGCCCATAAAGCGCGCGAGCCAGGCCCAGGCGTTGCTTTTGCCCACCGGACAAGCCAAGCCCACCCGGGCCCAACGGCGTGTCGTAGCCCTTGGGGAACCTTAGGATCATTTCGTGGATGCCGGCATGACGCCCGGCGGCGATGATCTTGTCGGCGTCCTGCTCACCGAAGCGGGCGATGTTGTCGGCAACCGTGCCATCGAACAGCTCGATGTCCTGTGGCAGGTATCCAAGGTACGGGCCCAAGGCGTCGTGGGACCACTGGCTGATCTCGGCATCGTCCAGGCGCACCGACCCACCCATGGCTGGCCAGACCCCGACCAAGGCCCGCGCCAGTGTCGATTTACCACTGGCGCTGGGCCCGACCACCGCCAGCACATCGCCTTTGGCGAGGCTGAAATTGATCCCGCGCAGGATCGGCTGCGAAGCACCTGGCGGACCGACATACAACTGTTCCAGGAGCACCGCGCCGCTGGGCGGTGGCAACGGCATGCGCAGGCGCTCGCGTGGGTGCTGGGCCAGCAATTGGCTCAGGCGCTGGTAGCTCTGGCGTCCGGCGTTGAATTGCTTCCACGAGCCGATGGCGATTTCCACGGGTGCCAAGGCCCGTCCCAGCAACAGCGACATCGCGATCATCATGCCCGCCGACAGTTGGCCTTCAAGCACCAGCAAAGCGCCCAACCCCAACGCCAGGGATTGCCCGGAGATCCGCACGAAACGAGTCGTCGAGGTAATACGTGCACTGCGGTCGCTGGCATGGGCCTGGGCGGCAATGATCCGTTGCTGCAACAGGCTCCAGCGCTGACGCAGTGGCCCGAGCATGCCCAGGGCCTGGATAACTTCGGCATTGTGCAGCGTGCTGTTCACATAGATCGACGACTGCACCCCCAGTCGATTGGCCTCCCCCAGGCGTGCTCGCGTCGCCAGTTCTCCCCACAGCGCCAAGCCGATCAGCACCAAGGCCAACACCAATGTCAGCACGCCGAACCAGGGGTGAAAGATGAACGCCACCAGCAGGAAGATCGGCAGCCAGGGTGCGTCGAGCAAGGCGATCAGGCCCTGCCCGGTAATCAACTGGCGCAGCGTTGCCAGATCGGTGAGCACCTGCGCCGGGTTGGCGTTGTGCTCGCGCAGGCTGCGAGCGAAGGCGGCGTCGAAAATCCGCTCGCCCAAGGCTTCGTCCAGCCCCGCGCTCATGCGAATCATCACCTCGCCACGGACCCACTCGATGAGGGCACTGAACATGAACAGTCCCAGGGCCATCAAGGTCAGCATGAACAAGGTGGTTTCGTTGCGGCTGGTCAGGACCCGGTCGTAGACCTGCATCATGTAGAGCGACGGCACCAGCACCAACAGATTGATCACGCCACTGAACAATGCCAGCGCCCAGAACACCCGGCGGTAGCTCAATAAGGCAGCATCAATGTCATGACGCGGATCGAGTAGAAACCCCATGGGAAATCGCCCTGCAAGAGAAATGGTCGGTCCAGGACGCAATCCATCGCAAGGCCTTTTTTCCCGAGCGTGATCGAGAAAAAACTAATCCAGCTGGCGTGCTGTTATCAGGGGCGATCCTCATCCCTACAGGCGCCAATTACTGACAACGCCGCCGCAGGTTAGTGCCGGTTTGCAGGGGTGTGCTTGCAAGTGGGTGACAAGCGGACGGGCCGCGTCTCAAGGCGGGGCTTATTGCCTCCCGAACGGGCCCGAAATGAGGTTTTGTTGACGCCAGTAACGTGGCGTCAACCGGGTAAAAACAGCTTGGCTAGCCGAGGGAAACAACCCGTTCAGGCTGGGGCGAATGCCACGACGTCACCAACCCGATCAGGGAAATGACCAATGCCAGGCCCAGGGTGGTACTGACCTCGCTGCGGTGCTCGGGCGTGACCATCATGACCGCCAGCGCCGCCGAGATGAACACGATGACCAACCATGTCAGCCAGGGGAACAGCCACATGCGAAAAGGCAGTTCGATATTCTGCCGTTGCAACATCCGGCGCATGCGCAGTTGCGAAATGGCGATCACCAGATACACCAGCAAGGCGATGGCGCCGGAGCTGGCGAGCAGGAACTGGAACAGGCCGGCGGGCATGAAGTAACTGAACAAGGTGACGCCCGCACCCAGTACGGTACTGGCAATCACCGCGGACCGTGGCACACCAGCTGAAGACGTCACCTTCAAGGCCTTTGGCGCATCGCCGCGACGCCCCAGGGAGTACAACATCCGCGAGGCGATGTAGATCGAGGAGTTCATGCAACTGGCCACGGCGATCAGCACCACCACATCCACCAGGAATTTGGCGTGGGGAATGTTCATCAGCTCCAGGGCCCGCTGGTAGGAACCCACTGAAGCCAGGAGCGGATCGTTCCAGGGGACCACGGAAATGACCACGAAGATCGACAGCAGGTAAAACACACCGATGCGCCAGATCACCGAACGGGTGGCCTTGGCAATGTTCTGCGCGGGGTTATCGGATTCGGCGGCTGCGATGGTCACCGCCTCCGTACCGATGAAGCTGAACATGATGGTAATGAACGCGCCCACCACCGCCGACAGGCCGTTGGGGGCGAACCCGCCATGCTCCTCCATCAACCGACTCAGGCCGCTGGCTTCACGCTCGGGAATCCACCCCATCAGCACCGCGAACCCCAGGGAGATGAAGCCGATGATCGCCACGACCTTGGCCATGGCGAACCAGAACTCGAACTCGCCGTATTTGGACACGCTGAACAGATTCGTCACGGCCAGCAGAACGATGGAGACCGAGGCAAACAACCACGCGTCGATGGCGGGAAACCACTGGTTCAGCACATGACCGGCGGCCAACGCTTCGATGGGAATCACCAGCACCCAGAACCACCAGTAGAGCCAACCGATGGTAAAGCCTGCCCAGCGTCCGATGGCCTGGTCGGCATAGGTGGAGAAGGAGCCGGTATCCGGATTGGCAACCGCCATCTCGCCCAGCATGCGCATGACCAGGACCACCAACAGCCCGGAGAACAGATAGGCCAGCATGACGGCCGGGCCAGCGGCGGCAATGGCATGCCCCGATCCCACGAACAGACCCGCGCCGATGATTCCGGCAATGGACAGCATGGTGACGTGACGAGGCTTGAAGCCCTGTGCCAGATGGCCGTTCGAGTCCTTGAAGCTGGGGCTGGTCATTCTTTTTATTCTCTTGTGATCGAACATTGAGACGCGCGCAGGGACAGTCGGTGTTGCTGGTTTCCCGCCCCTCCTGGAAGCGGCAGCGTTTGGTTATGTTGAACCACCCTGGGCGAACGTGCGCACTTGCGGTGAAAAGTCGCGCCACGTTACCTGCCTTCCCTCCCGAGTTAGTTACCTGAACGCGCCATCTCTGTGCCTGATTTCGCCAAGTGGGACATGGCGTTTTGCCCATTGTGGCGAGGGGATTTATCCCCGCTGGGCTGCATAGCAGCCCCCAAAATACCGTTGAACTTGACACCGGGCCGAACGTTTTTTGGGCTGCTGCGCAGCCCAGCGGGGATAAATCCCCTCGCCACAAAAGCTCCCGATCAGCACTCCACCGAAGACCCTGAAATAAATGCTTTAAACATTTTATTCAGTTAAGTATTTTTGCATGAGTTCGGAAGGCAAGTCAGCCACAAGCCCCTGTGGAAGCACCGGCCTTCTATTCTCTTCTCTCCAACAAGGACCTCCCGTGAGCGGACTGCGTGAACGTCAAAAAGCCGAACGCCGCCAAGCCATCAGCAAGGCAGCGGTCGAACTGTTCGAGCGCCAGGGTTTCCAGAACACCACCATCGAACAGATCGCCAGCCAGGCCGGCGTATCGGCGCCTACCGTCTTCAAGTACTTCGGCAACAAACAGGAGATCATCTTGGAGATCCTGCACGACGCCGACCAGCGCGCACTCACGGACACCCGCAGCCAGATCCCTGGAATCGAAGACCCGGTCGAAGCGCTGTGTTATCTGGAGCGACTGTTGACCGGTTACGCGCTGGAGGTCATGCACCCGAGCCTTTGGCGCGAGTTGCTGCCGTTGATTCTGTTTGGCGGCGACAACGGCCTGCCCGAGGGCTATCGCGCCATGAACGATGCGCTCAGGGCCGAAATCAGTGGGCTGCTCAGGGAATTGCAACAGGCCGGAAAGCTGCGCGCCGACCTCGACGTCGAACTCGCCGCCTTCCTGTTGAACGATTACTCGCACTTGCAGTTGTACAGGCTGGTCAACCAGGAACAACCGGATATCGAAGCCCATTCCACGCAGGTCCGGCGTATCACTGAGCTGCTTTTCCAGGGCATGCGCGCCTGAGCACATCCACCGATAAGCGCCCGGCGCCGCGACGCCGGGCCAGCCTGATCAGCGATTGGTCTTGATGGCGGTCCAGGTGCGCGTGCGGATCCGTTCCACGGCAGCCGGCACGGGCTCTAGCATGAACAGGGTCTTGCGAGCTTCATCCGGTATATACATGGCCGGGTTGCTACGGATCTCGGCGTCCACCAATGCCGTGGCGTCCTTGTTCGGGTTGGGGTAACCGATCTTGTTGCTGATCCGGGCAATCACATCCGGGCGCAGGATGTAGTTGATGAAGGCGTAGGCCTCTGCGGTATGAGGGGCGTTGGTGGGCACCATCATGACGTCCGCCCACATCGGCGCACCTTCCTTGGGTAAGGCCATCGCCACCTTGACACCCTTGCCGGCGGCATCGGCCAGCCGCGTGGCCAGGGCCACACCGCCAGACCAGCCCACCCCGACGCAGATCTCACCGTTGGCCAGGTCCATGCCATAGCGTGAAGAATTGAAATAGGTGATGTACGGGCGAACCGTGTGCATCGCCGCCTGGGCCTGCGGGTAGTCTTCGCGCTTCTGGCTGTTGGGATCCAGGCCCTTGTAATGCAAGGCGATGGGTACGATCTCGTTGGCCGCATCAAGGAAGCCGACACCGCAACTGGCCAACTTGGCCATATTCTCTTCCTTGAAGATGATGTCCCAGGTATTCATCTGCACGTCAGCCCCGAGCACCTGCCGGACCTTGTCGACGTTATAGCCGATCAGGGTCGTGCCCCAGAGATACGGCGCCGCGTAACGGTTGCCTTCGTCACCGATGGCCTCCAGGGTTTTCATGAACTCGGGGTCCAGATGCTGCCAGTTGGGTAATTGGCTGCGATCCAGGGGTTGGACGGCACCGGCGGCAATCAGGTGGCTGACGTTGGAACTGCTCGGGTAGACCACGTCATACCCGGAGTTGCCGGTCAGGAGTTTGGACTCCAAGGTCTCGACGCTGTCGAAAACGTCGTAGATGGGACGGATGCCGGTTTCCTCCTCGAAACTCTTGAGGATTTCAGGCGGCAGGTACTCGATCCAGTTGTAGATTCGCACCGTCCGTTCTTCGGCCAGGCTTGCGCCACTGACCAACATCGAAACGACAGCGCCCAGCAAGGTATTGCGCAAAAGCATATTCATTATCAAATACTCCAGCGCGGCCGCGAAGGCTCGCGGCACTTAATAGCGGTAGGTGAAGTAGAGTTCCAGCGCGCTGAATTTCCGGTCGTCGCCGAAGACTTGTCTGGCCGCTGCCATGGGCTTGACCCAGTTATAGGACAGCGAGGTAGACAACGACTTCGAAGGCGCCCAATCCAGGAAGACTACACTTTCGTCGGCAAACCGTTTGTCGCTGACGGCGGTGCCCATGTAGTTTTTTTCGTCCAGCCAGAACTGGTAGTGGATCGCACCGAGCGTAAGGGTTTCGTTGAGGTGGGTCTTGAGTGAGAACTGCTGGACGTTTTCGTTGCTGTTGAACAGCAGGTAGTTGCCGACGACATCACCGATCAGCCAGGTGCTCCAGTCGACGAAGCCCTTGCTCAACGGGTCCCAGGCTTTCTGCCGGTTGTCCGTGAGGTTGTCGTCGCCGGAAAAGCTCGCGTAGCGGTAGCCGATCACCGGAGTCAACGGCAGCGTGCTGAAGGTGTAATCCGCCTGGCCGTACCAGGCCTTGGCGTCGTAGTCCACGCCTTCGCCGCTGCCTCGCTCCAGGGCATATTCGGCATTCAGGCTCAGGTCCGCGATGCCCGGGAGTTTGGCGTTCAACGCCCTGACGTTGTACACCAGCATGCCATCGCGGCGACGCGGCAAGGTACTGCCCTTGGGCCCCATGGCCTTGACCTTCAATGCGGTGGCGCCCAGCGTCACCTGGTCGTCGAGGTTGTAGTCCAGGTTCACGCCACTCATGCGAAAGTCACCCAGGTCGCTGTCGGTCCCCAGGCTGAAGCCCTGGACCTTCAACGCGCCATGGTCCCAGGCAACCACCGCCGAATCCTTGAAGGCGGTGCGTGGGGCGAGCCAGTAGGCGCCGTCGTTCAACTGGTCGAGGTTGCCATCCATCACGATGAAACCGTTGCCGATCATGTAGTTCAGGCGACCGCCCGTGACCGTCCACTCCCCGGCGCGGAAACCACCATAGAACTCTTCGGTCGACACCTTGCCGTCGGAATTGCGGGTAAAGCCACCGGCATCGCCATCACCGAAGGTGGTCGCCCCCACCAGGGAGCCGCCAGCCAACAGGGCGAAATCCGGCTGCACGGCATACTCCAACTTGATGCCCGGCTTGACGTAAAACTCCTGCCAGTCGATTTTCGTGCCGCGATTCTTGCCGCTGCGCATGTCCACCACGCCGCCGCCAAAGTTGACGTTGCGGGTAGAAAGGACTGCGCCACCGGCACTGAAGTTGACCTCGCCCTTGAGGTTGCCCTCCTCGAAGGTGTAGCCCGCCCAGGCAACCTGGGCGGTCAAGGGTAACCCGAGCACGAGGAACGTTCGGGACAAACGCATCATGGAAACCATATGGAGCTCCTGTTGATTATTGTTGTTACAGGGCAGTGAATGGCGGCGCAAACCCGCGCCAACACCTGGTGGGCCAGGTGAGCGGAACGCAAAATTGTTGTGTTTATCGGATGCAGTCAGGGCGTCAGGTGCGCCGCGATGGCGCGCAACATGCGCACGCTGTCGCCGTCGAAGGGGCTGACGGCCTCGCCCAGGGACGACTGCTTGACGATCACCACGCCGGACGGTTTGTCGATGAACAGGTATTGGCCATGGATACCACCGGCCATGAGCGCCTGGCTGTGGTCGTTGAAGACATACCATTGACTGCGGTAGGACGCGCCTGGGGTCCAGCTCGAAAAGTCGGGGGATGCAGCGTAGATCGCGGGGTCGGCTCCGGTGGCGATACCGGCGAGCGCCTCGGCCGAGAGCAGTTGTGTCCTACCCTGGCGGCCATCGTTGGCCAGCAGGCGACCGAAGCGCGCCATGTCACGCAAGGTCGCACTGAAACCGGCACCGGCGACGCTGCGGCCCCAGGGATCCGCCAGGAAGTAGCCGTCACGTTCACAGCCCAACTGGCTCCAGATGTCTTGCAGCAACTGATGGCAGGCCTTGCCTGATGCCCGCTCCATGACCCAGGCCAACGCCTCGGTGGTGGCCGTCACGTAGTGGAAAAAGCCGCCGTGACTGCCGCGCTTTCTCAATGACGGCAAGTACTGGTACAGGGATTCGAAGGTCGCGTACTGCGCTGGCGCCGGCTGGAAACCGCAGGCGTAACCGTATTGGGAACTCTCTGAATCCGGATCCTCATAGACCTCGCTGTAATCGACGGCCACCGCCATGTCGAACAACTGGCGCACGGTCGCATCGGCAAACGCGCTGCCCGCCAGTTCCGGTACGTAATGCGTGGCCGTCAACCCAGGGTCCAGCAAGCCTTCGCAGACCAGTTGCTCGCCCAAGGCACCGATCAGCGACTTGGTCACCGAAAACATGATGTGTCGGTCCTGGGGACGCTGGCCGTTGAAATAGCGCTCAAACACTACGGTTTCGCCCTGCAAGACCAGGAAAGCATCGGTCTGGCTGGCGACCAGGTGATCTATCACGCTGATGCTCAAGCCACATTCGCTGTCGAAATGCAGCTCATCCAGCGGCTGGAGCGCCTGCTTGAACGCGCTGACCGGCCCGCTGCCGGCCTGCACATCGATGGAAGGACGCAAGCGCGCCAAGTTGCGGAACCCCCATTGGTTGAACGGTGGGCTCATCCAGTTGTGCCAGGTGACGCGGCGGTGGGGTTCGGCGGGAAAGCCTTGCATGAGTGAAGGCGCCAGGCGTGCGTCAAATGGCGATTCGTGAGTCTCGACGTAAAGACTGGCCAGTGAAGGCACGGTGTTCTGATTCATCGGGTTGCCCCTGCAAAATGACTCTGCGTGAAAGCAGATGCAGGGAAATAATTACCCGATGTAATTTTTTAGTCAATAAAACTTTTTATGGTCATTTCAATTTATCTCGTTAACGGCGACATGACCCATGGATCTGTGCTGAATTCGAGGACGAAAGCCTTAAGCAAATAACTAAAGGTTATTTGTTTTATATTTTTTAGATCAATTAGATTAAGCCTTAAGCCCAATGGCTTCGCGGTACTGCCTCAAGAACGTTGGCATTTACCCATCCTCAGTCACGGCAATCTCATTAACGGGCCACCGTCATGCAGCTTCTAACACTTCCCCCCTCTCCCGGCTTGGCCACCTCGATTCGTGCCACGGCCCAGGTCTTCGAAGACCCCACCTCCCGCGCGTTGCTGGCTCACCTGCAGCAAGTCGCGCCCAGTGACGCCAGCGTGCTGATCATCGGCCAGACCGGGACCGGCAAGGAACTGGTGGCGCGCCACGTACACAACCTCAGCGCCCGTCGCCACAAACCGTTCGTGGCGGTCAACTGCGGGGCGTTTTCCGAAACCCTGGTGGAGGCCGAGCTGTTCGGCCATGAAAAAGGCGCCTTTACCGGCGCGTTGACGGCCAAGGCCGGCTGGTTCGAGGAAGCGGATGGCGGCACCTTGTTCCTCGATGAAATCGGTGATTTACCGCTGCCGATCCAGGTCAAGTTGCTGCGGGTATTGCAGGAACGCGAAGTGGTTCGACTGGGGTCGCGCAAGAGCATCAAGATCAATGTACGCGTGTTGGCGGCCACCAACGTACAGCTGGAAAAAGCCATCAATGCCGGACACTTTCGCGAAGACCTCTATTACCGCCTGAACGTGGTCAGCCTGGTGCTCAAGCCGCTGCGCGAACGCCCCGGTGACATCCTGCCTCTGATCCGCCACTTCATCGCCGAGTACAGCCGCAGGCTCGGTCACGGCGAGGTAACGCTGGATGCCCAGGCGCAGCGCAAATTGCTCGACTATTCCTGGCCGGGGAATATCCGCGAGCTGGAAAATGTCATCCACCACACCCTGTTGATTTGCCGTAACAATGTGATCGGCGTGCAGGACCTGCACCTGTCGAACCTCCGTATCGAACGCCGGGACAACCCGCCGGACTCGGCCCCTCAAAGCGCAGAGGCGCTTTTGCAAAAAGCCTTCGAGAAACTGCTCGAGCAAGAGCATGGCGACGTGTATGAAAAGGTCGAGGCCGAGTTGCTACGCACCGCCTACCGATATGCCAATTGCAATCAGGTCCACACCGCCAGCCTGTTGGGGCTGAGCCGCAATGTCACCCGCACGTTGCTGATCAGGATTGGCGAACTGGTGGTCAACAAACGCCGCCCCGCGCTCAGTACGCGGGACGGCCAGGTCATCAACTTTTCAACCTGAGTTCGCCACAAAAGCCAGGTGCGTCCCTTTTTGTGGCGAGGGGATTTATCCCCGCTGGGCTGCGCAGCGGCCCCAAGACCTGTCCCCGATTATCAGGCCGACTGCGTTCAACCTGCTTGGGGTCGTTGCGCGCCCAACGGGGATAAATCCCCTCGCCACAGGGTCAGCGGTGCTCACAGCGCTGCTGTTCGTGCGCCCAGGTAGAAATCCTGGAGATCGCTGCGGGCCGCCAGTTGTTCGGCGCTGCCTTCACTGACCACACGCCCGCTTTCCAACACATAGCCATGGTGGGCGTAACGCAGGGCGACATTGATATTCTGCTCGGCGATCAAGAAGCTCACACCATCACGCTGATTGAGTTGCCGGACGATCTCGAAGATTTCCTCGACGATCTGCGGCGCCAACCCCATCGACGGTTCGTCCAACAAGACCAGTTGCGGCTTGGCCATCAGCGCACGACCGATCGCGATCATCTGTTGCTCGCCGCCCGAGGTGTAGCCGGCCAGGCTTTTGCGCCGCAGTTTCAGTCGGGGAAAATGGCCGTAAACCAATTCCAGGTCAGCCAGCAACTGGCGCCGTGGCACCTGGCGCGCCAGGGCACCGGCCAGAAGATTTTCCTCCACGCTCAACTGGGCAAAGCAATGCCGACCTTCCAGCACTTGCACCAGGCCGCTCGCCGCCAAGGTGTGAGGGGCGCTGTGGGTCACGTCTTGCCCCTGGTAGACGATCCGCCCTCGTACCACCTCGCCCCGCTCGGCGCGCACCAGGTTGGAGGCCGCCTTCAGCGTGGTGCTTTTACCCGCGCCGTTGGCGCCCTGCAGCACTACGACCTGCCCTTTTTTTACCTCCAGCGACACACTGCGCACCGCCAGGATGGTCTGTTCGTAGAGCACTTCAACATCGTCGATCTGCAGGATCGGCACATTAGTCGCCATGCTGTTTCACCTTTTCAGACAGCGGCCGGACGCATGCGCCCGGTCGCCACGATGCCTCAGGATTCCTTGCTGCAATCACGCGGGGTAAGGCTTTTTTCCCGGGCGTACTGGTGCGAAGACGCTTCGATGATCGGTCGCAGCAAGGCGCGGTCAGCCTGTACCCAGTCACTGATCAGCTTCCACTGCGTACCGTCCCATTGCTGGAAGCGCACCGCACCACCGCCTTCATGGTCCGAGCAGGACAATTGCAACGGCTGCACCAGGCCCAACGCCCCCAGTTCCTTGAGCCGGGCGTCGTCGAGCTTGAGGTTCTCGAAGCCCCAACGAACCTGCTCACCCGTCAGGGGTTGCTGACCGAATTTCTGCTGGGCAATGCGCAGCGCTTCTACGTTGAGGATGCCGTTGACCACGCCGAGGTTGTAGTACACGGTACCGAAACGCTTGGGATCGGCCAGGTCGCCATGACCGGCATCGACCACTTGTTTCTTGATGCCCTGCAACACTGGAAAATCGGTACCCGAAGGGTGCGTGGTGATGGCGATGAAGCCCTTGGCCGCGGCACCGGCCGGCGCGGCGTCATCTTCGGAGTTGCTCCAGATGTTGCCGATGATGTGGTCGGCCGGGAAACCGACTTTCTGCGCGGTTTTCAGCGCCACCGGGTTCATCACCCCCCAACCGCGCAGGATCACCCAATCGGGTTTTTCCCGGCGGATATTCAGCCACTGCGACTGCTGCTCGTTGCCCGGGTGCGGCACCTCCAGCAAGGTCAGCGCAAAACCGTACTTGTCGGCCAGGGTTTGCAGCACCTCGTTGGTTTCCTTGCCGTAGGGCGAGCCGTGATACAGGGTGACGATTTTCAGGCCCTTGAGTTTGTCCAGCCCCCCGGCCCTTTGGCCGATGTAGTTGATGATCGCCGACACTTCGGAATACGGGTTCAGTTGCAACGGGAAGACGTAGGGAAACACGCTGCCATCGGTGGAATCCGTACGCCCGTGGTTGATGGTGATCAGCGGCAGTTTGTCGGCCGTCGAGCGCTCCAGCGTGGCGTAGGCGATGCCCACCGACAGCGGGTTGGTGGCCGCCGCTGGCGCGCCGTTCAAGCCTTTCTTCAGGCGCTCGTAGCACTCCACGCCTTTCTCGACCACGTATTCGGTCTCGCACTCGCTCCAGGTCAGCTTGACGCCGTTCACGCCGCCATTGGCGTTGACGTACTTGAGGTAGTCGATGAAACCGCCGAAAAAACCGGTGCCACCGGCTGCATACGGGCCGACGCGATAACTTTGCAGCGGGAAGTATTGCTCGTTGTCCGCCTGGACGGTAAACGCCGCGGCGGTGAGGCTCAGGGCCAGTGCCAGGCTGCTGGCGAATGATCGTTTGAACATCGAATTTTCCTTGTGATGGAGCCATGGATAAGCCAACAAAATGGAACTGCAAACCCGCGTTGTGCGGTTCGCTCAGTAGCGCAACGGCCACAGCCGAGCGCGCTGGCGAAATCTCTGCCAGAGGCGCGCAAGGCCCTCTGGTTCCTTGATCAGGAACAGGATGATCAGGGCGCCGAATATCATCTTCTGCAGGTTCTCCACCTGGCCGGCGTCCACCAGCCCGCCGGGCAGCAGCGAAACCAGGTTCGAGAGCAACACCGGAAACAGCACGATGAAGGCCGCGCCGAGGAAGTTGCCCAGCAGGCTGCCGAGGCCGCCGATAATGATGATGAACAGAATCTGGAACGACCGATTGAGGTCGAACCCGTGGGGCTCCACCGTGCCCAGGTAAGCGAAGGCCCAGAGCGCACCCGCCACGCCGAGGAAAAACCCACTGATGGCGAACGCCAGCAGCTTGGTCTTCGCCAGGGGAATACCGATGATCGCAGCGGCGGTGTCCATGTCGCGCACCGCCATCCAGTTGCGCCCCAACTCGCTGCGCACCAGGTTCTTGCCCAGCCAGAACAGCACTACCACCACACTCAGGGTCAACAGATAGCGGCCGGGCGGCGCGTCGAGGTTTATCCCGAATACGTCCAGGCGCGGCGCGCTGATCACGCCCGAGGCGCTGTTGTTGGAAAACCAACTGAACCGGGTCAGCGCCCAGGTCACGAAGAACTGCGCTGCCAGGGTCGAGACCAGCAGGTAGAAGCCCTTGATGCGCAGGCTCGGCAGGCCGAACAGCACAGCCACCAACGCCGCCGTCAATCCGCCCAGGGTGATACTGACCAACAACGGCAAACCGGCCACCCGTACTTCGAGGTTGTAAGTGGCAAAGGCACCCACCGCCATGAACGCCGCCGAACCGAGGGACAGTTGCCCGGCATAGCCAGTGAGCAGATTGAGCCCCAACCCGGCCAGGGACAGCACCAGGAACGGAATCAGGATCGCGCTGAACCAGTAGTCATTGCCCAGCCAAGGCACCACGACAAAGGCCAACAGCAGCAACGCGACCAGCCCGTGACGGTCCTGGCGCAGCGCGAAGACCCGGCGGTCCTGGGCATAGCGGGTGTTGAACTGGCCTGCTTCTCGATAAAACATGATGTGTTCCCCTAAACCCGTTCGATGGCCCGTTCGCCAAACAACCCCGCCGGACGCACCAGCAGAAACAACAGCGCCAGCACGTAGGGGAACCAGTTCTCGATGCCGCTGCCGATGAAGGGCCCCAGGTAAACCTCGGCCAGCTTTTCCGAGGCGCCGATGATCAAGCCACCGACAATCGCGCCGCTGATGGAGGTGAAGCCGCCGATGATCAGCACCGGCAAGGCCTTGAGCACCACCAGTGAGAGTGAGAACTGCACACCGAGGCGAGCCCCCCAGAGCAGCCCGGCGACCAGCCCGACGAACCCCGCCACTGCCCACACCACCACCCAGACTCGCTGCAAACGAATGCCCACGGCCAACGCCGCCAGCGGGTCATCGGCCACCGCCCGCAACGACAATCCGAGCCGGGTCTTGTTGAACAGCCAGGACAACAGCAGCACCAGGAATGCCGCGGTCACTGCGGCAAAAATGTCGAACTGCGACAACAACATCCCGCCCAGCTCCAGCGGCTCATCGCTGATACCCAGTTCCAGGCCATGCACCTGGGCGCCCCACAGCGCCTGGGCGAACCCTTCGATGACGTAGGACAGCCCGAGGGTGGCCATGAACAGCGTGATCGGTGAACGGTTGACCAAAGGGCGCAGTACCACACGCTCCACGGCCACGGCGATCAGCACCATGGCCGCCAGGCTAATGACGAACGCCAGCCAAAACGGCACACCGCGCTCCAGCAGGCTGACGAAGGTCAGCGCCGAGAACAACACCATCGCGCCCTGGGCAAAATTGAACACCCCGGAGGCCTTGTAGATCAGCACAAAACCGATGGCCACCAAGGCGTACATCACCCCCGCCAACAACCCGCCAATCAATACTTCAAAGAAAAATTCCATCGCCGCTCCTATTCTGCGGACGCAACTTGCCTGCCCTCCCTGGCGGGAAGGTGTCGAATGTCCGGTATCAGTGGCGAGTGCCCAGGTAGGCCGAAATGACCTCGGGGTTCCGCCGTACGTCTTCAGGCGAGCCGTCGCCGATCTTGCGACCGTAATCGAGCACCACCACGTGGTCGCTGATGTCCATGACCACGCCGATATCGTGCTCGATCAACACCACGGTGGTGCCCAGTTCACGATTGATGTCGACGATGAAGCGGCTCATCTGCTGCTTCTCGTCGGCGTTCATCCCGGCCATGGGTTCGTCCAGCAGCAACAGCCGGGGCTCCGCCGCCAGCGCACGGGCCAGTTCCACCCGCTTCTGCAAGCCATAGGGCAACGTGCCCACCAGGGTGTCGCGCCAAGGCTGCAAATGCAGGAACGCGATGACACGCTCGGCCGCTTCGCGCTGGCGATCATCCTCGGTCCGGGCGCGACCGATGCGCAGCGCCTGCTCGATCCAGGTGCTGCGACGCTTGAGGTTGCGTCCGGTGAGCACGTTGTCGAGCACGCTCATGCCTTTGAACAGCGCGATGTTCTGGAATGTCCGGGCAATGCCGCGAACCGCCACGTCGTGGGGGCGCATCCGGCGCCGCTCCTGTCGATCAAAACGGATGTGCCCGTCCTGGGCCTGGTACACGCCGCTGATGACGTTCAGCAGCGAACTCTTGCCAGCGCCGTTGGGGCCGATCAAGGCACAGATTTCACCGGCGACGACGCGAAAGCTGATGTCCGTGACCGCTTTGACGCCTTTGAATGACAGCGAAATATGGTCCAGCTCCAGCAAATGCGTGATGGCCGTCTGGGTCATGGGGCGTTTCCTCTCAGGCCAGTTGCGACTGGAGGCCCGTCCAGTCATCGGTGGTGCGCTGCACCAGGTTCGGCGTCGCTTGCCAGTGGGCCCCGTCGTCCCATTGGCGAACCGCGATACCCAATGCCTGGAAAAATGCCTGGGTTTCGGGCGGCAAGGCATCGCCCACCAGCAGCGGTGCGCGGGTCCGGGAAAACCCCAGCACGTCGCGCAAAGGCCGGCGCACCAGCCAGTCTCCAAGATGCCGTTGCAGGACGTCGGGATGGGCCGTCAACGCCCAGTCCACCAGCCCACGCGACCAACTGCCCGGCGCCGGCAAACGCTCCAACGCATAACGGTACAAACGTTCGTAGGTTTCCCGCGTCCCGGCCACCAGCGTCGGGCCCAGCTCGCGACGATCGCGATCACGAGTCGCCAGGTTCTCAGGGAAGTTCAGGCGAAAACCGGCGATCAACCAGGGCGCCAGCAGATAGCGAGCTTGCCCGCCCGAGGCGAACGCCCGGGCGGCCAATGCCTCTTCCTGCCGTCCCAGGCCTTCGCGCGTCACCAACCGCTGGCCCTCCTGCAGCAGCTCGGCGTGGCTGACGCGTTGCTCCTCCGTCGCCCGTCCACTTGCGCGATAAAAAACAAAGGCCGTCTGCAGCACTTGCCCTTCCGAGGCCAGGTCAACGATTGGCGGCTCGGCAGCCAACGCCGCGTAATCCAGCGCTTGCGCAAATGGCGTCGAATCCGCCAGGCCACGCTTGTCGAGATAAACCAGCACACGCGCAGCCACCTGCGCCGCATGCAGACGCAGCATTTCTTCCAGGCCTTCGACCAGGACGAAATCCGGCTGCAGCGTGCCGAGCAATTGCACCTGTTCGGCCGCCGTCTCCAGCGGATCGAACAGACTCGCCACGCCGCCCAGCCATTGCGCGGCCAAGGCGGCAAGCAGCGCCTGCGGCCTGGGTCGGCTGATGATCGTCAGGGTCGCGCCCGCCGCAAAACCGCGGGCTTGCAGGGCACTGGCGAAACGGCGCACCTCATCGGCCACGTGCGCCCAGCTCTGCTCCTGCCAGACACCCAGGTGCTTGTGGCGCAGCGCGACGTCCGTGCCATGCTCCAGCGCCTGGTGCTGCAACCACTGGGGCAAGCTGGCCGGGACCGGGTCGAGGGTGTCGGTGAACGTGCCCATGCTGCCTCCCGCGCCTAAGCGACTGCCGCCGTTTTGGCTGCCACTTTGCGTTGCTCCAGCTCACGCACCAGCGGCAGGACCTTACGGCCGAAATACTCGACTTCTTCCTGGAAGTGCAGGAAACCGGCGAGCACCAGATCCACCCCCACGGCCTTGAGCGCGACGATGCGTTCGGCGATCTGCTGTGGTGTGCCGATCAGGTTGGTCTTGAAGCCATCGTTGTATTGCACCAGGTCCTCGAAGCTGGACTTGGCCCAATTGCCCTCGCCTTCCGGGCTGGACTTGCCGGCCTGCTTCGCCGCATCGCCGAAGGCATTGACGGCCTCGGGGTCGGCCTGGTCGATGATCTGGGCGAGGACCGCACGCGCCTCCTCTTCGGTGTCGCGGGCAATGACAAAGGCGTTAACGCCGACCTTGACCTTGTGGTTGTTGGCCGCGGCTTTCGCCTGGAGGTCATCGATCTGCGCCTTGACGCCTTCCACGGTATTGCCGTTGGTGAAGTACCAGTCCGATACCCGGGCGGCCATGTCCCGCGCCGCCCGCGAGCTGCCGCCCTGGAAGATTTCCGGGTGCTGCTGCAGTGGTTTTGGCTTGAGGGTGTAGTCGTGGAAGCGGTAGAAATCACCGCGCAAGGTGAAGTTGTCGGTGGTCCAGATGCCCTTGAGCGCAGTGATGAATTCTTCGGAACGGCGATAGCGCTCATCGTGCTCCAGCCACGGCTCGCCAATGGCGGTGAACTCGCCCTTGAACCAGCCCGACACGATGTTGACCGCCACCCGTCCGCCGGTCAGGTGATCGATGGTTGCGATCTGCTTGGCCAACACCGACGGCGTCCATGGCCCCGGCAGTACCGCGGCGATGACTTTCAGGCGTGTGGTGGCAGCCAGCAAGGCATGACTGAACGCCACGGACTCGTGCTGGTATTCAGCACCGTAACCGGCGGTAAAGCGCACTTGGGACAGGGCGTAGTCGAAGCCGGCCGCTTCAGCGATCTGGGCCAGCTTGCGGTTGTAGTCGATGCCCCAGTCGGTGCGTTGCTCGATTTTGCTGACCACCAGCCCGCCACTGACGTTGGGCACCCAGTAGGCAAATTTGATCGTGTCCTGGCTCATTGCATGTACTCCACGGCTCGTTTTGAAAGGAAGAAATTGATCAGGCGGCACTGGCGTCGCGTCGAACGCTCGGAACCAGGCTCAACAACGCCGACTCGACGGCGCGCTCGATACGCTCCAGCACCTGTGCACTGGAGATCCGGTATTGGCTGAAATCGGTTTCGCTGGCATAGACCCCCACTGGCAGGCTGAGGGCCTGGAAGAAGCCGAACAGGGGCCGCAACTGGTGATCGATCATTAAGGCATGGCGATCCGAGCCGCCTGTCGCGGCCAACAGCACCGGTACGTTCTTGAGGGCTTCGTGATGAACGAAATCGAACAGGTGCTTGAACAGGCCGGTGTATGAAGCTCGGTACACCGGGCTGGCGGCAATCAGCAGATCGGCCGATTCAATGGCGTGCAGGTCCTCCTGCACGGCAGCCGGCAACGCCTCGCGACGCAACACCCCGGCGAACTGTGGACCGACCTTGGCCAATTCGATCAAGCGCACCTCGATCGGCAGTTGCTGCCCAAGCCGGTCCACCAACGCCTGGAGCAGTGCCAGGGTGCGTGACGGGTGCTGCACGCTGCCTGACACCGCCACCACTTTGAATTGCTTGCTCATCGCTTACCCCATGCCTGGAGACGCCACCTCAGCGTCTGCACAAGGTGTAGAGCAGCAACCGTGCCACCTGAATATTCATTTAATAATCAACAAGTTACATGGAACATCCAATCACTGCGCTGTCGCCTGACGGTCAAGCTGTTGGTCCACTGTTGCCTGGCCAACACCTGGCCTGTCGATGTCCGACGCGGCAACTGTTGCCCGGCACACAGTTGCGCAACAGATTGTCCGTGGCCAGGACAGCCCTTTCGCTGATACGCGCCGTATGGGCCCCGCATTTACGGGCGTTGGGCCTCGGGCATGGACTGTGCAATGGCCTTTGGCACCGGCAGATTTTTCCCCTGCCCGCCTACTCGCCATCAAGAAGGAAGATCAACATGACCGCACAGCAACAACACCTGCCGCCGACCCTTTCCACGGGCACCGACTATGAGCCCCTCGCCGAACGCTTCCGGCCGATCTTTGCGCGCATCCAGGCCGGCGCCCTGGAGCGTGAGCAGACACGCAGCCTGCCCTTTGAACAAGTGAACTGGCTGAAGGAAGCCGGCTTTGGCGCCGTCCGCGTACCGGTCGAATATGGCGGCGCCGGGGCTTCGTTGCCGCAACTGCTGCAATTGCTGATCGAACTGGCTGAAGCCGATTCCAACCTGCCCCAGGCCTTGCGCGGGCACTTCGCATTCGTCGAGGACCGTCTCAACGCCCACGCCAGCCACCCACAAGACATCTGGTTCAAGCGTTTCGTCGAGGGTGAACTGGTGGGCAATGCCTGGACGGAAGTCGGCGCGGTGAAGATCGGCGAAGTCGGCACCCGGGTTTCCCGCCAGGGTGATCAGTGGGTCGTCAATGGCACCAAGTACTACAGCACCGGCAGTATCTTCGCCGACTGGATCGACGTGTATGCCCAACGCGACGACAACGGCGCCGACGTAATTGCCGCCGTCCGCGTACACCAGCCGGGCGTCAAGCAAAGCGATGACTGGGACGGTTTTGGCCAACGCACCACCGGCAGCGGCACGTCGCTGTTCGAGAATGCGTTGGTCGAGGCAGAAAACCTCATCGACTTCTCTACCCGCTTCAAATACCAGACCGCGTTTTATCAACTGGTGTTGCTGGCCGTGCTGACCGGCGCCGGTCGCGCTGCGGTTCATGACATCACCGAGCAAGTGCGCAAACGCACGCGGGTCTTCAGCACCGGCAATGCCAGCGAAGTGAGCCAGGACGTGCAAGTGCAGCAAGTGATCGGCAGGGCATCGGCCCAGGTCTATGCCGCCGAAGCCACCACCCTGCGCGCCGCGAGCGCCTCCCAACGCGCTTACGAAAGTCGCTTCAGCCAGGACGCCGAGATCGAGCACACCGCCAACATCGCCGCCGAACTGGAGTCGGCCCAGGCCCAGGTGGTGATTTCCGACCTGGTGTTACGCGCCACCAGCGACCTGTTCAATGCCCTCGGTGCTTCGGCCACCAGCACCAGCAAGGCCCTCGACCGCCATTGGCGCAATGCCCGCACCGCGGCCTCGCATAATCCATTGATCTACAAGGAGCGCATCATCGGTGATTGGGAAATCAACGGTACGGAACCGCCGTATGTCTGGCAAATTGGCGGGGGCTCGAAGCAGCTGTGAGCAGGTAGCCCTTGGCAATACCGCGTGGCTTGTTCGCGATAGCGGTGATTCAGCTACAGGGATGTTGAGCTGGCGGGCCTCATCGCGAGCAAGCTCGCTCCCACAGGGGGTCTGGGTTAGACATGGGGTTCGTGTCCACTGGAGATCGAATGTGGGAGCGAGCTTGCTCGCGATGGCGGTGGTGCAGTTGCATGGATGCCTGTTCCTTACGCCCCACGTTCGACGGAGTGAGATGCCAATTGCCTACCTCTCCACAAAGCCGAGAGGAACTCATCCCAGACGATCAAAACACTGGCATCATGCCTTTTTCCTTGCACTCATGGAGTGACTGTGACGAATCTAAGTGCCGCCCCTGAGTTTGCACCCGCCTCCACTTTATCGCCCTACCGCTTCTTTCCCCGGCTCGGGATGTTGGTGCTGGCCACTGTGGTCGTCTTCCTGGCCGCGATGCCCGAGGTCCTTTTCGTACCCGCGGACATGCAGGCCTATCTGATGTTCACGACCACCTCGGGGATCACCGCGCTCATCCTCCTCGGCCTCTTCGCCTTGCAATACCGCGCCGATTCGCGCCTGCAGTGGCGCGGTCATGCCATTGGCAAACCCCTGCGGTGGGGGGCGGTCGGCATTGTCGGGACCTACCTGCTTTTCGGGGTTGCCGTCTTTGTGCTCGGGTTGCCGCGCGAGGTGTTCATGGCCGAGCTTCTGGATGGGCTCAACGGTTGGCAGGCCACAATCAAGATTGCCTCGCTGATCGTGCTGCCGCCCATCGCCGAAGAGCTGTTCTTCCGCCATTACATGCTCCGGCTGTTTCCCTACGAGAACAGCCGTGCCTGGACATGGATCGCGATCATCGTGACGTCCGCCGTTTTTGCCGGTATGCACATACAATACGGGAACTGGGTAACCGTCGTGCTGATCTTCGCCTGTGGAAGCGTATTCGCCGTGGCCAGAGTGGTCAGCGGTGGCCTGCTGATTCCGGTACTCCTGCATTCGCTGGCCGAAGTTGTTGCACTGACCACCGACGAGACTTTCACCCTGATGGGGCTCTACGGTTGAGCCTTCGTCGATTTTACAAGCAATGGGGCCTTTGCCTTATCGCGGCATTGGTCGCCTATCTTTTCGCCTGGGAGTCTTTTTATACCGTCAATGAACAAGACCGCGGTGTGATTCTGCGTAATGGCAAGGTTCTGACTGAAGCCCAACCCGGGATGGGTTGGAAGATTCCGCTTGCGGATCAACTGATCAGCCTTTCAATGCAGAACAACCTGCTTTACTGGAAGGCATTTCAAGCAAGAACTCAGAGCGACTTGATGGAATTGGAGGTGTCTATTGTTTGGCGCATAGCGCCAAGTGAAGCCACTACAATGTATAAAAAATACACCACCCTGGAAGCGCTCGAGAACACCTTGCTTATACCTAAGGCCACCGAGCAAATCAGGCTGACCTTGTCTGGTTATGACACAGAGCAGGCACTCAAAAACCGGCAGGCGCTCATTAACAGCATTTCCAAGTCGATCAGGACAACAATTGACGGCCCGATAATAATTGAGCGTATTTATATTGGAAACGTGCACATGCAAAGTATCTCCATTGAATAGGATGCCGTTGGAATTGGCACGCTACGCTCCCAACAATAAAGGTCATGAGGCATTCGGATGCATCGCACGGTGGGTTTGACAAGTTTATGGTTATGCGCGCTGGCCGCAGCGGCGATTCTTGCAAGCCTCTCGTTTTATACCCTCAACGAGGGAGAAACCGGCTTGGTTTTACGTAATGGAAGAGTACTTTCCGAAGTGGCTCCCGGGCTAAACTGGAAGATCCCAATTACTGACGAGGTTCTCAAATTTTCAAGCCAGAACAACATCCTGCACATTACAAAAAACCACAACTACACCTCAGATCTTACTGAATTCAGCTTTGACATATCAGTTGTCTGGCATGTAACCCCCGGCAAAATAAAGGACCTGTACACCCAATACAACGATTTCCAATCCGTCGAACTGACACTCATAAAGCCGCACGCGACTGAAACAATTGGAGCTGTCATGTCAGACTACAAAGCTCTTGAAATATTAGAACGTCCCAATGTCTTTATGAAAGAAGCCGCAGCGGCAATAAAAAACACCATCGGTGAACGTGTGACCATCGACAGCATCAGCTTTGACAGGATCAATCTCGCAGATTTTGACAAGCCGTACGAGCCCGCAGCCACGGTCGATCAGAAGCCATAATTCCCTGCTTCAGGGCTTTACCGTTCCTGCATTTCGACTTCCGGCAGAGGCATTTCGCCCGATGACGGGTAATGCATGGTCAGCACCGCCCACCTCAGCCCCGCCACGCCTGGCACGGTGCCGGAGGCCTTGGATGTATGATCGATGTAGCCGGCATAATCCTCAACGTACTGGAGATGTTTTTTCCAGCGCGCTTCCTCAAAATTCACGCCAAAGATAATGACGCTGCCCGTTGCCACCTTTTCCGCCTGGGCTTTCAAGCGGGTCATGTACCAATAGTCCTTGGCCGCGCTTTCAAACATCTTGCCCTGGTTGGCATTGGCGAAAGGTGCCTTGAGTTCAATGAAGTGAAAGCGCTTTTCATCCTGGTCGCGAATCCACAAGTCGCATTGCTTGGCGGCAATGTCCATCAGCGACCAACGCTGATCGAGCGCCACTTTGTACTCGACGCCAACATCCGCCAGTTCGCGGTCGCGGCCACGAAGTCCACGGGCCTGGATCAGCCAGAAATAAAACTCGAACTTCAGCCAACCCTCGAAACCGTTGGCCAGGGCACTGATGGACGACGGCAGGTATTTGCGGTCCTCTTCCCAAGATTGCATGAATTCGCAGAATGCTGAGGCGACGTTTTGGATGCCGGGCATGGGTTACTTCCTTGTATTGGCCTAAAGACTGTAGGCATAGTCCCACCACCCTGCTGACGGCTACAATGCCAAGCTATGATTGGCAAACGTCAGCACTTCAAACAAGGTCAGCAATGAACACTCACACAGCATGCCTCGGACTGCTTGCCTTGACGCTCCCCTTCCTGTGCGAGCCCGTCCAGGCCTCGACGTGGCAAATCTGTGAGATGGAGCTGCGTGTCGTCCAGGTGATGAAACAACCCTATCCGCAGCTTCAGGCGCAGGTCGTGAAAGTCAGGCCGAAATCCGCCTCGGTGGAGTGTCCCGCGCAAGACTCACTGTTGACCTTCACCCCGGAAACCCCGGACTACCAAGCCACGCTCCCCCGCCGACAATGGCCCGGCAAAGGGCAGTCGGTACGGGTGGACTACCGCTATCTGGATGGCGTCTGTAAAGGCGACGGCAACTCGTATGCGTGTCGTATCAAGCATTACCCGGTGGTGGATCGATCGGGAAGTAACTGATGGCCTCATCGCGAGCAAGCTCGCTCCCACAGGTTTTGTGTCGTGTGCAGATGCCCTGAACACCCGTAACCCCATGTGGGAGCGAGCTTGCTCGCGATGACGTCGGCACGTCCGACTTCAATGCAACTCAAGCCAGCAGCGCACTGATCCACCGGACCTGCCGAGCAACCTCTTGCAGCTTCTCTTCGGGCACCGCGCGCCGCGCCTTGGCGAAGCTGGCGAGGGTCTTTTGTTTCTGGCGCAGCAGGCGTTGCCACTTGGCCAGGAAGGTCGGGGTTCTCGCCAGCATCTGCAGAGGGCCGAAGTACAGCTCCTCGGCGGTGTACGTCACTGGCCCGGCGCGCTCGGCGACGATGATCTCGTAGTAGAAGCGGTTTTCCCGCAGCACTTCCTCGCAAAGGATGCGGTAGTCGTTTTCCATCAGCCATTGGCGCAGCGCTTGTTCGCCGCCGTTGGGTTGCAGAATCAGCCGCTCCTGACCGCTCAACCGCGCTTTACCGCTGTCCAGGATGTCGCGGATCGTCTCACCGCCCATGCCGCAGAGGCTGATCGCCGTGATCCCGTCTTCCGGCTCGATTGCCGCCAGGCCATTGGCCTGGCGCACGCTGATCCGCCGTTCCAGGCCATTCTCGACCACGGTGCGTTCAGCGGCGCGCAACGGCGTCAACGCCACCTCGCCGGCCACCGCTGCCGCAATGACGCCACGGCGCAACAAGGCCACCGGCAGGTACGCGTGATCCGAGCCGATATCGGCCAGGTGCGCACCTGCCGGCATATGCGCCGCCACGCGCTCCAGGCGCATGGACAATGTCTGTTCGTTCAACTGCAGTTCCCTGGGTTAATCGTAGAACGGCTCGACCGCCGTCCGACTGCCGACAAAGAAGCTGTCCGCGACCAACCGCAGCGGCTGCAGGTCCATGTCGCTGGCCTTGTCGTTGATCAGTTGCTGAAAATGCCGATACACCGCAGCGTACTCGCCCTCCTCGGAGACGGCCTGGCGCACGCCGTCGATGCTCAACAGCGCACCGCCATTGTCCAGGCGCAGGACGCCTTCGGCGCAGCGAATCTCGATGCTCCAGAGCTCGTCATGACCATGGTCGAAATCGAATTCCGCACGAATATCGAGGTGATGCGCGTCGGCCATCTTGATGCTGGCGGCAATCGGCGACTGGCAGTTGTCCGGCACGCGCAACTCGGCGGACTCCACGAACAGTGGCAACGCCAGCAGATGGGTCACAATCGACAGGGCATTGATACCCGGATCGAAGACGCCCAGGCCGCCGGGTTGCCAGATCCATGCCTGACCGGGGTGCCACTTGCGCACGTCTTCTTTCCAATCGATCTGCACGCTGTGCAAGGTGCGACTGGCCAGCCAGTCACGGGCGGCAGCGATGCCCGGGGCGTAACGCGAATGCCAGGCGAACAGGCCGCTGACGCCTTGCTCGCGAACCTGCTCCACCAAGGCCATGGCTTCACCCAACGTGGCGCACGGCGGCTTTTCCACCAGGACGTGTTTACCGGCCGCCAGCGCCTGTTGCACCAGGGCGAATCGACCTTGTGGCGGTGTGCAAAACGCAATCGCATCGACCTGCGGACCGTTTTCGAGCAACTCGCCCAGGGATCGGAAGTTCTCCACCCCGGCGCAGGGCTGCCCTTGCGTGGCGACCGCCACCAGTTGGAACGCGGGGTTGGCGTGGATGGCTGGAACGTGTTGATCCTGGGCAATCTTGCCGTAGCCCACCAGCCCGAGACGAATCGGTTGCATCGATGACTCCTGATTTTTGTACTTGTGATCGGGCAGCAAACTAGACGCAAATCGCCTGGCGGACAATGGGGGCCATGCAGTATCTACCCGATTGCCCTGCACTGCGCCGCTAAGGCATCAACTACGCAGTTGCTCACGGACACTCGTCACGACGTTGGTCACCCGGCCGTAGAAGGGCTCCAGCCGCTCACGTGGCGCATCGTGCTCCACCACCAGGGCGGCGACCTCCTCACAAGAAACCACCTGATAATGAGCAACGCTGGACAGCTTTTCATTGGTCACCGCGGTAATCACTTGCCCACTTGCCGCCACCACTGCGCGCTTGAACTCTGCGTCCTCCAGGCCGAATGCTGTGACCCCATTGTCGGGATCGATGGCGCAGGCCCCCAGAAAACACACGTCGTAACTGAACTGGCGCAACTGCTCCACCGCCGTCAGCCCGATCACACCACCGGCGATTGGATTCAAGCGCCCCCCCAGGAGGATGACTTCGGCACGGGGCAATTTCATCAACTGCACCGCAATCAATGGCGAATTGGTGGAGAGGGTCAACTGAAGGCTTGGATCGATGGCACCCGCAATCGCCAGGTTCGTCGACCCGGCATCGATGAACACGTGCTGGCCCGCGCGCAGCAATGCAGCGGCCGCTTGGCCGAGGCTGCCCTTGCGTGCCGGGTCTTTACGCACGCGAACATCCAGCGACCCTTCGACAGCCGGCACAAGTATCGCGCCGCCATAAACGCGCTTGCATAACCCCGCCGCGGCCAATACCCCCAGGTCACGCCGGATTGAGTGTTCGGACACATTGAATTCGCTGGCCAGGTCAGCAGCGATCACCCGGCCATACCGGGCGAGACGCTGGCTGATCAATTGCTGGCGTTCACCGGGGAACGCTTCGTGGGGAGAGTTCATGAGATACAACCTGCATAAACGAGCACTAATGATCATTAACGAGCAGATAGTGCCGATTATACAGCGAAGCGTCAAACCCGCTCATTCCAGTGAGCGCCTGCACGATCAATTGCTCAAGCGCTCCCTGGGACATTCGTGCCCATGCCCAATGGCAGGAAGGGTCGAATTTCTTCGATCTCCTCGGCGCTGAGGCGCAGCTGCGAGCCGGCAATCAGCCCATCGACCTGCCCGCGGCAACGGGCTCCGACGATGGCACCGGTCACCACCGGCTTGCGCAGCACCCAGGCGATGGCGACTGCCGCCGCACTGACCCCGTGCCGTTCGCCGATACCGGCCAAAACCTCGACCAGCGCCAGGTTCGCGCTCAAACGAGGCTCCTGGAAGTCCGCGCTTCGCGCCTTGCGCCAATCGTCTTCGGGCAGTTGGGCGATGCGTTGGCGCGTCATGCTGCCGGAAAGCAGCCCCGATTGAAGGGTGGAATAGGCCAAGACCCCCATTTGCGCCTGCTCGCAAAATGGCAGGACGTCTTCCTCGATGTCCCGCATCAAGGCGGAATATGGCGGCTGAAGTGAAACGATCTCGGTCACCGCCCGGGCCCGCTTGAGTTGCGCGACATCGAAATTGGAGACGCCGATAGCGCGAATTTTCCCCTGTTCGCGGGCGGTGGCCAACGCCGAAAGCGCCTGCTCGAGCCCTTCACTGCTGCCGTCGGCAGGAAAGGCCGGCCAGTGAATCTGATAAAGGTCGAGGGTTTCGACTTGCAGTCGGCGCAAGCTTGCCTCGACCTCGGCGAGCAGCGATCGAGGCGCCAGCGAATGTGAGATTGCCTTGGTGACCGGGTCCCAGACCAGACTGCCCTTGGTGAACACGAATGGACGCTGCGAAGCTGGCAACCGACGCAACAACTGCCCGACCAACTGCTCGGCATGGCCCAAACCATAAACAGCCGCCGTATCGATCCAGTTCACGCCGCATTCAACGGCATATTCAAGGGCACCCAGGCTGTCCTCGTCGTCCTGCGCACCCCAGCTGTATTCCCAGCCGGTGCCAGCAATGGCCCAGGTTCCCAGGCCAATGGGCGAAATCAGGAAGTCCGATGATCCAAGACGATTCTTTTGCATAGCGAGTTCTCCACAGATGATGTGGGCAGTATCCGTGAGGGATCTCATGACGATAAGATGGGTAATCGTATTTGAACTACTGAACCGTATTCATGAGTCAGCACCCCGATCTTTCCGAACTGGATGCCTTTGCCGCCGTCGCGCGCCATCGCAGCTTTCGCAAGGCCGCCGACGAGCGTGGCGTTTCGGCCTCGGCATTGAGCCACGCCATGCGAGCCCTGGAAGCACGCCTGGGTGTGAGGCTGCTCAACCGCACCACTCGCAGCGTTACCCCGACCGAGGCCGGCCATCAGCTATTGGCAACGCTGGCCCCTACCCTGCAGCAGGTTACCGATGCCTTGGCCCAATTGACCTCGCTGCAGGACGTGCCCGCGGGCAAGCTTCGCCTCAACGTGGCGCGTCCGGCGGCGCGTGCGGTATTTGCAAACGTGCTCGCGCCGTTCGTGGCCAGGTATCCTCGCATTCAACTGGACCTGGTCACTGATGACGGCTTGACCGATATTGTCAACGGCGGTTTTGACGCCGGCGTGCGCTTTGGCGAAAGCCTGGCCGGCGACATGATCGCCGTCCCTGTCGGCCCGCCTCAATCGTTCGTGACCGTAGCCGCGCCAACCTACCTGGCCACGAAAGGAATCGCCCAGGCTCCACGGGACTTGCTCGACCACGCCTGCATCGCCCGGCGTTTTCCCAGCGGCAAACTCTACGCTTGGGAGTATCAGGCAGAGGGGCAACCGATCCGGTTGTCCGTCACCGGCCCGCTCATTCTTGAAGACGATGCGCTGATGATCCAGGCAGCGAAAGATGGCGCCGGGATTGCCTACGTCTACGAGGAGCTGGCACGCGACGACCTTCGCAATGGGCATCTCACGGAACTACTTGCGCAATGGAAAGCGCCGCCTAGCCGGTTTTTTCTCTATTACCCCAGCCGACGCCATGTGCCACCGGCCCTGAAAGCGCTCATCGAGTTCATCCGGGCGGATGATTGGCTAACCTGAGGCAACAGCGGCAGAAGTTTCCCGCGTACCGCTGTTTGCACAGTCTGGATTGGACTCGTTCGTCGCTAAGTGCTGAGGCGGGCGTTCAGTATCTGATTAACTCAGCCCATGCGATGTTGCACTCGCGCAATTGTTGAGCTGCGCCCTTAGCCATTCAGCAGGCGGCCGCCGTCAAGGACGATTTCAGAGCCGACCGTCCAGCGCGACTCGTCGGATGCCAGATACAGCACCGCCTTGGCCACCTCGTCGGAGGTGCCGAAGCGCCCAAGCGGAATGGTTGCCGCGATCTCTTTGTCAAGCTGCTCGCGATAGGCTTCCGCAATACCGAGCTTGTCGTAAAGCGGTGTCTCGACGGGCCCAGGGCTCACTGCGTTGACACGAATGCCACGGCCCAGCAATTCGGTCGAGAGCGTCTTCGACATGTTCAGCAATGCGGCCTTCGTTGCGGCATACACGGACGAGCGATCTGCGCCCGCATGCGCGCTTACGGAAGTAGTCAACACGACGGAAGCAGGATTTGCGAAGACCGGCAACAGCGCCTGCATCAGGAAGTACGGCCCTTTGACGTTGATGTCGAAAGAGCGGTCGAACATCTCTTCCGTCCATTGCTCAATGGGCAGCCAGACGGATACGCCGGCATTGAGGAAGGCAACGTCGAGTTGGCCGTAGTGTTCCTTGATGACTTGGGCCAGCTCCTTTTGTGCCGCAACGCTGGCCGAGTCGGCGCGCAGCACCGGCACTTCCGGGCCCAATTCGGCCTGGGCCTTTGCAATCGAATCGGGGTTGACGCCCGTTACGATTACGCGAGCCCCTTCCGCCAGGAACTGCTTTGCCGTTTCCAGCCCGATGCCACTGGTGCCGCCAGTGATGAGCGTACGTTTACCCTGCAAGCGCGACATTTGAATTCTCCGGTGAATGACCACTGCGGTCGACATGGAGAAATATGCGCTCATGCCTCGTATAGGATAAGACCACCTATTCGCATATGATTCATGCAAATCAGGCATGAATCGAGGTGGAGAAGTGGACCGATTTCTTTTGATGACATGCTTCGCGCGTGCTGTAGAAACCGGGAGCTTTTCGGCGGCAGGGCGCGATCTAGGGTTGGGACAACCCAATGTAAGCCGCTATGTAGCGGCTCTGGAGGATCATTTGCAGACGCGCTTGCTCCACCGGTCTACGCGCAAGCTCTCCTTGACGCCGGAGGGCGAACGCTACTATGTGGACATCCGGCGCATCCTGGATGCGGTGGATGAATCCGAATCGTCCTTCAGGAACAACGTCGAGCCATCGGGACTCTTGCGGGTAGCCTGTCCGACAGCGCTCGCACACGCGTTTGTGCTGCCGCATGTGCCGGCCTTTTTGGAGCGCTACCCTCAATTGAACCTGGATCTGCAACTCAACGATCGATACGTAGACCTGGTCAATGAAGGCACCGAACTCGCCATTCGCATAGGACACCTGGAGGACAGTGCCCTGCGCGCCCGGCCTCTTGGGTGGTACGACCGGGTCTTCGTCGCCAGCAAGGACTACTTGGCCAAACGTGGAGTACCGCAGACCCCGGATGATCTACGCGACCACGATTGCATCATCTACACCTTGCTGTCGTCCGGGGCGACCTGGCGATTCCGGGACGCGGACATTCCGATTAGCGGCAGGCTCAGGGTCAACTCGCCCGACGCTGTGAGCGCGGCGGTCGCCGCAGGCCTGGGCGTGGCGCATGGACCTGCATGGCTGTTCGAGGGCGGGCTGGACAGCGGGAAATTACAGTTCATTCTCACCCACCATGCGGCTCCCCCTGTCCCCGTGCAGATGGTTTACGTCGCCAATAGACTGCTCCCCACGCGGGCTATCGTGTTCATGGATTTTATGGCTAACGTGTTTTCAAGGATTCCAGCCTTGAACGGCGGCTCCCCTTTGCCGACGTGATAAGACAAACGTGCCCCCTAATGCTCTTGCCGATCGCCGCGCGAGTGCGCGATGCCGATCACGGCGGATGCGCTGACCAGGCCGAAATACCGGGCTGGAGTCATCGTCAAACAAAAAAAGCCCCGCGACCGAGGACGGTGCGGGGCAAGGGAATTGGTTGGTTGCGGCCAACCAAAGGAGCACAGTGAAAAACGTTTACGGCCGGTCAGATGCATTCCTGTGCGGCGCGTTCGAAACTCGAAGGCAGGAGGTTGGAGGCCAGCAAATGTCGCTCGTAGATGAAGACCTTGCCGCCGCTGCCGGCCTTATAGGCTTCCAGCACGTTGTCCGCCGAGACTTTGCTCGGCACCACGATGCGGTAGCTGCGCTGGGTCTGCGAGACCATCGGGTTCAAGGCACTGCCCTGCAATTTCGGTACGACGCATTCAGCGTACTGGGCCGGCGTCTTGCTGGTTTGCAAGGTCAGGGTCGGATCGTTCGGCGCCGAGGCACAACCGGCCAGCAACAACGGGGAAAACGCCAGGGGAAGCAAAAATAAAGGGCGCATGGGTGGGGTCCTGAAAATAAAAATAATGGGCTGCGTGTTCGATGGCGCTGATTTTCCAATGATTGCCGGCAAAGCAGAACTTGCATTTCGTAATGGTCACTATTACTCCTAGCAATAGTTGCAAGCCGAGAAAGACTGATGAGGTATAGCCATGAGAACGTTTGATCTGATTCGCGACGCGGTATTGCCCGACTTCCGTGAGCGGGTGGCTGATTACCTGATCCAGTACGAAAGCGTGCTACTGAGCAGCACCGAACCCGACCCGGAGCTCAAGCGCGCCACGGCCAATCAACTGCGCGGTTACTTGCGCGGGTTGAACACCACTCGGGTACTGGGCATGGCGGATTGGGAGGAGCTGGATCGGCGGGTGGTGAATATGTGGCTTTAGCGCCCGGCCAGTGACAGGCCGGACTTTCAGGAATGGGTTCGATTCATTGTGGCGAGGGAGCTTGCTCCCGCTGGGCTGCGCAGCAGTCCTCTTGCTGCCGTGGCCCAACGCAGGCTTGCGCCCGGTCCACCAGCCGTTGCACCCACGCGGCATCCTGATCATTGACCACCCCATAGCGGTTCGGCGGTAGAAAGTTCCAGTGATGAGCGGCCTCCTCCAGGCGCTTGAGCTCATCGGCAGACAGCCAGTACGGCGTCTCTACCAATGGCATCGGCGCACCGTCGAAACGTCGGCCCAACTGCAGGTTCGTGCCGGGGGCGAAAGCAATCGCCAGTTGCTGGCGCGGTTGCAGGAGCTTGTTCGGTGCGGGCATCTGCCCTACCCGTCCGTAGCTGAAGTCGCCCGAAAACTGCTCCTTGAGCACCAGCCAGAGCCCCGCCGCGGTCCGGGCCAGGACCCATTGCGACACACCGCTGTCTTGCACGTAGTTCAGCTTGCCGCCAGTCCATTGCATGAGGGTGTTGCAGTCCGGGTCATAGGCATTGGACCACAGGCTGATGCCGCGGATGAGGGTGTGGTGTTCGAGCTCGACCAACCCTTGATCGGGCATCGATTGCCAATACCGCTTGGTTGGGTCGTGCTTATCGCGCAAGTAGTTATGCAGGCCCCAGGCAGCCATGAACAGCAAGGTGACGAGCACAAGCCAGCCAAGGGAATCTCCGGCGATCCGGTCAAGGTCGACGCCTGGGGCGGATAACCCTTGATAGACCAGCAGCCCCAGCGAAAACGCGATGCCCGGCAACACCGGGCCCAGGCACAACGGCGGCACCAGCACCATGATCCAGCTGAAGCGATGCAGGGTCGCGCGCTCCCGCGCCCAGGCCAGCTCCTGCTCCAGCATCGGCACCCGCTCCCGTGGGCCAATGCCAGGGTCGGGGGTCTGGAAGCGCATGTACAGGGTGTAGGTGTCATCGCTCATGGATCGGATCATGCCCTTGAAGTCATCATGGTCGAGCAACCCTTCGGGGCGCCCCTTGACGCTGGAACACGCGTATTATCCGGGTAACCAGGCGCCATGTAGACACCCATTCATGCCCATCTCCCAAACTCGCCCCTCTCCCGCGCCCTTGCTCGAGCCAGGCGAGACAGTGGTCCTGTTCGACGGCGTTTGTAAACTGTGCAATGGCTGGGCGAAGTTCCTGATCCGCCATGACCACGCCCGCCGCGTGCGGTTGGCCTCCGTACAGGCGCCAGAAGGACAAGCCTTGCTTGCCTGGGCGGGCCTGCCCCTGCATCAATTCGACACCATGGCCGTGGTTCGCGATCAGCATTACTGGGTGCGTTCGGATGCGATTTTTGAAGTCGTAGCCCTATTGCCCTGGGCCTGGCGCCCGGTGAAACTGCTGCGCTACGTCCCCCGCAGGCTGCGGGACTGGGTCTACGATCGCATTGCCCTGAATCGATACCAACTGTTTGGCAAATACGACATTTGCCTTTTGCCGAGCGCGGATCATGAACGGCGTTTTTTGAAGATTCCCACACCTGGGACCTACCCGGCGGAACGGATCGATATTTAGCCCAGCGGGAGCAAGCTCCCTCGCCACAAGAGCGGTTCGGCAGTGGATCAGTTCGTCAGGAGCAGAGCTGTTTTTTTTGTGGCGAGGGGATTTATCCCCGCTGGGCTGCGCAGCAGACCCTAAGGCATCCACTCAATCAACCTGACGCACCGGTATGTCAGGTTTCGGGGCCGCTCCGCGCCCCAGCGGGAGCAAGCTCCCTCGCCACGAGAGCGGTTCGGCAGTGGGTCAGCTCGTCAGGAGCAGAGCTGTTTTTTTGTGGCGAGGGGATTTATCCCCGCTGGGCTGCGCAGCAGACCCTAAGGCATCCACTCCATCAACCTGACGCACCGGTATGTCAGGTTTCGGGGCCGCTCCGCGCCCCAGCGGGAGCAAGCTCCCTCGCCACAAGAGCGGTTCGGTAGTGGGTCAGTGAGTTGCTGCATTGGCCCCCTGCTGATACTCCCGAGGCGTGCAGCCGAACTCGCGGCGAAACACGGTGTGCAGGTACTGCGCCGATTTGAAGCCGCAATTCTGGGCGATGTCGGCAATCGGCGAGTGGGTGTTTTCCAGGCCATTGGCGGCGGCGGCGAGTTTGAAGCGCAGGATCTCGTCGTGCACGCTGCATCCCCGCTCCTTGCGGAAGTGCGATTCCAGTGAGGAGCGCGATACGCCCACATAGGCCGCCACCTGGGCCGTCTTGATGCCCTGGCAGGCGTATTGGCGGATGAAGAGCAGTGCCTGCATGACATAAGGGTTGCCCAACGGCTGATGCAGACTCGACACCTGCACATTGATCGCATCCGGCGGTATCAGAATCTGTGTGCCCGTGGACGGCATGCCGTGCAGCATTTGATGAAGCAGGCGTGCGGCGGTGCGGCCCATGGTTTCGGTGCCCTGGATCACCGAGCTCAGCGGCACCCGCGTCAGGCTGCGGGTCAGCGGGTCGTTGTCGATGCCGATCAACGCCACTTCCTCCGGCACGGCGATTCCGGCGGTCAGACAGGCTTGCAGCAGTTGCCGGGCGCGGGCGTCGCTGACGGCGATGATGCCGATGGGTTTGGGCAGGCTTTGCAGCCAGGCGATCTGCTGTTCGACGGCGCTGTCCCACAGCGGTGCGCTGGTGCCCATGCCGCGATAGACCTCGGCGTGCAGGCCATCGCGCTGCACCAGCCGGCGAAAGGCTTTTTCCCGTTCCTGGGCCCAGCGATTGGCTTGTGCTTCAGGCAGGCTGAAACAGGCAAAACGCGTCAGCCCGGCCTCGATCAGGTGCTCGTAGGCCAACCTCATCAACGCGCCATTGTCGGTGGCGACATAGGGGATACCCTTCGGGTAGGCGCGTTCATCCTGATAGGAACCGCCCACCGCCACCACCGGCAGCTTGATCCCGGCCAGCGCCTCGCCGATCAGCGGGTCGTCGAAGTCGGCAATGATCCCGTCGCCCTGCCAGCGCTCGATGCCTTTCAAGCGACAGAGGAAATCCTCCTCGAGGAACAAGTCCCAGGACGCGCGGGTGCTGCTCAGGTAGTTGCCGATGCCACTGATGATGCCGCGGTCGTAGATCTTGCTGCCGTTGAACAACAGTGCAATGCGGTGAACGGGCGGGACGGTTTTCATTGATTTAACCCTGGGCCGATGCACACAGACTAGGCGCGCCAGCGATGAACCTCAATACTCAAAATCGAACGCCCTGTTGGTGATTTTCATAATCAGCAGCCTCGGGGCCGGCGTTAGTATCGAGACACCGCCAAGAATAAAAAAGGAACTCGCCCATGTCGTACTTCCCCGCTGTCGACAAGATTCGCTACGAAGGCGCCGCCAGCGACTCGCCGCTTGCCTTCCGTCACTACGACGCCAACAAACTGGTGCTCGGTAAACCCATGCGCGAGCACCTGCGCATGGCGGTCTGCTACTGGCATACCTTCGTCTGGCCGGGGTCGGATGTGTTCGGTGCCGGTACCTTCAAGCGCCCGTGGCAGCACGCTGGGGATCCCATGGAAATGGCCATCGGCAAGGCCGAAGCGGCCTTCGAGTTCTTCTCCAAGCTGGGCATCGACTACTACTGCTTCCACGACACCGATGTCGCCCCGGAAGGCACTTCGCTCAAAGAGTACCGCGAACACTTCGCCCAGATGGTCGACCACCTGGAGCGCCATCAGGAACAAACCGGGATCAAGCTGCTGTGGGGCACCGCCAATTGCTTCAGCAACCCACGTTTTGCCGCAGGTGCCGCCAGCAACCCGGACCCGGAAGTCTTCGCCTGCGCCGCCGCCCAGGTGTTCAGCGCCATGAACGCGACCCAACGCCTGAAGGGCTCCAATTACGTGCTGTGGGGCGGTCGAGAAGGTTACGAAACCCTGCTCAATACCGACTTGAAACGCGAGCGCGAGCAACTGGGCCGTTTCATGCGCATGGTGGTCGAGCACAAGCACAAGATCGGCTTCAAGGGCGACCTGCTGATCGAGCCCAAGCCCCAGGAACCGACCAAGCACCAGTACGATTACGACAGCGCCACGGTGTTCGGCTTCCTGCAACAGTTCGGCCTGGAAAACGAGATCAAGGTCAACATCGAAGCCAACCACGCGACCCTGGCCGGGCACAGTTTCCATCACGAGATCGCCACAGCCGTCTCCTTGGGCATTTTCGGCAGCATCGACGCCAACCGTGGCGATCCGCAGAACGGCTGGGACACCGACCAGTTCCCCAACAGCGTCGAGGAAATGACCCTGGCCACCTATGAAATCCTCAAGGCCGGGGGCTTCGGCAATGGCGGGTTCAACTTCGATTCCAAGGTCCGGCGTCAGAGCCTGGACGAGATCGACCTGTTCCACGGCCACGTCGCCGCCATGGACGTCCTCGCCCTCGCCCTGGAACGCGCGGCGGCGATGGTGCAGAACGATCAGTTGCAACTGTTCAAGGACCAGCGCTATGCCGGCTGGCGGCAACCGTTTGGCAAAGCGGTACTGGCCGGTGATTTCAGCCTTGAGTCACTGGCCGAGCATGCCTTCGCCAACGAGCTGAATCCCCAAGCCGTCAGCGGTCGCCAGGAGATGCTCGAGAACGTAGTCAATCGCTTTATCTACCCCTGACAAATGTGGCGAGGGGATTTATCCCCGCTGGGCTGCGAAGCAGCCCCCCGGAAGAACGAACTGATTTGTCTGCCCCACCAAAGAGGCCGTTACATTCGCGCGACAAATCTGTGCCCACGGCGCCCTGCAACGCTCTACAGTTCTACCCGGTATCACGCTCATCGTCAGGCAGTGTCTTTCAAACAACAATAAAAGGACGCACCACCATGAAAACATTCAAACGCACGTTACTCGCTGGCGCCCTCGCCCTGCTCTCGCTGCCGGTCATGGCCGATGCGGCCCATCCGAAAATCGGTTTTTCCATCGATGACCTGCGCCTGGAACGCTGGTCGCGGGACCGTGACTACTTCGTCGCAGCGGCGGAAAAACTCGACGCCAAGGTCTTCGTCCAATCGGCGGATGCCAACGAGCAGAAGCAGATCTCGCAGATCGAAAACCTGATCTCCCGTGGCGTCGATGTGATCGTCATCGTGCCGTTCAACGCCACCGTGCTGACCAACGCCGTCGCCGAAGCCAAGAAGGCCGGGATCAAGGTCGTGTCCTACGACCGACTGATCCTCAACGCCGACATCGACGCCTACATTTCCTTCGATAACGAAAAGGTCGGCGAGATGCAGGCCAGCGGCGTGCTCAAGGCCGCGCCGAAGGGCAATTACTTCTTGCTCGGTGGCGCGCCCACGGACAACAACGCCAAGGTCCTGCGCGAAGGCCAGATGAAAGTGCTGCAACCGGCCATCGACAAGGGGGATATCAAGATCGTCGGCCAGCAGTGGGTGAAGGAATGGAACCCCACCGAAGCCTTGAGCATCGTGGAAAACGCCCTGACCCGGAACAACAACAAGATCGATGGCATCGTCGCCTCCAACGACGCCACCGCCGGCGGTGCGATCCAGGCCCTGGCCGCCCAGCAAATGGCCGGCAAGGTGCCGATCTCGGGCCAGGACGCCGACCTCGCAGCGGTCAAGCGCGTGATCGATGGCACCCAGACCATGACCGTCTACAAGCCGCTAAAGCTGATCGCCTCCGAAGCCGCCAAGCTCTCGGTGCAACTGGCGCGTAGCGAGAAGCCGACCTTCAGCTCGCAATACGACAACGGCAGCAAGAAAGTCGACACCATCCTGCTCACCCCCACACCGTTGACCAAGGACAACATCGACCTGCTGGAAAAGGACGGGTTCTACACCAAGGCGCAGATCGCCGGGCAGTGACCCGGGGCTTGGTTAAACACAGTTCCTGTGGGAGCGAGCTTGCTCGCGATGGCGGCAGCCCATCCAATGTGGGTGCAAGCTGAAACACCGCTATCGCGAGCAAGCTCGCTCCCACAGAGGGCTGGCTGACACCAGGAAATACTTGCCCCCTGCGTATGTGTGAGCCCTTTTCCACGAGCCTTCGCCATGTCCGACTACCTGCTGCAAATGAACGGCATCGTCAAAACCTTTGGCGGTGTCAAAGCCCTGAACGGCATCGACATCAAGGTCAGGCCAGGTGAGTGTGTCGGCCTGTGCGGTGAGAACGGCGCCGGCAAATCCACGCTGATGAAGGTGCTGTCGGCGGTCTATCCCTACGGCACCTGGGACGGTGAAATCCTTTGGGACGGCCAGCCGCTCAAGGCGCAGTCCATCAGCGAAACCGAAGCCGCCGGGATCGTCATCATTCACCAGGAGCTGACCCTGGTCCCCGACCTGTCGGTGGCGGAAAACATCTTCATGGGCCACGAACTCACGCTGCCCGGCGGGCGCATGAACTACCCGGCGATGATCCACCGCGCCGAAGCCCTGATGCGTGAACTCAAAGTGCCGGACATGAATGTCTCGCTGCCGGTTTCGCAGTACGGCGGTGGCTACCAGCAGTTGGTGGAAATCGCCAAGGCGCTGAACAAACAGGCGCGGCTGTTGATCCTCGATGAGCCCTCCTCGGCCCTGACCCGTTCGGAAATCGAGGTGCTGCTGGACATCATCCGCGACCTCAAGACCAAGGGCGTTGCCTGCGTGTACATCTCCCACAAGCTCGATGAAGTGGCCGCCGTGTGCGACACCATCTCGGTAATCCGCGATGGCAAACACATCGCCACCACCGCGATGGCGGACATGAGCATCCCGAAGATCATCACCCAGATGGTCGGACGGGAAATGAGCAACCTTTACCCCACCGAACCTCATGAGATCGGCGAGGTGATTTTCGAAGCGCGCCACGTCACCTGCTACGACGTCGACAACCCCAGGCGCAAACGGGTCGACGACATTTCATTCGTTCTCAAGCGTGGGGAAATCCTCGGCATCGCCGGGCTGGTCGGCGCCGGCCGCACGGAACTGGTGTCCGCGCTGTTCGGCGCCTACCCCGGCCGCTACGAAGGTGAAGTCTGGCTGGGCGGCCAACAAATCGACACGCGCACGCCGCTCAAGTCGATCCGTGCCGGCCTGTGCATGGTCCCCGAAGACCGCAAGCGCCAAGGCATCATCCCGGACCTGGGCGTGGGCCAGAACATCACCCTGGCCGTGCTGAGCAACTATTCGAAACTGACCCGCATCGACGCCGAAGCCGAACTGGGCAGCATCGACAAGGAAATCTCGCGCATGCACCTCAAGACCGCTAGCCCGTTCCTGCCGATCACCAGCCTCTCCGGCGGCAACCAGCAAAAAGCCGTGTTGGCGAAAATGCTCCTGACCAAACCCCGCGTGCTGATTCTCGATGAACCCACCCGCGGTGTGGACGTCGGCGCCAAATATGAGATCTACAAGCTGATGGGCGCCCTGGCGGCCGAAGGCGTGTCGATCATCATGGTCTCCTCGGAGCTGGCCGAGGTGCTGGGGGTTTCCGACCGCGTCCTGGTGATCGGCGAAGGCCAGTTGCGCGGCGACTTCATCAACCACGAACTGACCCAGGAGCAGGTGCTCGCCGCCGCGCTCAGCCATCCCGATGGCCATAACAATAATGATCGGAAGTCCGCGTAGATGAATCAGGTCAAACAGCTGTTTTCCCGCTACAAAATGCTCGCGCTGGTGATCGCCGTGGCGCTGATCTGGCTGTTTTTCAGCTGGCAGACCGAGGGTGGGTTCGTGACCCCGCGCAACCTCTCCAACCTGCTGCGGCAGATGTCCATCACCGGGATCCTGGCCTGCGGCATGGTGCTGGTGATCATCAGCGGCGAGATCGATTTGTCGGTGGGTTCATTGCTTGGGCTGCTCGGTGGCCTGGCGGCGATTCTCGACGTGGTCTACCACATTCCGCTGCTGGCGAACCTGAGTTTGGTGGCCCTGTGCGGCTTGTTGATTGGCCTGGGCAACGGCTACATGACTGCCTACCTGCGTATCCCGTCGTTCATCGTCGGGCTGGGTGGCATGCTCGCGTTTCGCGGCGTTCTGCTGGGAGTAACTGGCGGCACCACCATTGCCCCGGTGTCACCGGGGCTGGTCTACGTTGGGCAGGGTTACTTGCCGCACACGGTCGGGACCGGGCTCGGCATCCTGCTGTTCGCCCTGACGCTGTTCCTGACTTGGAAACAGCGGCGCAACCGTGCCCTCCATGGCCTGGCGGCCCACTCACTGGTGCGTGACGTATTGCGCGTGGTGGTGATCGGCGCGGTGTTGGCGGGGTTCGTCTATACCCTCAACAGCTACGACGGCATCCCGGTGCCGGTGCTGCTCCTACTGATCCTGCTGGGCGTATTCAGCTACGTCACCAGCCAGACCGTGTTCGGTCGACGCGTCTACTCAGTGGGCAGCAACATGGAAGCCACGCGCCTGTCCGGCATCAACGTACAGGCCGTGAAGCTGTGGATCTTCGGCATCATGGGCGTGATGTGCGCCCTCGCCGGCGTGGTCAACACCGCACGCCTGGCCGCTGGCTCACCTTCGGCGGGCAACATGGGCGAACTCGATGCCATCGCCGCCTGCTTCATCGGTGGCACCTCCATGCGCGGCGGCTCCGGCACGGTCTACGGTGCTCTCCTCGGCGCGCTGGTGATCACCAGCCTGGACAACGGCATGTCCATGCTCGACGTCGACAGCTACTGGCAGATGATCGTCAAGGGCAGCATTCTGGTGTTGGCGGTTTGGGTGGATGTGAGTACGCGCACGGGGCGGCGTTGAGGTGTACTCGTCACTTGCTGGCAGACGCTATCAGCGCGCCGAATCCCAGGAAGGTGATGCCCGACAGTTTGCCGACGATCCTGGCGCCCTGGCTTGAAGAGAGCCAGCCCCTGGCGCCATTGGCCATGAGCGCATAACCGGAATGCACCAGTACGACAAGCAAGCTATAGGACAACACCAGCAAGAAGAACTGGCTGTAATAGTGATCCCACGGCTTGATGAACTGAGGGAACACGGCGAGGAAGAAAAACCCGGCCTTGGGGTTGAGCAACTGGATCGACAGCGCCTCGCCAAATCGCCGCCAAGGGCGCGTGGACGTGACCGTGAGCTCGGGCACGAAGCGTTGGCTGCGCCACATCTTGATGCCCAGGTACAACAAGTACAGCGCGCCGATGTATTTCAAAAGCGTGAAGGCCGTCGCCGAGGCGGCCAGGATCAACCCCAAGCTGCTGGCGCAGATACCCGCCACGATAAACGCGCCCGACGCGATCCCGAAGATGCCCGGCAACGCACCGCGCCAGCCATGGCGCAAGGCATTCGAAATCGTCAGCACCACGCCTGGACCCGGGCTGAGCACCGTCAGGGTCGCCAGGATCAGAAAAAGCCCGTAACCGGCCATGCATCACTCCACATTGAAGGCGAATTGCTGTGGCCTTCAGGGTGGCGTGGCACCGGGATGCTGACAAACGCTTTAATTGCGACTCATATGTGACTAAATTAGACACATGATCGCCAACCTCCCCCCGTTGAACGCCGTCCGCGCCTTCGCCGCCGCCGCTCGCCACCAGAGCTTCAGCCGCGCCGCCGAAGAACTGCACGTGAGCCACAGTGCCGTCAGCCGCCACGTAAAGTTGCTCGAAGAGCGCTTGGGCGTGCTGCTGTTCGAGCGTCGAACCCGACAGTCTTTGCTCACGCCTGAGGGGAAGGCGTTTTACGAACAGGTCAGCGAGGCGCTGACACAGATCGCCAACGCCGCTGCCGCCCTGACCCGCCGTGCATCCCAGCGCAAAGTCATCATCAACGTGCGCCCGTCCTTCGCCGTGCGCTGGTTGATCCCTCGGCTACCGGATTTCGTGGCGCTGCATCCGGACATCAAGCCCGAAGTGGTCACCAGCACCAGACCACCGGACCCGTCACGAGAACCCTTTGACGTAGTCATCCGCCGTGGACGCGCCGGATGGTCGCCCCATGTACAGCCCACGGTGCTGCTGGAAGACGACCTGCTGCTGGTCGCCGCACCGTCGTTGCTGCAAAGCGTGCCATTGGAAAGCATGCACGACCTGGCCCGGCACACCTTGTTGTCGGGCAGGACCCGCAGCAGCGATTGGCAAGACTGGGCGGAACACGCAGGGATCGAGCCATTGAACAACCTGCCGACCCTGCAATTCGATCACATGCACCTCGTGCTGCAGGCCGCCGTCGATGGGCTGGGCGTGGCGTTGTGTCCGGCTTCGCTATTGGGCAAGGATCTATCCAACGGGCGCCTGACCTGTCCGCTGCCGTCATTGCGCCTGCCGTTGTCCCGTTACTATTACGGTGTGTCTCGGGATGCCGCGGTTGACGCGCAGTTATTTGTTGATTGGCTGTTTTCTCAGATCCGGCAGCCGGCCACCGCTCAACCGAAGGCGTAATCATGCTCATCGAACCTTTCTCCATCGACATTCCCGACAGCGCCCTTGAAGACCTTCGGCACCGCCTGCTGAACGCAAGGCTGCCAGAGCCCTTGGCCGAGCAAGGCTGGAGCGAAGGCATGGACATGGATGTGCTACGAGAACTTCTCGCACATTGGTCGACCGCGTTCGATTGGCGTGCCCAGGAAGCCGCGCTGAATCGCCTGCCGCAGTTTGTCACTCACATCGACGGGCAAAGGGTCCATTTTATTCATCAACGTGGCACCGGCCCGAAGCCGATGCCGCTCATCCTCACCCACGGCTGGCCCGGCTCGTTCATTGAGATGCAGCGCATCATCCCATTGCTGACGGACCCGGCCCGCCATGGCGGCGATCCTGCGGACGCCTTCGATGTGGTGGTGCCGTCGCTGCCCGGCTACACCTTCTCCGCACCGTTCCAGCAATCCGGCAGAGGGCCTTACGAGGTCGCCGGTTTATGGGGTGAGTTGATGACGGGGCTAGGCTATGACCGATTTGGCGCCCAGGGTGGGGATATTGGCGCAGGCGTTTCGACGTGGCTGGGCGTGCGTTTTCCAGAGCGGGTGACCGGCATTCACCTCAATTACATTCCCGGTTCCTACCGCCCTCCCCTTGGCGAAACCGAGCCTGCGCAGACAACAGCAGAAACCGCCTTCCTGCAACGTGCCGGGGCATTTGCCGATGCCGAAGGCGCCTACGCACACCTCCAAAGAACCAAGCCGCAAAGCCTGGCCGTGGGTCTGAATGATTCACCGGCGGGACTGTTGGCGTGGATGGGCGAAAAGATCCTGTCCTGGTGCGATAGCCGCCCCGCCATCGATCGAGAATGGCTGCTGACCAATGTCACGCTGTACTGGCTGACGAACTGCATCGGCTCGTCGTTTCGCCAGTATGTGGAAGGTGGCAAGCGGCCGTTGCTGTTCAACCCCGGTGAACGGCTGAAACCGCCGGTTGGGGTTGCGCTGTTTCCCAAGGAACTGCCTATGCCGCCGAGGAGCTGGGTGGAGCGTTGCTGCGACGTGCAGCGTTGGACCATCATGCCCCGCGGTGGTCACTTTGCCGCGTTGGAGCAGCCGGAGTTGTTGGCGGGGGATATCAGGGCGTTTTTCCGGCCATTGCGTCAGGTGTGACGGCCCGAACTGGCCGTCCTAAAATCTCGTAGGAATTTACCTCCCGTGGCGAGAGAGCATGCTCCCGCTGGGTTGCGAAGCAGCCCCAAATCGGCCACCGCGTTTTGCCAGACAGACCGCAGGCACCGGTTTTACGGCGGCTGCGCCACCGAGCGGGAGCAAGCTCCCTCGCCACAGGGGCAGCCTGCGTCCTACAGGTCGGTTGTTGCGGCTGGAATCGACTTCTACCGACTTCTATAGTTGGGGTCGTCGCTGGCTTTGGCCGGTGATTGGGTTTCGCAGCCCAACAGATACGGTAGCAACCAAGCATCATAAAAGTAACAATGAGCGCCTTTGGCGTTCGACGTCATTTTATGGTGGCTGTGTGTGGGAGATCTTCGGGTCTGCCGGGTTCCTTCGTATCCTCGGGGGGTGTACTGAATTTTGTGTAAACGGGGTTGCTGTTAATCCTGCAAAAGCCTGTCTTCGAACTGGATGCTGAACCTGTTTAGAGCCCCCGCCCAGTCCCTGATTGGCATCGTCCACTTCTTGCTGATGTTATTCAGCGCCAGATAAAAGAGCTTCATTACCGCATCATCGGTCGGGAATGAGGCCCTGCTTTTGGTGACCTTGCGCAGACTCATGTTGATCGACTCGATGGCGTTGGTGGTGTAAATCACCCTCCGGATCTCCGGTGGATAATCGAACAGAGGGATGACTCTCGC
>NZ_FPIX01000055.1:0-30893 GCF_900119205.1 Pseudomonas sp. NFACC16-2 | reverse complement strand
CCATGTTCGTCCTGGCGGCTGAGCAAACGCCCCAGGGCGTCGTAGGAAAAACACCGGCGACTGCCGTCGGGCAGGATCTCTTCGGTCAGTTGGCCCAGGCGACTCCAGGTGAACCGATGTTCGCCGCCGTCCGGGTCATACGTCGCCAGTAGTTGCCCATGGGCGTCGTAGGCATATTCCGTGCGCCGGCCGTCCGGGTCGATGAGGACGATCACGTCCCCCCGGGCATTGCGCCGGTAGCGCCACACCGCCTTGCCGCGCGCACGGGTGTGCAGGAAACCGTTGCGGTATTCGTAGGACGTCGGCTCGTCCACGGGTGGAATCAGCGCCAGCAGCCGACCGGCTTCGTCGTAGCGGTATTCGGTGACGGCACCCAGCGGGTCCTGCTCGGCGATCAAGCGACCTTGTTCGTCGTAGGCCTTGAGGTGCTCACCGCCGTCGGGCTCGACCTTGCGCACCAGCCGCGCCCGGTCGTCGTGGACATACACCTCCTGGCTGCCGTCGAGGTGCTGGACCGTGACGCTGCCGTCTTCGCCCCAGGTGTAGCGGCTGTCCATTTGCGCGAACGAAGCCCAGTGCCGTACGCAGCGCGCCGCGCGCCCGGCCCCTTGCCACTCCCAGTAGAAACTCGCCCCGCCGGCCAGTTGTCGCTGGAGGATGACGTGCTGGTCGTCGTAGTCGTAGCGTTCGCTTTCACCGGCGGCATTGGTCGCTTCGATCAGTCGGAAACGTCCGTCGTAGCGGTAGGACATCAGCGTCTGTTCGGTCCGCCAGGCTTCGTCGAGGGTGATGGCGGGATGGAAGCTCTGGTAGTCGACGGCGATCAGGTGGCGCTGCTCGTAACGCAGGCGCAGGGCGCGCCCGGCGCCGTTGTCCAGGCGGCTGATGTCGCCATGGATGTTGCGCTGCAGCGTCAGGCGGTTGTCGTAACGGTCGCTGAGGGCGGTCAGGTGGCCGTCGCGAAAGTGCAGGAACGGGGCGTTTTCCCCGGGCTGGGCGACGATCAGTTCGTCCGGCTCGGCCCCCAGGTAGATCGCCGCGCGAGCCAGGCTGTTGTGAATCGCCGGACGCTGGGCGTTGGGCAGGGGAAACGTCGTACGGCGGTTTTCCTGGTCGACCCAGGTGACCTGCTCGCCCTCAAGCTCCAAGCGATGGGCCAGGGCATGGCTCCAGCCGCGCCCGAGGCCGACGTCCTGGTCAGCGGCGCTGGTGCGGTACAAACGGGTGAAGACGAACGGCAAGCGGCCATCGAGGGTGCCATCGTCGAGGGTCAGCAGTTCTTCGCCGGTGACCATCGACACCGGGCAGCCGCTGGTCTGGGTCTGGGCCGCGGTGTCGGCGCTGTCGCCGTTGGGGTTTTTCGACTGGGCGGGGGCGTCGTCGTGGGGTTCGTGTTTTTTCAGCGTGGTGTTGCGCTGTGCATCCCAGCGCAGTTGCATCCGGCCCTTTTTCACGCCGGCCGCGATACCGCGTGCCGCCACGGTCTTGTAGCGGTCCACGTAGGTCATGAAGCCGTTGACCACCGCAAAGATCGCACCGATGAAACGCTGCAGGGCGCCCAGCAGGCGCGCGCCCACATTCCCCAGGCGCATCGACAGATAAGCGATACCGGCACCCGCCCCGGTGAAGGTCAGGACGACACCAATCAACAGGTCGATCAACAACTGGACCGTCGCCCTCGACAAGGCTTCGGCCGTTTCGCCGGCAACCTCACTGGGCGGCAACATATCCAACCAGAGACTGGCGGTGCGCACCAACAGCCACAGCGCCGCTTCGTCGCTGGCCAACAGTTGCAGCTTGGCCATCACCCGCGGTGTTTTTTTCGCCAGGTCCTCCAGCTGCCTGGCGCTTTCGCCCAACCGCTCAACAAACTGACCGGGATCCTTGAGGATGTCCGAGAGCAAGCTGATGCTGTCCCACACACCTTCAATCGCCGCCCAACTGCCGGCGAGCAACCCGTTACCCACCGCCGCCGCCGAAGTCGACAACGATTGTTGTGCCCATCGCGGCTTGAAGCCCTGCCACTCACCGCGCAACCAGTCCGTCAGATTGGTGGTCAAGCCATCGTAGGAAGAAAACAGATTCGCGATTTGCTTGGCGGACACCTCGTCCTGAACGTGAACACGATAGGACTTGCCCGCCTCCCCCATGAAGGTTCCCAGGCCTTGGGCATCCAGGGTGACCGGCGTGACCTCGCCGCTGGCCACATCCACCACGTCCACCACGATGTCGCCCAGCGGAATGTCGTAGACCGACTCGAACTTGCTTTCGATCGTCATCGGCCCGCCCTTGGGACACTGGACGACCGCGGAGAGGAAGTCATCGTCGCCGGTGCTGACAGCGGTCGTGCTGTCGCCAAAGCGGATCAACCGCTCCATGCCCATAAGCGAGGGCAAGTCACCCATGTGACTGGCTCGATCCGTCGCTCGGCTGTACCAGCGCTCAAGCTGCTCGCGATAGACCGAAAGGGTGTCTTTGAAGCTGTCGAGTTCCTGCTCGATTCGGCTCACCTGATCCATCAGGACAGGGCTCGCTCAAGGGCTGGCAGGAAAAAACGGTCGAACATGGGCAGACGTCTCGCAGCACTCAGGGAGCGCGAGACTTTGCCGGGGATGACAGGGGAATTAAGTCAGGGGGAGGAGACAGAGCCCGTAGGGCGATTCGCTAAATTCGTCTGACCTGCACAACGAATCGCCTGTGGATAACCCTAGATATCGCGAGCTTCAAGTGATTTGAGCTTGATTTCGGCCAGCGGATGCCCGGCTTTCGCCGCCAAGGTCCACCAACGCGCCGCTTCAACCGGGTCCGGCGCCTTGCTGGCTGTGCCGGCCAGGCTGATCACGCCAACCTGGTAGGCGGCCTTGCCATCACCGGCCAATGCCGCCAGCCGCAACAGGCGAATCCCTTCTTCCCGGGCGCCCAACCCTTGGCCGCGAAACGTGAGGATATGCCCATAGAAGCTTTGCGCACCGACGTCGCCCAAGTTCGCCATGCGAGAGAACTGCCCCTCGAGCCAGGCCCAGCCACGCGGCTGGCGGACGAACCAGGACCAGTGAAACAGCCGACGCGCCAGCCAGTAACCGGCCCGCGCCTTGAGTCGCCAGAGCACTCAGGCCTCCGCCGACTCGGGGTACTCGTATTCAAATACCCGGACCACTTCCGAAGCGTGCCAGGAAGCAGCGGCCACGCCATCGGAAGGCCCGGAAAAGCGCCCCAGGCGTTCTACACACTCGAAGAACCCCGTGCGCGGCAATCGACTGGCGCCCTGGCTGATCACCAATGAACTGCGCAGCGGCTGTTCCGCCCGGGCGTCCAGCGCCGCCAGGTGTTCAAGGGCCGCGGTCAAGGTCTGCATGGCCGGACTGGGCAACTGCAGACGCTCCAGCAACGCGCGGTAGGTCAATAAATGCCGCTGACGGCGCGCCTGGTCCAACTCACCCAACAACCCATCCCAATGCTGCCGACTGATGCGTACGCTCACGACTCTTCCCTCCAACCCGGCACCGTCAACTCCCAGGCCAGACTGCGCCGAATCGCGGCATCGGGCTGACGCTCGCCGCTCTCGATCAAGGCCAGATAAGACGGGCTGATACCTACCGTGCGGGCCAACGCCTCGATGGCGATGCCCTTCCCTTCGCGTAAACTGCGTAATTGATCCAGGCCAGGGAGAACCTGGCCCGGTGCCGCCGCGTGACGGACTGTCGCTTCGCGCGGCGGAGCTTGATCGATGCCTGCTGCCTTCAACAACGACTGGTACTGATCCCACGGCAAAACCGCGTATTCGGGCTCTCCGTCACGTGTGATTATTTGAATATCCATGTCTACCCCGTAGGACAACAACACTTAGCGAGACAGCCTTTTTTCTTAGAAGTGTAATCCTAATACCGGCTAAGGTCGCGGGGCGATGAATTCTCTGGGGCAAGTGCTAGCGAATCAGGTTTTTTTCTGACCTTGGAGTTGAAGTTGTTCCGGGGTATCGGGAAGCCTTTCGACCCGGGCAAGCTTTTCAGGCGATTGCCGATAACGCCAGGCGCGGAAAGCCTCGAGTTCAGCGTCGAGGGTTTTCATGACCCAGGCCAGCACGGCGATATCGTCGAACATGCCAAACATGGGCAAGATATCTGGAATCGCATCCAAGGGGCTGAGGAAATACATGAGCCCTGCCACCACCGACAGCATCGACTTGGCGCTGACAGCGCGGTATTCGCCCCGCCAGTAAGCCAGGCACAAGGCCTGCAACAGATGCAGGTCCTCCTTGAGTTTGCCCAGTCGTCCGCCCTCCCGGGCGCCTTTGCTGGCGACGGCGAACAGCAACGTAGGCAATCGACCGCGGGCCAGCAGGCGGCCTGCCAAGGGCAGAAATCGCGCAAAATTCCACGGGGCCTTCATTTTTTCTCCCCACTGAAATGTTATCCACACAAATTGTGGATAACCTTGTGAACAGAGCTGCATTTCACCGCTGAAGCCCCCGTTTCATAAGGGCCCGGCTTAGATCGGGCGTTTTTTACTCACATAAAAAAACCCAATATTTCATTGACTTGACCGGCTGACTGCGTCTAGCACAGCGCCTGTATTGCCTATGACTATCCCCTGCATCGTGCGTTCGGTTTTTTTGCCATTTTGCCGCAGCCCAGATGCGACAACGCCCCGCATAAGCGAGGCGTTGTCGTTATAGCAGACGCGATTACTTGGCTGCGTCTTCTTTTGCCGGATCCTTGATCGCCAGCAGTTCCAGGTCGAACACCAGGACCGAGTTGGCCGGGATGGCCGGGCTCGGGCTCTGGGCGCCATAGGCCAGGTCGCTCGGGATGTACAGCTTGTACTTCTCGCCGACGTGCATCAGTTGCAGGCCTTCGACCCAACCCGGGATCACGCCGCTGACCGGCAGGTCGATCGGGCTGCCACGTTCAACGGAGCTGTCGAACACAGTGCCATTGGTCAGCTTGCCGGTGTAGTGAACAGTCACTACGTCGGTCGGCTTGGGCTGTGGACCGTCGGCTTTCTTGACCACTTCGTACTGCAGGCCGGAAGCGGTGGTGGTAACACCGGCTTTCTTGCCGTTTTCTTCGAGGAATTTCTTGCCGGCGGCTGCCGACTCTTCGCTCATCTTGGCCATGCGCTCTTCGGCACGTTTTTGCAGTGCGGCAAAGGCCTCGACCAATTCTTCGTCTTTCAGCTTCTGTTCTTTCTTGCCGACGGCATCTTCAATGCCCTGGGCGACCGCTTTGGAGTCCAGGTCATCCATGCCTTCCTGAGCCAGGCTCTTGCCCATGTTCAGGCCAATACCGTAGGAAGCTTTCTGCGCCGGGGTCTTCAGCTCTACGCTGGTCTGCGAGTCGCAACCCGCGAGTACCAGGCCAACCAGGGCCACCGCCGCCGCCAACCGATGCTGTTTCATGCTATTTCCTTGTTCATGCGCCTAAAGGGCAATCGAATAAAGCCGCGAGCTTATCAGGCGGCCACGACCAATGGCTACCGGCATGTGAGCCACAAAGTCATGATAAGTTCAGGTCCGCAAACGCTTTTTAAGCCTGGACGAATGAAGCATCTGTCATCTGTTACGTACAGGGACAAATTGCCGCTCCCCTACAGGCCAGAGGTAATGGCCACTTGCCCGCCGCGCAGCACTGAGGCATAAGGGCTTATCAAAAAAACAAGGACGTTACCGTGCGCCTTCTCTCTCGCATCCTCTTGCTGCTCCTCGCACTGCTGTTCATTGTCGTGGCCGTGGTGCTTTATTACGTCGCCAATCCTCGCTTGCCGTTCTACACGCCCGTCGAACAGGTGAATTACCTGGACCAATGGAGTGCCGCCGAGCGCCAGACGTATTACTTCACACCCCAGGGCACCCAGGTCAAAGGCCTGCGCTACGACTGGTTCACCGCCCTCGAATTACCGTTTTCGCAACAACGCTTCGCATCGCCCGAGTACCTGGCGCGCTTTGGGTTCCTGGTCGATCCGGCGCAGAAAGCCTCGTCGGCCAATCCCGGCAACTTGCCGGTAGGGTTTGCGCGGCACCAGAACCCGGGCAGCACCGAGCAGTTCCTGGATATCACTTGCGCGGCGTGCCATACCGGCGAATTGCGCTTCAAGGGCCAGGCGATACGGATCGACGGCGGCTCGGCTCAGCACGTGCTGCCCTCCAGTGTTCCTACATTACGCGGTGGCAGTTTCGGACAAGCATTGGTCGCCAGTCTGGCGTCTACCTACTACAACCCTTGGAAATTCGAGCGCTTCGCCCGCCAAGTGCTGGGCAAGGACTACGAAGCCCGCCACGAGGAATTGCGCAAGGCCTTCAAGGCCTCCCTGGACACGTTCCTGCGGGTGGCCTGGAACGACACCCATCGTGGTCTCTACCCCACTGAAGAAGGGCCGGGCCGTACCGACGCCTTCGGTCGTATCGCCAATGCCAGCTTCGGCGACGCCATTTCGCCGCAAAACTACCGGGTGGCCAACGCCCCCGTGGATTACCCGCAGTTGTGGGACATATGGACATTCGACTGGGTGCAGTGGAACGGATCGGCCCAGCAACCGATGGCCCGCAACGTCGGTGAGGCGCTGGGGGTCGGTGCCACGCTGAATTTCTTCGACGCCCAAGGCAAACCGCTGCAGGGCGATGCGCGATACCCCTCCAGCGTGCGTGTGCGCGACTTGAACAAGATCGAAGAGACCCTGCAACTGCTCAAACCGCCTGTATGGCCGCAAGCGCTACTGGGCCCAATCGACAAACCGCTGGCCGCCAAGGGCCGGGCCCTGTTTACCGAAAACTGCGCCGGCTGCCATGTACCCAAGGTGGTCCAAGGGCCCGACAGGCCTGTCCAGCAATTGCACATGCTGCCCGTGCAGGTGATCGGCACCGACCCGGGCACTGCCAATAACATCGCCGATCACCGCTTCGACCTGACCAGCCTGCAGTGGGATCCGGCCGAGCTGGCGAAGCTGGAAGTGCAACTGCACCCGACCCCAACAGAACCGCTGGACCTGAGTCAACTCTCGGTCGCCAAAGGCCTGGCCTACGTTACGGCATTCGTCGAAAACCGCGCTTACCGCGACGCCGGCGTCACCCCCGCCGAGCGCCCGGCGCTGGACGGTTTCGGCTTGCCCATCGGCGTACGTGAATTGCGCGCCTACAAGGCCCGGCCACTGGCGGGTGTCTGGGCCACACCACCGTTCCTGCACAACGGCTCGGTGCCGACGATCTATCAACTGCTGTCCCCCCAGGATGAGCGCGCGACCACGTTCTATAAAGGCAACTTCGAATACGACCCGCGCCACCTGGGCTATCGCACCGAAGCCTTTACCAACGGTTTTCTCTTCGATACCCGCATTACCGGCAACCACAACAGCGGCCACGAATTCCGCGCGGGCGCGCGAGGCAATGGCGTCATTGGCCGCTTGCTGCAACCACAGGAACGCTGGGCCTTGCTGGAGTATTTAAAGGTGCTGGGCGGGCCATTGGAGTCGCAACTGTAATGATGAACCCCACAGGTAAAAGGAAGTTTCAATGTTGATCACGCTCTGGCTGCGCCTCGGTGCCTTTTTGGGCAAGACGCTCCTGTGGCTGCTGGGCATCGGGCTGCTCGGCTGGGCACTGTCCACAGCCTGGTTTGCCTGGCAACACAAGGGACCGGTCCCGGACAAGGAACAGGTGGCGCCCGGCGAAGCGGCCATGACCCAGGACATCATCCAGACTGCTATTCGCATCGTCGATCAGCATCGCGAAAGCACGCGTTATCTGCGCGATGCCCACGCCAAGGCCCACGGCTGTGTCATGGCCGAAGTCCAGGTGCCGAGCGACCTGCCGGCACCGTTGCGCCAAGGGGTATTCGCCGAGCCGGGGAAGGTCTGGCAGGCGACGATTCGCCTGTCCAACGGCAATGCCTATCCGCAGTTCGACAGCCTGCGCGATGCACGGGGGATGGCGATCAAGCTGATGAACGTACCGGGCAAGCAACTGCTCGCTGATCGGCAATCACAAGGTGAGCAGGATTTCGTGATGTTCAACCATCCGAACTTCTTTGTCAGTGATGTCGCCGAATATCGTCAGAATGTGGCGGCTCAGGCTGACGGGAAAAAGGCGATGGCCTTTTTTCCGAGCCTCGACCCGCGCAGTTGGCAAATTCGGCATTTATTCATCGCCCTGGCGACCCTCTCACCGCCACCGGCCAGTCCGACCCAGACCACTTATTTCTCGGTATCGCCCTATAAGTTCGGTGAGGCCAACGCCAAGTTTCGCGTCGCACCGGATCCGGACAGTTGCCCAAGCTACACCTTGCCGGCCCAGAACCAGGACCTGCCGAACTTCTTGCGTAGCGCATTGAACCAGCAGTTATCCACAGACAGGGTGCCAGCGTGTTTTGTCTTGCAGATCCAGCGCCAGGACCCGAGCAAGTACATGCCCATTGAAGACACCAGTATTGAGTGGCAGGAAAGTGATGCGCCGTTCGAGACCGTGGCACGGATCAAGGTTCCGGCTCAGGATTTTGATACGCCCAAGTTGAATCTGGCTTGTGATAATCAGTCATTCAATCCTTGGTTCGGCATCGAGGCCCATCGCCCCATTGGCGGTATCAACCGCTTGCGTAAAGCAGTGTATGAGGCGGTCAGCGATTACCGTCACAGCCGTAACGCCGAGCAATAGAGGCAGGCAAATGCCAGACAGCAAAAAGCCCGCTCAATGAGCGGGCTTTTTGTTGGTACCTGGCGTTCAGCATTCCAGATAACCGAATATGGCGCAGCGGACGGGACTCGAACCCGCGACCCCCGGCGTGACAGGCCGGTATTCTAACCGACTGAACTACCGCTGCGCGTAACACTGAAAGTTTGGTGGGTGATGACGGGATCGAACCGCCGACATTCTGCTTGTAAGGCAGACGCTCTCCCAGCTGAGCTAATCACCCTTCACTTTCGATGCGGGGCGCATTCTCTCACAGTTTTTCTTAACGTGCTGATTTAATTAGCAAATTCAGCAAAAAACATGAGCAACGCACACCACAGGAACTGCAAACAGCAAAAAGCCCGCGTGAGCGGGCTTTCCGTGGTGACCTGGCGTTCAGTGTTCCAGGTAACCGAATATGGCGCAGCGGACGGGACTCGAACCCGCGACCCCCGGCGTGACAGGCCGGTATTCTAACCGACTGAACTACCGCTGCGCGTAACACGTTGAACGAATGGTGGGTGATGACGGGATCGAACCGCCGACATTCTGCTTGTAAGGCAGACGCTCTCCCAGCTGAGCTAATCACCCTTCGCTTTCGGTGTGGCGCGCATTCTACGGAGCACTCTTTAAGCTGGCAAGCACTTTTTAAATTAATTTTTTCAGGCCTTCCAAAGGCTTAGCGAAGGGTTGGCCTATGGCGCCGCGAAGAGAATAATGCCCCCCTTTGTATATAAGGAGAGACTCACCCCATGTGGTTCAAAAACCTGCTTATCTATCGCCTGACCCAAGATCTGCCTTTTGATGCCGAGGCGTTGGAAACTGCACTGGCCACCAAACTGGCGCGTCCATGTGCAAGCCAGGAGTTGACCACTTACGGTTTCGTCGCGCCGTTTGGCAAAGGCGAAGACGCGCCATTGGTGCATGTCAGCCAGGATTTCCTGCTGATCGCCGCGCGCAAGGAAGAACGCATCCTGCCTGGCAGCGTCGTACGCGATGCCTTGAAGGAAAAGGTCGAAGAGATCGAAGCCGAGCAAATGCGCAAGGTCTATAAAAAGGAACGGGACCAGCTCAAGGATGAAATCATCCAGGCGTTCCTGCCGCGCGCGTTCATCCGTCGCTCGTCCACCTTTGCCGCCATCGCGCCGAAACAGGGCCTGATCCTGGTGAACTCCGCCAGCCCGAAACGCGCCGAAGACCTTCTGTCTACCCTGCGCGAAGTGATCGGCTCGCTGCCGGTACGTCCACTGACGGTAAAAATGGCCCCGACCGCCACCATGACCGACTGGGTCAAGACCCAGAAAGCCGCGGACGATTTCTTCGTGCTCGATGAATGCGAACTGCGCGACACCCACGAGGACGGCGGCATCGTGCGCTGCAAGCGCCAGGACCTGACCAGCGACGAAATCCAGCTGCACCTGAACACCGGCAAGGTCGTCACGCAACTGTCCCTGGCGTGGCAGGACAAGCTGTCCTTCGTGCTCGACGACAAGATGGTGGTCAAGCGCCTGAAGTTCGAAGACCTGCTGCAGGACCAGGCGGAACAGGACGGAGGCGACGAAGCCCTTGGCCAACTGGACGCCAGTTTCACGCTGATGATGTTGACGTTCGGCGAGTTCCTGCCGGCGCTGGTTGAAGCCTTGGGTGGGGAAGAGATTCCGCAGGGTATCTAAACCCCGCCCCCCTGTGGGAGCGAGCTTGCTCGCTCCCACATTAGTATTCGGTGTTCTTAATAATAAGGATCAGGTCATGCGCGCATTGGCTGCATTGAGCCGCTTTGTCGGCAATACCTTCGCTTACTGGGTACTGTTTTTCGCAGTGGTGGCGTTTCTGCAGCCGGCCTGGTTCATCGGTCTAAAAAGCGCCATCGTGCCGCTGCTGGGCCTGGTGATGTTCGGCATGGGCCTGACCCTCAAGCTCGAAGACTTCGCCGAAGTCGCACGCCATCCCTGGCGCGTGGCCCTCGGCGTGGTCGCGCATTTCGTGATCATGCCCGGTGTGGCCTGGTTGCTCTGCCAGGTGTTCCACCTGCCACCGGAAATCGCCGTCGGCGTGATTCTGGTGGGCTGCTGCCCAAGCGGCACCTCGTCGAATGTCATGACCTGGCTGGCCCGTGGCGACCTGGCCCTGTCGGTGGCCATCGCCGCCGTCACCACCCTGCTCGCGCCGCTGCTGACCCCGGCGCTGATCTGGCTGCTGGCCTCGGCCTGGCTGCCGGTATCGTTCATGGAACTGTTCTGGTCGATCCTGCAAGTGGTGCTGCTGCCTATCGTGTTGGGCGTGGTGGCGCAACGGCTGCTGGGGAACAAGGTCCGTCATGCCGTGGAAGTATTGCCATTGGTGTCGGTGGTGAGCATCGTCATCATCGTCACTGCCGTCGTTGCCGCCAGCCAGGCAAAAATTGCCGAGTCGGGCCTGTTGATCATGGCCGTGGTGATGCTGCACAACAGCTTCGGCTTTTTGCTGGGTTACTTCACCGGGCATCTGTTCAAGCTGCCGCTGGCCCAGCGTAAATCCCTGGCGCTGGAAGTCGGCATGCAGAACTCCGGCCTGGGCGCGGCGTTGGCCAGCGCGCACTTTTCGCCACTGGCGGCGGTACCCAGCGCGCTGTTCAGCGTCTGGCACAACATTTCCGGGGCCCTGCTCTCGACGTACTTCCGGCGCATGAGCGAAAAACAGGACCGTGAACTACAGGCCCGTCAAGCGGCGGACTGAAGGAGAATCTTGACCGACTCATCAGCATTGGGCACCCTTGCGCCCAATGCGGGGACGACCCCGCAACGCTAGAGCGTTCGTTATCCGGGGACGACCCCATCCATCGATGAGGTGTGTGATGTCCTGGATCATTCTGTTTTTTGCCGGCCTGTTCGAAGTCGGCTGGGCGGTCGGCCTGAAATACACCGACGGTTTCAGCCGCCCTCTCCCCACTGCACTGACAATCGCCGCCATGGCGATCAGCCTCGGCCTGCTCGGCCTTGCAATGAAGGAACTGCCGCTGGGCACGGCCTATGCGATCTGGACCGGGGTCGGTGCCGTGGGCACGGTGATCGCCGGGATCATTCTGTTCGGTGAGTCGATGGCGCTGGTTCGGTTGGCCAGTGTCGCCTTGATCATCGTCGGGCTGGTAGGGCTCAAGGTCAGCGCCTGAATCGACCTGTGGGAGCGAGCAAGCTCGTTCCCACAGGTTTCAACCTATCGGACAGTCCCACGCAACTCCCCCACCAACGCCTGCAACTTCGCCGGCTCAGCCGCTTCCACCGCAACCGCCGAACCCGCCACCAGCGTCACCCGCGACCAGAACCGACGAAACAGCCCTTTGGCCGGGTCGCGACTGAAGAAGCTGCCCCACAACCCCTGCAGCGCCAGGGGAATCACCGGCACCGGGGTCTCTCGGAGGATGCGTGTCAGCCCACTCTTGAACTCATTGATCTCACCGTCGCCCGTCAGTTTTCCTTCAGGGAAGATGCAGACCAGCTCGCCGTCCTTCAGGTATTGGGCGATTCGCTTGAAGGCTTTTTCGTAGATGTGAATGTCTTCCTGGCGCCCGGCAATCGGGATAGTCCCGGCGGTGCGGAAGATGAAATTCAGCACTGGCAGGTTGTAGATCTTGTAGTACATCACGAAGCGAATCGGCCGACGTACCGCGCCGCCAATCAGCAAGGCATCGACGAAGGAGACGTGGTTGCACACCAACAGCGCAGCCCCTTCATCCGGTATCGCCTCCAGGTTGCGGTGCTCCACGCGGTACATGGAATGGCTCAGCAGCCAGATCATGAAACGCATGCTGAACTCGGGGACGATCTTGAAGATGTAGGCGTTGACGCCGATGTTCAGCAACGACACCACCAGGAACAACTGCGGGATCGACAACTTGGCCAGGCTCAGCAAGACGATGGAGACAATCGCCGAAACCACCATGAACAAGGCGTTGAGAATGTTGTTGGCAGCGATCACTCGCGCCCGTTCGTTTTCGACGGTGCGCGACTGGATCAAGGCGTACAGCGGCACGATGTAAAAACCACCGAAGACACCCAGGCCAAGGATGTCGATCAATACCAGCCAGGCGTGACCGAAACCGAGCACTTCGAGCCAACCATGGCCATCGACGCTGTCGGGGATTCCACCGGAATGCCACCACAACAGCAGGCCAAACACCGTCAGCCCGAACGAGCCGAACGGCACCAGGCCGATCTCGACTTTGCGCCCGGAAAGCTTTTCGCAGAGCATCGAACCCAAGGCGATCCCCACCGAGAACACCGTCAGGATCAAGGTCACCACTGTTTCGTCACCGTGCATCCACTCCTTGGCATAGGCGGGGATCTGCGTCAGGTAGATCGCACCGACGAACCAGAACCAGGAGTTGCCGACAATCGAACGGGACACTGCCGGGGTTTGCCCCAACCCCAGTTTCAGGGTGGCCCAGGATTGGCTGAAGATGTTCCAGTTCAGGCGCATCTGTGGCGAGGCCGCGGCCGCGCGCGGAATGCTGCGGCTTGCCAGGTAACCGAGCACGGCAACGCCGATGATCGCGGTGGACACCACGGGTGCGTAATGCGCCGAGGACATCATGATCCCGGCGCCTATGGTGCCGGCCAGGATCGCCAGGAAGGTGCCCATTTCCACCAGGCCATTGCCGCCGACCAACTCTTCCTCACGCAAGGCCTGGGGCAGGATCGAGTACTTCACCGGGCCGAACAACGCCGAATGCGTGCCCATGGCGAATAGCGCCACCAGCATCAGCGATAAGTGATCGAACAGAAACCCTACGGCCCCCACCGCCATGATGGCGATTTCGCCGAGCTTGATCAGGCGAATCAACGCGTCCTTGGCGAATTTTTCCCCGAACTGCCCCGCCAGCGCCGAGAACAGAAAGAACGGCAGGATAAACAGCAGCGCGCAGAGGTTGACCCAAATCGAGCGATCCCCCTCGATGGTCAATTTGTAGAGGATGGCGAGGATCAGCGACTGCTTGAAAATGTTGTCGTTGAACGCGCCCAAGGACTGCGTGATGAAGAACGGCAGGAAACGCCGCGTGCGAAGCAAGGTGAACTGCGAAGGGTGACTCATCTTCCATGTTCCTACAGTGGCGTGGACGCTTATTGGAATGAACGTTTTTCGATCCAGGCCACACATTACCTGTCTTTAGCGATTATTTCGCCAGCCCTGCAATGCAGGGCGACACAAACAACTCACCGTGCCAGGCGCCCTGCACCGTACGCCGCCCGACAATCAGCCACATCACCACCAGCATCACCACCAGCACAGCCCCGAACACGCTGAAAAAACCCAGGCTCAGCAGGTCCGAGAGCTTCAACGTGGTCAACGCGTACACGCCCAGGGGAAAGGTAAAGCCCCACCAGCCGAGGTTGAAGGGAATGCCTGCGCGCAGGTAGCGCGCGGTGATCAGCAGCGCCATCAACATCCACCACAACCCCAGCCCCCACAGCGTGATACCGGCTATCAGGCCCAACCCGGCGGCGATTTCGCCCACGCCGGACAGGCCATTGGCGGCAAAAATCAGTGGGGCATCGTTACCCAACAGCAACATGCCCAGGGCGCCAGTGCCGATCGGGCCGAGGGCCAGCCAGCTCGAGGCGGCCATGTTTTCGTGAGGCAGTTTGTGCAGCGCCATGCGCAACAGCAAAATCGTCAGGATGCTGAACGCCACCGGCAGGGAAAAGGCCCAGAGCACGTAGCTGGTCACAAGCATGACCAGTTGCCCATGAGCATCGGCCAGATGCGGCGCCATCAGCCCGCCACTGGCCGCCGCGACTTCGGCGGCCACCACCGGCAAGAGCCACACGGCGGTCATCTGGTCGATGCGGTGTTCCTGGCGGGTGAACATCAAGAATGGGATCAGCACACCACAGGCCAGCGACATGGCCACGTCGATCCACCATAACGCTTCGGCCAACGGCACCACACCATCGCCCCAGCGCGGCAGCCCGAACACCAGAAAACCATTGATGATCGTCGCCAACCCCATGGGAATGGTGCCGAAAAACATCGAGACCGTTGAATGGCCGAAAATCCGCCGCGCTTCGTCGAAGAACAGCACCCAACGGGCCGTGTAAATGAGGGCGAAGACCACGAACAACAGCGTGTTGAACAGCCACAAGCCTTCACCCAAAAGGCGCAGGCCCGGCACACTTCCAGGCCATTGCGCCAAGGCCAGCGCCAGCACTCCGGTGCCCATGACCACGGCAAACCAGTTAGGCGTGAATTGGCGAATAGCCTCCAGCGGCCTGGGCAAATGGCTCAATGGACGCAAGCGGTTTTTTGCAGCGCAGCATGTCATGGCGAACTCCTGTCCTCGGATGAGGGTGGAGTCATGCTAGAGCCGGATCGAATATCTATATAACGGGTAATTTCTCTATATGTTATCGATCTGACAGATAACTATCAGACACTGCCCTCGGTCTCGATCACCAGGATTCTCGCTTCGCCCAACGGCCTGGCCACATGTTCGGTGCCCACCGAGGCGTAGAAAATGTCCCCGGCCTCCAGCAAGGTCTCCTTTTCGACACCCTCTTCCCGATAGCACATCCGTACTTGCCCATCGAGCACCACGAAGACTTCCTCGCCGTCATTGACGTGCCATTTATACGGTTGATCGGTCCAGTGCAGGCGCGTGGTGATGCCATTCATGTTGGCGATATCCAGCGCCGCCCAGGCGCGGTCCCCGGTGAAGGATTTGCTGCGGAAAATTTTCAAAGGCGATCGACCGAAAGAAATGCAGAGGCGTTCAGGCTAGCGCAAAACCGCCAAGGCGGCGCTTGCATTCAACACTTTCAAGGTCGAACCCCGTCGCCCAGTGGTTTTACAGATTGACGCAACAGCCCCAGCAAGGCGCCCGCCGACAACACGATCAGCACCGCGCCATAGCCATCGGTGGTCGGAATCAACCCGAACACCCGTGTCAGGTTCCCGGCCAACAGCGATGGAAGACTGAAGGCCAGGTAACTGAGGACATAGAACGCCGACATCAAGCCGGCCCGCTCGTGGGGCAAGGCCAGCGGCATGATGCTGCGCAGTGCGCCCAGGAACCCGGCGCCGAAACCACTGCCAGTGACCAATGTGCCGACAAAGAACAACGGCAAGCTGGCGCCGTGCACCGCGAGCAACACCAGCGCCAGGCCAATCACCAACAGGCTGGCGGCCAGACGCAGCATCTTGTCTGCCCCCTGGTTGCGCAGCGTATAAATGGACAGCGCGCCGGTAAGCGTCAATACCGCCACCAGCGCGCCGCCAATCAGGTTGGACGTCGATCCCGTTGCGGCCCGCACCAGCGAAGGTGCCAGGGACAGATAAAAGCCGCCCACCGCCCAGGCCGCCAGGTTCAGCGGCAGGATCAACCACAAGGCGCGCCGCGCCTGGATTGGCACATGCAAGGTCGGACGCAGTGACTGCCAGGCGCCAGGCTGCGGACTGACGCTCTCCGCCAGGCGCCAGATATAAATAGCCTGGAGCAGGAACAACCCGAGCAGGATCCAGTACGTCAGTTGCAAAGGCCGCGGCGCGAATTCCGCCAGCAGGCCGCAACCCAGCGCCCCGCACGCCATGCCCAACAGCGGAGCGACACTGGTGATCAATGGGCCTTGGCGACGGTCGAAATCCAGCAAGGCAGCCCCCAGCACGCTGGTGGCCATGCCGGTGGCAAATCCCTGGATCAATCGGGCACTGATCAACCAGGCAACGCTGTCGGCGCTGATGAACAGCAGCATCGCCAGCATATTGAGCAACAGCGCCACGAAAATCACCGGTTTGCGGCCCAAGTAATCCGACAACGAACCCACCGTCAGCAAAGCCGCCAGCAGACTGAAGGCGTACACACCGAAAATCAGCGTCAGGACGGCCGGGGAAAATTGCAACTGTTCCTGGTAGAGGTGGTACAACGGCGTCGGCGCACTGGACGCGGCGAGAAAACCGAGCAAGGTGAGCGCCAGGAATATCAGGCTGGCGCGGGTCGAAGCTGGACGGGACATGGGCACGCTCCACAGGAGTATTCGCAAAAGCTAATTTTTTGCTTTTGCGGAGTGTGCTACCCGCATGCGCTTAAAGCAAATTCTTTGTGTTAAGGTCTGACGCATGGCGATTAAAGAAGGTTTACGCCCAGGCGGGAGAAGCGCCCGGGTCCAAGAGTCGATTCATTCGGCGGTGCGCGACCTGCTGCAAGAGCAGGACCGCGCGACCCTGACCGTGCCGCAAATCGCTGCGCGCGCCGGGGTGACGCCGTCCACCATCTATCGGCGCTGGGGTGATCTGCCGGCGCTGCTGGCCGACGTCGCCATCGCTCGTTTGCGCCCCGACAGCGAGCCCGCCAACACCGGCAGCCTGCGTGGCGACCTGCTCGCCTGGGCCGAACAGTACCTGGACGAAATGAGTTCCGAGCCCGGTCGCAACATGATGCGCGACATCCAGGCCTGCGCCACTGCGGGGTATTGCGTGGGGATCATCAGCCGTCAGTTGCAGATCATTCTGGATCGCTATCCCGATGAGCCCAATCCAGGCGTCGAACGGCTGATCAATGTGATCGTGGCGCCGACGGTGTTTCGCATCCTCTTTGCCAGCGCGCCGTTGGAAGTGGGGGAGTTGTATCGGTTGGTGGATATTGCGTTGGCTCAGTAAGACCGCCATCGCGAGCAAGCTCGCTCCCACATCGGGTCCTGGGCGAACATAGATTTTGCGTTGGCAGCAGATCAAATGTGGGAGCGAGCTTGTTCGCGACGGGCCGGCAAAACCCCTGCACAACCCAAGAATCCCTCCACCTGCGACACCCCACCACGCCTCGACCTTGGTCGACACTGACGAACCCGAGCGGGCATGCGAGACTGTCCTGCCGGGCTCAAGTCCCGGTGTCTTTGTCCGGGAGTTTCCATGTCGTTGTCCAGCGGGCTGATCGCCGTTGTCGCCCTGGCCTATATGGCCATCATGTTCGCCATCGCCTTCTACGGCGACCGGCGCAGCACACCGTTGCCACCACGGGTGCGGGCCTGGGTCTACAGCCTGTCGCTGGCAGTGTATTGCACCAGCTGGACATTCTTTGGCGCCGTCGGCCAGGCCGCCGAACAGCTCTGGGCGTTCCTGCCTATCTATCTCGGGCCAATCCTGCTGCTGGTGCTGGCGCCGTGGGTCCTGCAGAAAATGGTGATGATCAGCAAACAGGAGAACATCACCTCCATTGCCGACTTCATCGCCGCCCGCTATGGCAAGTCCCAATCCCTGGCGGTGGTGGTCGCGCTGATCTGCCTGGTCGGCGTGCTGCCGTACATCGCCTTGCAGCTCAAGGGCATCGTGCTCGGGGTGAACCTGTTGATCGGTGCCGGCGCCGATGCCATGGGCACCCGCGCCCAGGACACCGCGCTGATCGTCTCGCTGATCCTGGCGCTGTTCACCATCGTATTCGGTACGCGCAACCTGGACGCTACCGAACACCACCGTGGCATGGTGCTGGCGATTGCCTTCGAATCCCTGGTCAAGCTGTTCGCCTTCCTGGCGGTAGGTGCATTCGTGACATACGGCCTGTACGACGGCTTCGACGATCTGTTCAACCAGGCCATGCTCGCCCCACGGCTGGAGCAATACTGGAAAGAAACCATCAACTGGCCATCCATGGTGGTGCAGACCGGGGTGGCGATGATGGCGATCATCTGCTTGCCGCGGCAATTCCACGTGACCGTGGTGGAGAACATCGAGCCTCAGGACCTGCGCCTGGCCAAGTGGGTATTCCCCGCCTACCTGGCCCTGGCCGCTCTGTTCGTGGTGCCCATCGCCCTCGCCGGGCAAATGATGCTGCCAAGCTCAGTGCTGCCGGACTCGTTCGTCATCAGCCTGCCGTTGGCCCAGGCCCATCCGGCCCTGGCGTTGCTGGCGTTCATTGGCGGCGCCTCGGCGGCTACCGGCATGGTGATCGTGGCCAGCGTGGCGCTGTCCACCATGGTTTCCAACGACATGTTGTTACCGTGGCTGTTGCGCCGCAACAACGCCGAGCGGCCCTTCGAAGTGTTCCGCCAGTGGATGCTCTCGGTGCGGCGAGTGAGCATCGTCGTGATCCTGCTGCTGGCTTATGTCAGCTACCGGCTGCTGGGCTCGACGGCGAGCCTGGCGACTATCGGCCAGATCGCCTTCGCCGCCGTGACCCAACTGGCCCCGGCCATGCTCGGCGCGCTGTACTGGAAACAGGCCAACCGCCGCGGTGTGTTCGCCGGCCTCGCCATGGGGATTTTCCTGTGGTTCTACACCCTGGTGTTGCCGATCGCCGCTCACAGCCTTGGCTGGTCGCTCACCAGCTTCCCCGGCCTGGCCTGGTTGCACGGCAATCCATTGAACCTGCCGATTACCCCGCTGACTCAAGGGGTGGTCCTGTCCCTGGCCGGTAACTTCACGCTGTTTGCCTGGGTGTCCGTGCTGTCGCGCACACGCGTGTCGGAACACTGGCAGGCCGGACGTTTCATCGGCCAGGAAATCAGCGCCCGCCCCAACCCCCGCTCAATGCTGGCGGTGCACATCGAAGACCTGTTGCAACTGGCCGCGCGCTTCGTCGGCGAGGAGCGGGCGCGACAGAGTTTCATTCGCTTTGCCTACCGCCAGGGCAAAGGCTTCAACCCGACCCAGAATGCCGACAGCGAATGGATCGCCCACACCGAACGCCTGCTGGCCGGTGTACTCGGGGCCTCTTCGACAAGGGCTGTGGTAAAGGCCGCCATTGAAGGTCGGGAGATGCAGCTCGAAGACGTCGTCCGGATCGCAGACGAAGCCTCGGAAGTGCTGCAGTTCAACCGCGCGCTGTTGCAAGGCGCCATCGAGAACATCAGCCAGGGCATCAGCGTGGTCGACCAGTCCCTCAGGCTGGTGGCCTGGAATCGTCGCTACCTGGAACTGTTCAAGTACCCGGACGGCTTGATCAGTGTTGGCCGGCCCATTGCCGATATCATCCGCTACAACGCCGAACGTGGCCTCTGTGGCCCAGGCGAAGCCGAAGTCCACGTTGCCCGACGCCTGCACTGGATGCGCCAGGGCCGCGCCCATACCTCTGAACGACTGTTTCCCAACGGTCGGGTGATCGAGCTGATCGGCAACCCGATGCCCGGTGGCGGTTTCGTCATGAGTTTCACCGACATCACCGCGTTCCGTGAGGCCGCACAAGCGCTGACCGAAGCCAACGAGGGGCTGGAGCAACGGGTGGCCGAACGCACCCGGGAATTGTCACAGCTGAACCTGGCCCTGACCGAAGCCAAGAGCACCGCCGAAGCGGCCTATCAATCCAAGACCCGGTTCCTGGCGGCGGTCAGCCACGACCTGATGCAACCGCTCAACGCCGCGCGGCTGTTCTCCGCCGCGCTGTCGCACCAGCACGAAGGCTTGCCGGAGGAAGCCCGACAACTGGTGCATCACCTGGACAGCTCACTGCGTTCGGCCGAAGACCTGATCACCGACCTGCTGGACATCTCCCGCCTGGAAAATGGCAAGATCAACCCCGAGCGCAAGCCATTCGTCCTCAACGAACTGTTCGATACCCTTGGCGCCGAGTTCACCGCGCTGGCCCAGGAACAAGGCTTGAAATTCAGGGTGCGCGGTTCGCGGTTACGGGTCGACAGTGACATCAAGTTACTGCGCCGGGTTTTGCAGAACTTCCTGACCAATGCCTTCCGCTACGCCAAGGGGCCGGTGCTGCTGGGCGTGCGACGGCGCAATGGGGAGTTGAGCCTGGAAGTCTGGGACCGTGGACCCGGCATCGCCGAAGACAAACAGCAGGTCATCTTCGAAGAATTCAAACGCCTGGACAGCCACCAGACCCGCGCCGAAAAAGGTCTCGGCCTGGGCCTGGCGATCGCCGACGGGTTGTGCCGCGTGCTCGGCCATACCTTGCGCGTGCGTTCCTGGCCGGGGCGCGGCAGTGTGTTCAGCGTCAGCGTACCGCTGGCCAGCCCCCAGGCCGTCGCTCCCAGCCCGGTGGCCGAGCTCAACGGTCACTTACCCAGCGGCGCGCAGGTGCTGTGTGTCGATAACGAAGACAGCATCCTGATCGGCATGGACAGCCTGCTGACCCGTTGGGGTTGCCAGGTCTGGACCGCGCGCAACCGTGAAGAGTGCGAGCGCTGGCTAGCCCAGGGCGGACGACCGCAACTGGCCTTGGTGGACTTTCATCTGGACGATGGCGAGACCGGCACCGAGCTGATGGCCTGGCTGCGCACGCGCATGGGCGAACCGATCCCGGGCGTGGTGATCAGCGCCGACGGCCGGCCCGAAATGATTGCCCAGGTGCATGCGGCGGGCCTGGATTACCTGGCCAAACCGGTGAAGCCGGCGGCGTTGCGAGCGTTGTTGAGTCGGCATTTGCCGTTGTAGGCGCTGGCATTCCCCAACCGGGCACGGAACCTGTGGCGAGGGGATTCATCCCCGCTGGGTTGCGCAGCAACCCCAAGACCAAACACCACGGTGTGCCAGATGAACCGTGCTAGCCGGTTTGCGACTGCTGCGCAGCCGAGCGGGGATAAATCCCCTCGCCACAGGGTTCTGCTCCAGGCTTGGGTTCTTGCTCCAGGCTTGGGTTCTTGCTTCAGTCCTGGGTTTTTGCCGTTTCTTCAGGCAACTCAGGCAGCCCATCCGCATCGGTCATCGCCCGTTCAAGCAAATCGGCGGGCAAACTCTTGCTCGCCCGGGCACCGAGGAGCTTGAGCTGTTCACTGCGACTGATCAGGTTGCCGCGCCCTTCTGTCAGCTTGTTGCGCGCTGCGCTGTAGGCCTTGTCCAGTTGCTGCAGGCGACTGCCGATCTCGTCCAGGTCCTGGATGAATAGCACGAACTTGTCATACAGCCACCCCGCTCGCTCGGCGATTTCCCGAGCGTTCTGGCTCTGGCGTTCCTGCTTCCACAAGCTGTCGATGACCCGCAATGTCGCCAGCAGTGTGGTAGGGCTGACAATCACGATATTGCGATCGAAGGCTTCCTGGAACAGGTTCGGCTCGGCTTGCAGGGCGGCGGAAAATGCCGCTTCGATCGGCACGAACAGCAACACGAAATCCAGGCTGTGCAGACCGTCCAGGCGTTTGTAGTCCTTGCCGGCCAAGCCTTTGACGTGGGCGCGCAACGAGGCCACATGTTGCTTGAGGGCGTGTTGGCCAATGGCGTCGTCCTCGGCGGCCACGTACTGCTGATAGGCCGTGAGGCTGACCTTGGAATCGACCACCACTTGCTTGTCGCCGGGCAGGTAAATCAACACGTCTGGTTGGAAACGCTCGCCATCCGGGCCCTTGAGGCTGACTTGGGTCTGATATTCACGGCCCTTCTCCAGGCCGGCATGTTCGAGTACCCGCTCCAGGATCAACTCGCCCCAGTTACCCTGGGTTTTCTGGCCCTTGAGGGCACGGGTGAGATTGGTGGCTTCATCGCTCAGGCGCAGGTTCAACTGCTGCAAGCGCTCCAGCTCCTTGCCCAGGGAGAAACGTTCCCGGGCCTCGGCCTGATAGCTTTCTTCGACACGTTTTTCGAAGGACTGGATGCGCTCCTTCAGCGGATCGAGCAACTGGCCCAGCCGCTGTTGGCTGGTTTCGGCGAAACGCTGCTCACGCTCATCGAAGATTTTTCCGGCGAGCTCGGCGAACTGTGCCCGCAGCTCGTCGCGCGAACCTTGCAGATCATCCAGACGTTGCTGATGGCTTTCTTGCTGCTCGCGCAGTTCGGCATGCAACGACGCCGCCTGGGCATCGAGCCGCCGCAGTTCCGCTTCCTTGTTGGCGCGCTCGAGGTTCCAGGCGTGGGCCGCATCCCGGGCGTTGTCGCGCTCGATCTGCAGCAACTCGACCTCACGGCAGGCTGCGGCAAGCTCGGCTTGCTTGGCGGCATTGGCCTGGCTCAGATCACTGATCTCGTCACGGCAGGCATCAAGCTGGGCATTGAGGCCGTCGTGAGCCATGTGAGCCGTGGCCAGGCGCTCTTCCAGCAGGGCCAGTTCGGTCTGCGCGGCGGCGGCCTGGCGTTGCAGGTGCCAGGCCAGTGCCAGCAACGGCACCGCAGCGCCTGCCAGGCCAAACAACAGGCTGGTCAAATCCATAGCCATGACAATTCCTGCCGATCAAATAAAGCCCGAAGGTTAACCAAGCGGCCGGGGGTTGCCCAGCTCGGTCTTCGTTTTCAGCCTTCGATTTCACCGAGGGCCCGGCGGGCTCGATCATCGCCGGCCCGCGCGGCCTGGCGCAGCAGGTCCTGGCCGATGCGGCGATCCCGGGCGTTGCCGCATTCACGGCACATCAATTGTCCGAGGCGACTTTGAGCGGCCACCACGCCTTCGCGGGCCGGTTGCTTGAGTAACCGGCCGGCCAAGTGCTTGACGCTGGGGCTATCTCCCAGGCGCGGGCTGTCGAGCAGCCACTCAGCCACCCGCATGGAAATACGCTTGGGTGGGGTAACACCAGGGGGTGTGGAGGTAACAGGATTTGATACGGAGCGAAACTTCATAAAACACTGTGGGATAGATCGGAAGGCGCGCCACTCTACTCCTTTTTTCGTACGGGTAAAGCCGAAAAAAACCGGCACGCCCGTGCTAGAGCAAGCGCTTGGGACAATCCACAGAAGCTGTGGATAACTCAGTGGACAACCCCCCCTTAACTCGCGCAAAGCCCTGTGGAACGGGGCCTGCGCTCAAACTGACGATTTTTTCACCAGTAAAAAAAAGCGATGTTTTTCATTGACTTAAATTTTGGATGCAGGCACCCACCCCGGATTGTTCGCACATGACAGTTCGGTGACAAGCCGCGTCGCAAGTGTGCACAAGTAACATCCGAACGGGTTATAAGGCTGCGATTTTTTTGTATGTTTGGCAGCAGAACCTGGGGATAACCTTGAGGCCCTGCCCGGCGCAACAGTGGCTTGGATGCACCGCAGTCCTCGGGATCCTGTGCTATGTCGGTGGCGAGGGAGCTTGCTCCCGCTGGGTTGCGCAGCAGCCCCAAAAGCAGGGCCGCTTCGCGCCCCAGCGGGAGCAAGCTCCCTCGCCACGGGGTCCGTGTCCATCCTGTCCCCCGGTACAGACAGGCATGGCTTGGCCTTTCTCTTATGGCCCATTTGAATATTTTTTAACCAACGCCCTTCCCTTCACGAGTTCGATCCGTTAGTATCCGCAGCGTTAGTACCAAGCTGAAAGTCAATTCCGGGTCGAACACATCTCCACGGTCAGCCATCCTTCAAAGGACGCCTCACCGAAAAAAGGAGACCGACCCCCTCGATGGTTTCCAGGTAAACCTTGCGTCAACGCAGCCTTTGATCGAATGCAAAGGGTGTTGCCAGGCTCATTACTCTGACCGAACCAACCTGCAAAATTGATCAGGATCTTCACCCCGGGCCCAGAACCTTTGCCCTCGATGTGTTGCCTGCCCTCCTAAGTACCTACCTGCCAGCCCAAGCGCGCACTTTATATAGCGCTCAAACTGGCTGCTTTGTTCCAGTCGGGTTCTTCGTTCGACCAATGGTGGTCGACGTTACTGGAACGTTTTAACGCTGCACGGTTCTTAACCGTGTCATTTGCAGGAACACCCATAACATGTCCACTCAAATCCACGCACAGGATGCTATCCGCACCCTAACCAATGCTTTTGCCCCGATGAACTGCCTGATCATGGCCGCTCGCAAAGGCTGCTTCAGCTTCACCCTGGTCAACGAACACGGCATCGCCCGTCACAGCGAACGCCTGTACCCCGATCAGTACTCCAGCGCCGAACCGCTGCAGGCCGTGATCGAGCGTACTCGTCAGGCACTGGTTGCCTGAGACGCCAGAAAGGCTGCCCCCCCAAAGGCCCCGCCCAAAAAGCGGGGTTTTTTATTGCCTGCAATTCCTCGATTAAGCGAAACGGCGTAAGTACCAAGGGATATAACAGTTATAACCGTTCGTTGAAGATGTTTTAAAAACAGTCCTTTACAACGCAAATATGACACTACACTTCAAGTCAAGCGGCATGATCCGCTTCCGGCGGGGCCTGGACCGATCCACCGCTGCCAAGCCCACACTCTTCAGGCTCCGCCCATTTCACACTTCGAGGGTTTTATGGGTATCGCTGCCAGCGAACTGTGTCGATATGTGATCCGCCCGACGCTCCTCTACCTTGAGCGTCACAGTGCAACTGCGGAATCCTTGTTGCTGGGTATTGCCGCCAGCCAGTCCGCCCTGGGTTCAGCCCTGCATGATCGCCGCGGGCATGGCCTGTATCGCATTACCGAGCCCCGACACCAGGCACTCTGGGACCATTACCTGGCGCTGGACCCAGAACGTGCCAGCCTGGTACGCGGCCTGGCCAGCCAGCACGCCTTTCTCAGCGGCCCGCATCTGGAATTGACCGTCAACCTGCGCTATGCCACCGCCATTGCCTGGCTGCTGGTGGAGGAACAGAACACTCCGCTTCCCGAAGCCGATGACCTGCTTGGCATGGCCCGCATCTGGCGACAAACCTTCCACCCCCAAGGGCGCCTGCGAGATTTCACCTGCGCCTGGCGAAGCTGTGTTTCATCACTGAATCAGGTCGCTTGCTGATGGGAAATTTGGAAACTTCCTGCAACGGTCGCGAATCTGGTCGGATTGTCCTACAAAACCCCTCTAAATCAAGCGATACGGGCTATAGCGCTTGCACGAAAATGTTGGTAATTTTCGCCCCGGTGATCATCAGGAGTTCTAACAATGAAAAAAATCATGCTCAAAACCACCCTTGGCCTTGCCGTTACCTTGGCATCCACCCAACTTTTCGCCAGTGGCTTTGCCTTGAACGAACAAAGCATCAGTGGCATGGGCACTGGTTTCGCAGGTCGCTCTTCCGTTGCCGATGACGCCAGCACCGTTTTTGGCAACCCTGCCGGCATGTCGCGCCTCAAGCGCCAGCAAGTCACCGGTGGCTTCGCCGCCATTGATGCCTCCACCGATATCAACGATGCCAGCGGCACCCAGTCCGGCACCAACAAGGGTGACATGGTCCCGCTGACCGGCGTTCCGATGGGCTATTACGTCAAGCCTATCGATGATCAGTGGGCTTTCGGCCTGGGTGTCTACGCACCGTTTGGCTTGATCACCGATTATGAAAACGGCTTCCAGGGCCGGAGTTTCGGCAGCAAGAGCGAAGTGAAAGTCGTCACTTTCCAGCCAACCGTCAGCTATGCCTTCAACGACAAGGTATCGATCGGTTTCGGCCCGACCATCAACCGTATTTCCGGCTCCCTGGAATCGCAGTTGGGCGTACCGGGCCTGCCCGAGGCCGGCGTAGAGATCAAGGGTGACGACATTGGCTACGGCTACAACGTCGGCGTGCTGGTCCAGGCAACCGACACCACTCGTGTCGGCTTGACCTACCATTCCAAGGTCAAGTACAAGCTTGAAGGTCACACTGAAGTGAACCCGGGCGCCGGGACGCCTGCCTTCCTACTTACCAACGGTCGCTACGACGCTTCGCTGGACATCACCACGCCTGAGTCGGTGGACTTTTCGGTCACTCAACAAATCAATGATGCCTGGACCGTCTACGCTGGCAGCACCTGGACTCGTTGGAGCCGTCTGAAAGAAATCACTGTGGAAAACGAAGGCACTAGCAGCGGCGGTGGTTTACTGAACCCTGCTCTCGGCACCATCACCGAAGAACAAAACTGGCACGACACCTGGGCCTACGCCATCGGGACTTCCTACCAGTTGAACAAACAGTGGGTACTGCGTACCGGCCTGTCTTTCGACCAGGCGCCCACCAACAACGCCGATCGCTCACCACGCATTCCTACTGGCGACCGGACCATCTTCAGCCTCGGTGCCGGCTGGAGCCCAACCGACGACCTGACCATTGACGTGGCGTATTCCTACCTCAAGGAAGAAAAAGTCAAAGTCAGTGGCAGCAACGCTCTCAACCAATCCTACAACGCTGAATACGAAAACAGCGCCAACGGTTTTGGTGTCGGTGCAACCTACCGCTTCTGATGATGCACGGCGAAGCTGAACGCCTCGCCGCTGAAACGAAAAAAGCCCCGCACTCTGCAAAGAGCCGGGGCTTTTTCGTGGCTGGCGATCAGGGTTTCGAAGCGATGGCGGCTTCTACAGCCTTGATGAACTCAGGATCATCGGGCTTGATCCGGCTGGAAAAACTGGCGATGACCTTGCCCTGACGGTCCACGACGTATTTGTAGAAATTCCACTTCGGCGCACCGGACTGTTCGGCCAAGTGCTTGAACAACGGTATTGCGTCAGCGCCGCGCACCGGTTGTGGTTCGGTCATGGTGAAGGTCACGCCGTAATTGACGTAGCAGACCTTGGCGGTTTCAGCGCCGTCCTTGGACTCCTGCTTGAAGTCATTGGACGGCACACCCAGCACTTGCAGCCCTTGGTCCTTGTAGCGCCGGTTGAGCGCCTCAAGACCTTTGAATTGCGGGGCGAACCCACAGAAGCTGGCAGTGTTGACCACCACCAGCGGCTTGCCGGCGAAGCGCTGGCACAGATCGATGGTTTCCTTGGCCCGTAGCTTGGGCAACGAACCCTCTAGCAACGGTGGGCAACCAGCGGCCCAGACTTGCCCGGTCACAGCCAGCAACAGGGCGGGAACAGCAAACCAGCGCATCAACATGTCGATTTTCCTTAAAAGCACGTCAGACCAAGACGTTACTCGCAGCGTCCGACGCCGTCCATTGTCAGCAGTTGCCCATGCCCAACTGCATCAAGGCCAATCCGCCCTGATGCCAGCCCCACCAGGCGAACGCCAGCAGCAGGCCAGCACCGGCAGCGATCAACCACGGACCGATGCGACTCATGCTGCGCCGGCCTGGACTTGCAGGCGCGCCACCGGACGTTCACGTACTGGCCAGTTCAACGCCGCCGCCAACAGGCTGAGCAGGATCGACACCTGCCAGATCAAGTCGTAGCTGCCGGTGCGGTCGTACACCACCCCGCCCAACCAACCACCGAGGAACGAACCCAACTGGTGGAACAGGAACACGATCCCACCCAACATCGAGAGATTTCGTACACCAAACAAGGTCGCTACCGTGCCGTTGGTCAACGGTACCGTCGACAGCCACAGCAAGCCCATCGCCATGCCGAACAGGTACGCCGTAGTGGTGGTCACGGGCAGCCACAGGAACAAGCCGATCACCACCGCCCGCACCAGGTATAACCCGGTCAGCAGGCGTGGCTTGGACATGCGCCCGCCCAACCAGCCGGCCGTATAGGTGCCGAAGATATTGAACAACCCGACCAGGGCCAGCACGGTGGTGCCGACGCTGGCTGGCAGATGTTGGTCCACCAGATACGCCGGCAAATGCACGCCGATGAACACCACCTGGAACCCGCAAACGAAAAAGCCAACCGCCAGCAACCAGAACCCGGAATGACTGCACGCCTCACGCAAGGCTTCGCCCAAGGTTTGCTCATGGCCGGCGACCGGCAACGGCGCGTCCTTGAGCATGCTCACCAGCGGCACGATCAACGCCACCAGCAGCCCCAGCGCCAACAAGGCCGCCGACCAACCGAGCCAGCCGATCAGCCCCAGCGTACCGGGCAGCATGGCGAACTGGCCGAAGGAACCGGCGGCACTGGCGATACCCATGCCCATGCTGCGTTTTTCCGGCGGCACGGCCCGCCCAACCACCCCGAGGATCACCGAGAACGACGTGCCCGACAGGCCAATGCCAATCAACAGACCCGCGCTCAACGACAAGGACCATGGCGAATCGGCCATGCCCATGAACACCAAGCCCAGTGCGTACAGCACACCGCCGATCAGCACCACTTTCGCCGCACCGAAGCGGTCGGCCAGCGCGCCGGTGAACGGCTGCGCCAAGCCCCAGATCAGGTTCTGCAAGGCGATGGCGAAGGCGAATACCTCACGGCCCCAGCCGAACTCGGCACTCATGGGCGCCAGGAACAGGCCGAAGCCATGCCGCACGCCCAGGGACAACGCCAGGATCAGCGCGCTGCCCACCAGGACCCAACCACAGGTACGCCACATCGATGTCATTCTTGTTCTCCGGTCGCGGGTATATACCCACTTATCATCGAACGAACCGGCTTCACGCCAGTTCATCCAGCAAGGCCAGCAAGGTCGCACGCTTTTCGGCGCCCAGCTTATCAATCAGTTTCTGCTGCGCCGCTTCCCAGGCCGGCAGTGCTGCCGCCAACCGGGCGTGCCCCGCGTCAGTGAGCACGACGATGCGGTTACGCAAGTCGTCGCCCTCGGCCAACGCCACCAGCCCCTCGCCTTCGAGCACTCGCAGGTTGCGCCCCAGGGTACTGCGATCCAGACCCATGGCCTCGGCCAGGGAGGAAATACTCGGCTGGTCCAGGCGCGCCAGGTTGTTCAGTAGAGAATACTGGGCAACGTTGATCCCGAAGCCGTCGAGGGCGCCGTCGTAATACCTGCTGACGCCACGGGCGGCACGACGCAGGTTGATGCACAAGCATTGGGAAGGAAGCATGGTGCGTGTATATACCCGGGGTTGATTGAATGCAAATTTAAATGGCGATTTTCACTTATGCCATGTTCCCTAGCCTCGCTTTCTCCTGGTTTTTGCTTGGTCAGGACAAACGGAATCGTCAACCAGACGGAAATAAATCCCACAAAATCAGGCGCTTTGGCTGACAGCCTTTTCAACCATTACTCATTAGAGTCCCCCACCTGTAATGTCTGACAGGTTTCAGGTGCTTTGAATCAAGCTATAAACGAAACCGTGCTTTCAGCCCTGCCTGCAGGCTTGAAGACGGGTAGTGCGAACCATGCCATCAAGAAGTGGGAAGATTCCGCCACCCCCACGCCATCAAATAATGATGATGAATGGGAGTTTCAGTCATGTACCACAGCACCGCGATTTCTGGACGTTCGGCGCCATACCAGGACCATTACCACTCCACGGAAAAAAAACCTGCTCAAGCGATCCGACTCACCAATCGGGAGAAGGAGTTCCTGCAGTGGAGCGAGGCTGGCAAATCTTCTTGGGAGATTGCCGTCATCGTTGATTGCAGCGAGGCCAACGTCAATTATCACTTCAACAACATTCGCCGAAAATTCGGCGTCAGTTCGCGTCATCTCGCGGGAAAAATCGCGCGCGAACGAGGCTTGATCTGAGCGCTCCGACGGCTTGTCAGCAGCGGTCGGGATGTACTTGACCCCTGTAGAGGCAGCAATGAATCTGAACCACACGCCCGAATGCCGCGACATTTTCGGCCTCAGCACCTGTGACGATACGCGAGTGTCGCACAGGCCTTCTTCGGACAACCCTATACGCATCATCCTTGCCGATGATCACCCCGTCGTGCTGACGGGTATCGAAATGGTCCTGGCGGGGGCTGGGTTTTCAGTGGTTGCCAAGGCTCGCAACGCCGATGAACTGCTCCAGCACTTGGAGCGCACCCCCTGCGACCTGGTCATCTGCGACTATTCGATGCCCGATGGGCAGTTCCCGGACGGCCTGGCCCTGATGGGCTATTTGAAACGCCACTACCGCGCCTGCCCCCTGATCGTGATCACCATGCTACGCAATCCGTCCGTGTTGCAGGCCTTGCTCAATACCGGCGTGAACGGCTTGTTCGATAAACGCAGTCCTTTGATGGAACTGAAACAGGCCATCCTCGGTGTCACTCAGGGGCGGCAGTATGCATGCCCGGCTTTTCTTGAGCTTCTGCGAGGGCAAACCTTGGCCGCCACGCGCTCGGACGCCAACCGGGTGAGCCTTTCCGAACGGGAGCTGGAGGTGGTGAGGCTGTTCGTGCACGGGATGTCGGGCAGACAGATTGCAGCCCAGCTCAATCGCAGTGAAAAAACCATCAGCCGACAAAAACGCACCGCCATGGACAAGTTGGGGCTTGGGCATGACGGTGGATTGATGGAGTTTGCTCGGGTGAGTGGGTTAAAGGGTTGACCCCTCAAATCGAGGGTGTTCTGAAGTTTGTGTAAACGGTCATTAGGTGCACACTGCCTTTCCCAAGGAGTCTCAATGACCGAGCCCAAGCGCACTAAACGAGTCAAACCCAATCCTGAGCTGGTGAAGCTGGCCGACAGTCTGTTGGCCAATTACCGAAAGCCTGAAGATCTGATCGGCGAAAATGGTCTGCTCAAGCAGCTCACCAAGATGCTGGTCGAACGTGCCCTGGAAGCTGAAATGACCGAACATCTGGGTCATGACAAAAGCGCAGCGGTGACCAATGCAGAAGGAAATGCCCGCAACGGCCATAGCGGCAAGACGCTCAAAGGCGACTTTGGCGAGCTAGCGTTGGAGATTCCCCGTGACC
>NZ_FPIX01000016.1:0-124592 GCF_900119205.1 Pseudomonas sp. NFACC16-2 | reverse complement strand
GATCGTTCCTCACGCTCCGCGTGGGAACGCCGCCAGGGACGCTCCGCGTTCCGCTTCTGGAGTGTGACGCAGAGCGTCACGGGATGCATTCCCACACAGAGCGTGGGAACGATCAGCCACGATCAGCCAGCCGCAAGGTTTTACTTGCGGTAATGACTTGGCGCCACACCCACTTCGCGGCGGAACACCTGGGAGAAGTGACTGGCGCTGCCATAGCCGACCTCCAAGCCGATATCGATGACGCTGCGCTCGGTTTCCAGCAGCAGTTGCCGGGCCCGCGCCATTCTCAGTTGGATGAAGTATTGCGAAGGTGATCGCCCGGTGGCGCGTTTGAACAGGCGGCTGAAGTGGTATTCGCTCATACCGATGGCTTGGGCCAGGTCACCGAGGCTGAAGGGGTCGGCCAGGTGTTGTTCCATCAACTGGGTCACCCGCTTGAGCTTGAAAGCGGGCAGGGCGTTACGTCCGGACATGTCGTCGGCACTGGCATCCAGATAATGCCGCGCCAGGTGCACCGCTACGCACTGAGCCACGCCCTGGATCAGCAAGGCACTGGTTTCACCGCGCCGGGTCAATTCCGCCCGAATCTGTTCGAGCAAGGTCGAAAGTGCTTCATCCCGCCCGCCAGAGACTTCCCGCAGCTGGATCGCGCCGCTGCCGCCGGCTTCGGCAAGGGCGCGTTCCAGCAATGCCAACCCCAGGTACAGATGCATGACCACAAACGGCTCGCGACTGATCACTTGCCAGCGCATCTCATAAGGAACCGGGGATGTGGTCAGGAAAAAATCTCCGCTGCCCACGGTATTCGCTTCCCACGCCTCGTCGGCAACGCGCTCCTCGACGATGGCTTCCCCGGACAGCACCCAGACGAGCAACGGTTCGGCCACTGCCGGCACGACGATGTGTGCTTCGCTGCGCTCACGGACAAAGATCTCGACCAGAATCTCCTTGGCCGATACGCCGTCGGACGTCGCCAGGCGCTCGCCGCGAATGTGTGCCTGCAGGCCGGTTGCCGATGTTCGTTCAGTGACTTCCATGCTTCGCATGCCTCGATGGAACGGCTGCCAGATCAAGCCGGGCCGGCAGCAGGACGGTGCTGGCGCAACAGTTCGATCTGCTGGGACGGGATCAACTCGCGCAACGCCTTATAGAGCGCGCGAGTTTCGAGCAGGTTCCAGATGCGCAACATGGTTTCCAGCGCGTCCAAGGGTTTGCTGATGAAATCCCGGGCGCCGAGGGCCAGGGCCCGCAGGCGCGTGTCTCGGGTCGCGTCGGCCGTCAGCACCAGGATCGGCAGATAATCATTGGCCGGAATGCGCCGATTGAGTTGCTCCAGCACGGCAAAGCCGTCGAACGCCGGCATGTGCAGGTCGAGGATGACCAGGTCCGGCTCGAAGCTGTTGAACAGGTCGAGCGTGCGCAAAGGTTCGGTGCTGCTCAGCACGTTGTGCAACCCTTCGCGTGCCAGCAGTTGCTCCATCAGGTCCAGGTTGGGGCGCTGATCGTCGACGATCAGGATGCGCAAGTCGCGATTCATGCGGGCTCCGGTAGATAGTGCTCGAGGTGGCCCAGGAAGGCCTGGATATGAATAGGTTTGGTCAGGATCGCCGTGGCGCCGGCGTCACGCAGGGCGCGGTGGGTCAGGTCGCTGGCATCGGCGGTGATCATCAGCACGGGCGTGGCGGCGGTGGCCGGGGACTGGCGCAGGCGGCGCAAGACTTCCAGGCCTTCGAGGTCAGGCAGGCTGACGTCCAGCAGGATCAGTTGCGGGCTGTGCTGGCGAGCGAGGTCCAGGCCCATCTGGCCTTGCATGCTCGACAACAACTGGATGCCCGGGCGGCGTTGCATCAGGGTTTCGATCAGCGCCAGGCTCGACAGGTTGTCTTCGATGCAGAGGACTTTGCCGTGATAGTCCAGAGGCGAACGCGTCACCGCCAGGGCGGCGATGGGTGGCAGATGCGCGCCAACCACCTGGGTGCCGGGCAGTTGCAGGGTGAAACAGCAGCCGTGTCCGGGCTCGCTGTGGACCTGCAGGTTACCTTGCATCATTTCCAGCAGACTCTTGCTCAACGACAACCCCAAGCCAGTGCCCTCGACCTGAGGATCGGCACCCAGGCGTTCGAAGGGCTTGAACAGTTGGTCCAGCTGTTCCGGGGCAATGCCATGCCCCGTGTCGTTGACGGCGATGCTCACCTGATGGGCCTGGACGCTGACTTCGATGCGCACCTCACCGCCGGGCCGGTTGTACTTGATGGCATTGGACAGCAGGTTGAGCAGTACCTGCACCAGGCGCTGGCGGTCCGCGAGCACGCCGCTGTCGTCGGGCAGCGCCGGCAGCTCGGCCAAGTGGATCCCGGCGTCGGCGGCCATCGGTGAAACCAAGGTCAGGGCTTCGTGCAGCACCGTCGACAAGGCGATCGGCTCGATGTTCAGCGGCAGGCGCCCGGCTTCGATCCGGGCAATGTCCAGCACCTCGTTGATCAGCGCCAGCAAGTGCTGGCCGGCCCGCAGGATATGGCTGACCTGGGGGCGTTGGCCAGCCGTGGAGTCCATGTCCAGCAATTGGGCAAAACCGAGGATGGCGTTCAGTGGCGTACGCAGCTCATGGCTCATGCGCGAGAGAAACTCGCTCTTGGCCCGGCTGGCGCTTTCGGCTTCTTCGCGGGCGGTCCGCAGGGCGATCTCGGCGGCGCGTCGGTCGGTGATATCGCGGGTGATCTTGGAAAAACCGCGCAAGGCGCCGGTGCCATCGTATTGGGCGGTGATGACCACGCTGGCCCAGAAGCGGCTGCCGTCCTTGCGGCAACGCCAGCCTTCTTCCATGTAATGACCGTCGCGGGTGGCTTCGCGCAAGGCCATGTCCGGGTGCGCCGGGCATTCCTCGGCCAGGTAGAACAGGGAAAAATGGCGGCCGAGGATTTCCTGCTCGGTGTAGCCCTTGATCCGCTGCGCGCCGGCGTTCCAGGTGGTGACGTAGCCTTGGGCATTCAGAGCGAAGATCCCATAGTCCTTCACGCCATCGATGATCAGCCGCAAGCGCTCCTCGTTGTCGCGCAGGGCCCGCTCGCGTTCGGCGAGCAACTGCCCGGCCTCCACCAGGCGCGTGCCGAGCTGGCCTATTTCGTCCTGCTCCGGCGGTTGCGGCAACAAGGGTTGGCCCAATGCCAGGCGCTGGGCGTTGCCTTGCACCTGCTGGACGCGGGCGACAATGCCCTTGGACAGGAACAACACCGCGACAATCGCCCCCAGCAACCCGCACACCGCCGCCAGCAGGGTGGCGAACAACAGGCGCATGCGCGTGGCCGAGGCGGCGGCGCTGCGGTCGGCGAGCAGGGCGTCCTCGCGGATGCGCATGGCGCTGATCTGCTCGCGCAGCACATCCAGCACCTGTTTGTTTTCGATCAGGATCGCGGTGATGGCCTCGGGGTCGTCGCGCTTGCCGTTGCGCAACGCGAGCAGACCGTCGAGCTTGTCGGCGATCAGCGGGGTGATGGTCTTGAGGTGCTCGCGCATCCTGGCATCGCGAATGTTGTGGTCCAGGCGCTGCAACGCCGCGTGGATCAGCGGCGTGGCCTGTTCGTAGCTGGGCAGGAAATCTTCGCGCCGGGTCAGCAGGTAACCGCGCACGCTGGCCGCTGCCTCGGCCAACAGGGTATGGACTGTCTGGATATCTCCCTGGACCAGCAGTACCCGGCGCACGTCCTCTTCGGCCCGTGCGGTCTGGCGTTCGGTGATATAGATCAGCACCAGCGACAGCAGCAGGACCACCAGCGGCAGGGAAATCACCACCAGGGCCTTGCCGCGCAAGGGCAGGTCGGCCCAGCGGCGGGCGGCGAAAAACCTCATGGCCATTGCCCGGAGGGTTGCGCCACCAGGCCCAGGGCAACGCCGCGCACGGCGGCCTGGGTCCGGTCGGCGGCGCCCAGTTTGCCGATGACTCGCTCTACGTGGGCCTTGGCCGTGCCGGGCGCGATGCCCAGCTTTTCGCCGATTTCACGGTTGCTGAAACCGCCGGCCACCAGGCCCAGGACCTGGCGTTCCCGGGCGGTCAGGGCCTGGACTTGAGTGGCGCCATTGGCACCGCGCTCGGCCATGCGGCGCAGCAGGCGCGCGCTGACCGAACTGTTCAACGCCTCTTCGCCCTGGGCGACCCGTTTGAGGGCGTCGAGCACTTCATCGCGGCTGGCGTCCTTGAGCAGATAGCCAACCGCGCCCGCACCGATGGCGGCTTCGAGGTGGTCTGGGCTGTCATCCATGGTGAAGATCACGACTTTGATTCCGGGCTGGCGCTGTTGCAGGATCCGCGCCGCGCCCAGGCCGTTGAGGACGGGCATGCGGATGTCGAGAATCGCGATGTCCGGCTGTAGCCGCTCGCACAGGTCGAGGGCTTCCTGGCCGTCGCGGGCCTGGCCGACGACCTCGAATCCCGGGTTGCCGGCGAGCATGCTGATAAACCCGGTGCGGGTGACTTCGTGGTCATCGGCCAGCAGCAGGCGCAAGGGTGGGTTCATGGGTGTTCTCCGTGGGCCGGTAGCGGCACGCTGGCCAGCAGTCGGGTGCCGCCGCCGGGCTGGCTGCAACAGCTCAAGTGGCCGTCCAGCAAGTGCGCGCGTTCCTGCATGGCAGCCAGTCCCAGATGGCAACTGCCGTTGGTTTCGATGGGTTGCTCCAGGGCAAAGCCACGGCCGTCGTCCTCCACGCGCAGGCAAGCGTGGCCGTCTTCTACCGCCAACCCCAAACACACGTGGCTGGCCTGGGCGTGCTTGAGGATGTTGTTGATGCCTTCCTGGGCAATGCGAAACAGGGCGATCTCCGTGTTACCCGGCAGGCGCGCGGTGCTGTGTTCGACCCAGGTCACCGTCAGGTCCGCGTCACGCAGGCGGTCGGCTTCCTTGTCGACGGCTTTGTACAGGCCGAAATCATCCAGTACGTGGGGGCGCAGGCCACCGATCAACTGCCGGCCCTCGCCAACGCAGCCTTGGGCCAGGTCGAGGATGCTTTGCAGTTCGTTCGCCAGTGCAGGCGGTAGCGACGGGCAGCGACCGGCGAAGCCCTGCAAGCGCTGATGCAAACCGGCGAGGTTCTGCGCCAGGCCGTCGTGCAGGTCGTAGGCCACACGCTTGCGTTCGTCTTCCTGGGCGCTGAACAGGCGGTGGACCAACTCGGACATGGTCCGCTCGCGGGCCTGGAGTGCTTCGAGCAGACGGCTGTTCTCCAGGTGCGCCGCCAACAGCGTTGCCAGCAATTGCAGCGATTCGATGTCTTCGTTGTCCGGCGCGCCGAGGGCCACGCTGTTACCCAGCAACAACGCCCCGAACGCTATGCCGTCGGAGGCCCGCAACGGCACCCGCAAGACCTGGGGCAGGGCGCTGCCGGGCGACTCCAGCCATTGTGGGCCGGGCGTTTGTGGCCGGGCCAGGTTGGCGAGCAGCTCGAGTCGCTCCGCGCTGCCGTGGCTGGCGAGGGTGCGCAACGGGTGGTCCGGTGCCCACTCCAGCAACAGGCCATGGTCCATGGCCATGAACGCGCACGCCCGTTGCAGCGCACGCTGGCGCATGGCCGACAGGGGCAGTTGCGTCAGTTCATGGCCGGTGCCCAGCAGCAGCCCCAGGCGTGCGGCGCGGCTTTGCGACTGGCGATATTGGCTGCGGATGGCCAGGGCGCTGCCGGGGTCATGGGGTGGGCTTTGCATGGGGAACTCCAGCGTGGAAGAGGACCGGTCCGGTTCGCGGTGGCGTCATTAGAACGTGTCACCGGCACCGGGCCTATCTGCCGAACGGCATAGGCGATTGGCACCGGTTGGCCGATGGCGAAGGCGGGGAAGGCCGGCAAAGTGGCCCCATTGAAACCCAAGGGAATACTTTGATGAAAATGAAAACCTGCGCCATTGCTGCTTTATTCCTGCTGGCCGCACCGCTTGTCCAGGCGCTTGAGGCTACGCCTTATGTGTATCGCACGGTGGCCGAGTTGCCCAAGAATGTGAATGACCGTGAGATCGCGGCCCTGTTCGACCGCTGGAACGCCGCGCTGCAAACCGGTAGCGCCACCGCCGTGACCGGCCTCTACGCCCCGGATGCGATTTTGCAACCGACTGTTTCCAACAAGGTGCGCAACACACCGGCGCAGATCCAGGATTACTTCGAGCATTTCCTGGCCGGCAAACCGGTGGGGCAAATCAACTACCGGGAGATCCGCCACCTGGGCCCCGATGCGGCGATGGACAGTGGTGTCTATACCTTCACGCTCACCCAGGCCGACGGTTCCAAGCGCGAGGTCCAGGCGCGCTACACCTTCCTCTATGAGCGTCTCGATGGCCAGTGGAAGATCATCAACCATCACTCATCGGCCATGCCCGAGGTGGCGAAGACCTTGCACGCCAGCCACTGATCGCACTGCTCGCAAAAACCTGCCTGTGGGGTGTTTCCGACCCGTTTCTAGACATACTTTGCATAAACAACTTGGATTCCTGCGCGAACATTAATTAGAATCAGTCTCATTTAAGATTTTGCGCAGGCTTCTGGACATGTGTGATGCAGTTACGCCGACGGAGCATTCCCTCCATGCGTTATACCGTGACCACGGTAGTTGGCTGGAAGGCTGGCTGCGACGGCGCATGGGTAATGCCTGGGATGCGGCGGACCTGCGCCAGGACACCTTCCTGCGGGTGCTTTCCAGTTCCCAGGCATTGGCTGACCTACAAGAACCCCGGGCTTATCTGCTGACCGTTGGCAAACGTCTGCTGAGCAATTTCTACACCCGGCGCAGTCTGGAACAGGCGTATCTCGACGCCCTGGCGAGCCTGCCCGAAGCCTGCGCACCGTCGCCAGAGCAACGCTGGCTGCTGCTGGAAACCCTGCAAGCCCTGGACGAACTGCTCGATGGCCTGCCGCCCCTGGTGCGGCGGGCTTTCCTCTGGAGCCAACTTGAAGGCCTGGGTTATCGCGAGATCGCCGAACGCCTGCACGTGTCCGAACGCACCGTGAAACGCTACATGGCCCAGGCCTATGAGCATTGCCTGTTGGTGGACTTCTGATGCGCTCGGCCCCTTCACCCGAAGCCCGCGAAGCGGCGCGGGCGGCGGCTCGCTGGTTGACCCTGATGGAGTTCGACGCAGATGCGTTCGACTCGGCGGCCCTGCAACGCTGGCGCGACAGCAGCGCTCATCACGAGGCGGCTTGGCAGAAGGCCCAGCGATTGCGCCAGCGTTTTGCCGGGGTGCCCGCGTCCCTGGGCATGGCAGCACTGGACCGCCCAGTGCTGGCTCGGCGCGAGGCGCTCAAACGCGCATTGGGCGTCGCCGCATTGGTCCCGACCGCTTGGTTGCTGGGGCGAGAGCTGCCATTGGAGGCCTGGCGCGCTGATTTGCACACCGCCACGGGCGAGCAACGGCGCTGGTCGCTGGTCGATGGCAGTGCGCTGCAACTGAACACCGACAGCGCCGTTGACCTGGACCTCAAGACGCGTCGCCTGGTGCTGTTGCGCGGCGAAATCGCCCTCACGCTCGCCGGGCGCACGCCGCTGTCCGTTCAATCACCCTACGGGCTCATCACAGTCGGTCGTGGTGAAATCTGTGTGCAACTGGGCGAACGCGATTGCCGGGTGTTGGTGGTCAGCGGCTCGGCACAACTGCAACCCTTGCGCGGGCCATTGCTGAGCCTGGAAGCAGGCCAGCAGGTCAACATCCAGGATTCGGGCGCGGGGCCAGTGAAGGCGTTCGACGTGGCACAGCTGGGTTGGCGTGACGGCGTATTGGTTGCGCAGGACCAGCCACTGGGGCATTTCCTGCGGGAACTGAGCCGCTATCGCCCCGGGGTGTTGCGTTGGGACGAAACCCTGGAACCCCTGCGAATCACAGGCAGCTTCCGCCTGGACAACACCGACCGAATCCTCACGCTGCTTGCGGCCAGCCTACCGCTGGACGTGCACATGCGCACTCGCTACTGGGTCACGTTGACACTTCGCAAAAATATGGCCTGAGGCCTGTCCCCTTTTTTTGTCTCGCTTGTCATTCAAGGCAACTGAACAAAAATGAGAGCGCTTTCCAATGTCCGCAGTTGCACCTTTGCTTTTGCGCCCGGCCTTTGCCGGCTGGCGTCCGCTGTTGAACCTGAGCCTCATGCTGAGTTTGAGCGCCAGTCCATTCTTTATCTCATCGAGCCTGGCCGAAGACGCCGACCGGCGCAGCTACCAGGTGCCGGCTGGCAGCCTCGGCGCGGCGTTGACCCGGTTTGCCGGGCTGGCGGGCGTCAACCTGTCGGTGGATCCGGCCCTGGTGAGTGGTCGCAACAGCGCCGGCCTTTCGGGTGAATTCGGGGTTGAGGAGGGGTTTGCCCGGCTGTTGTCGGGCTCGGGCCTGCAATTGCAAGCGGTGGGTGAGCAGGCCTATATCCTGACGCCGGCACCGGAAGGCGGCAGCTTGCAACTGCCACCCACCTCGATTCTCGGCGCCACGGCGTCGACGGACAGCCCGGCGTATGCCGGTGGCCAGGTTGCTCGTCGCGGTTCGCAAGGCTTGCTGGGCTCGCGGGACTTCATGGAAACGCCGTTCAGCATGACCACCTATACCAGCGCGGTGGTCAAGAACCAGCAGGCGCGCACCTTGGGCGACCTGATCGCCAGCGACCCCTCGGTCCGCGCCACCAACCCGGCGGGCGGGCGCTATGAGCAGTTCACCATTCGCGGTTTCAGCCTGTTCAACAGTGATGTTGCGTACAACGGTCTCTACGGTATCTTGCCGACCTACACCATCGACATGGAGATGGCCGAACGCGTCGATATCCTCAAGGGCCCGAGCCAGCTCATCAACGGTATCTCGCCGCGGGGCAGCGTGGGGGGCGGGATCAACGTGGTGCCCAAGCGTGCCACCGACAAGCCCATCACCTCGTTCACCGGCAGCTATGCCTCCAACAACCAGCTTGGCGGTGCCGTGGATGTCGGTCGGCGTTTTGGTGAGGATGACAAGTTCGGTATCCGTTTCAATGGCGTGAAGCAGGCGGGCGACACCGAATGGGATCACCAGAGCGTGGACCGCGAGATGGCGGTGCTGGGCCTGGATTTTCGCGGTGAGCGCCTGCGACTGTCGACTGACATCGGCCACACCGAGCGTAACACCGACGCGCCCCAGGAACGCGTGCAGGTGGGTGCCAATGCACAGGTTCCTCATGCCAGTGACGTACGTGACAACTACGCCCAGTCCTGGAGCAAGGCTCGCACCAAGGACACCTTCGGCGCCGTGAACGCTGAATTCGACGTCAACGATTCCGTCATGCTGTATGGCGGTGTCGGCGCGCGCAAAAGCGAGCACGACTTCCTCAGGCACAACGTTTCGGTCACCAACGACGCCGGTGACTTCACGGTCCAGCCCCGAGACTTTACCCGCGACGAAAATGTTCGCACGGCCACGGCCGGGGTGCGCAACTGGTTCCATACCGGTCCGGTGAGCCATGAGGTCAACCTGGCGGCCAGCTATTTCTACATGGACTTCGAAAATGGCGGCGCCCGTTACGCCAACGGTCGCAGCAACCTGTATGAGCCGGTGCAGACCCCGACGCCGAGCAACCCGACGCGACAGGACGACAAGGTCTACACCGAGAACCGCTTCAGTGGCGTGGCCTTGTCCGACACCCTGGGGCTGTTCGATGATCGCTTGCTGCTGACCCTCGGCGCCCGCTGGCAGCGGGTGAAGGTTGACGACTGGACGAATAACGTCAAGGGTGACACCGCCTACGATGAGGAAAAGGTTTCGCCGTCGGGCGGCATCTTGTTCAAGGCGACCGACAAGCTGTCGCTGTATGCCAACTACATGGAAGGCCTGAGCCAGGGCAAGATCGCGCCGTCGACATCGGTGAACGAGGACGAGATTTTCCCGCCATTCATCAGCCGTCAGGTCGAGGTGGGCGCCAAGTACGATGCCGGTCCGTTCGCCGTCACCGCCGCCCTGTTCCGGATCAAACAGCCGGCCTATGCGACCGACGCGACGACGCGTGTCTTCGGCCCGAACGGCAAGCGAGAAAACACCGGCGTGGAGTTGAGTGTGTTTGGCGAACCGCTGAAGGGAACCCGTTTGCTCGGCGGCGTGATGTACATCGACAGCGAACTGACCCATACCACCAACGGCACTTTCGACGGCAACCGCGCACCGGCCACGCCGAAGTACAACGTCAACCTCGGCGCCGAGTGGGACGTGCCGACGCTACAGGGCCTGACCCTGACCAGCCGTGGCATCTATTCCAGCTCGCAGTACCTGGACCAGTCCAACACCAAGAAAATCGATTCCTGGGAACGTTTCGACGTGGGCGCCCGCTATGCATTCAAGGTCGACGAAAAACACATCACCCTGCGGGCCAATATCGAAAACGTGGCAGACAAGCGCTACTGGAGTTCGGCCGGCGCGTCGGATGACAGTGAGCCTGGCTTGACGCTGTCGACCCCGCGCACCTACCTGCTTTCCGCAACGGTGGATTTCTAGGCCGAGGTGCCGCTCCAGGGAAGGAGCCGCCTGGGTTCAGATGTCGCGAAACAGATCGTGGGCATCCAGCAACCGCCAGGCAATCTCGGGGCGTTTTTCCAGCCCGCGGCGAATGGCGGCGGGAATCGACTGGCGAATCTTCCGGCACAGGCCGGGCTGCTCCTGGAATTCGATGGCGATGCCGCGCATGGTCCGCACTTCGTTATAGCCGGGCTCGACGCTCAAGCGGATCCCCAGGTTCTCGTACAGGCGTTGCTGCAGGCGCTGGAGTTCGTCGAGGCTCTGGATGTTCTCCAGACGTTCAAGCAGGCGTTTTTCTTCCTGGCGATTCAGGCAAAGGATGCGCAGGTCGCTGCCAGGCGCTTGCAACAAGGCATCACGGCCACAATCGCAGACGCCGGGCGGGCAGGGGGGACGGATCGGAATCGACGCGGTCATGGGCTCCACAAAAATCTGCTGCACAACGAAACAGCGAGCTTATCGCCGGCCCAGGCAATGTGATGCCTGGCGGCATGTGGGTCAAGCCTGTTGGAGGGGCCGCTTGTCTGGCGCGGCTGTGGGGGCTTGCTCGTGATAGCGGTGAGTCAGCCTGCACCTTTGTCGGACTTGCCACCGCCATCGCGAGCAAGCTTCCACAAGAGCCGATGGGTGCACGACCGCGAGAGCCAGGTCGGCTATAAGGCCGCCTCGGCGTGGACGTTGATCTCGGGCGCCCCGTTAACCACGCTGGCCGAACGCAGGCATTGATCCGTGGGCACCTCGGCATGGATGCCGAGGTAGCCGCGCTGGGCCATGGACGGCCCTTCGCGGCGGCCCACGGAGCAATGCCGGAGTGAGGGCATGCCGAGCCTAGGCGAGGCACCGAGTGGTGGGGCAATGCGCTTTTGGTTACTTTTGGCGCTTTTCCAAAAGTGACCCGCCGTCAGGGCGGAACCGCCAGCAGCCTTTACCGCAGAAATGGATATGTACTCAGTCAGGCCGCCATCGCGAGCTTGCTCGCTAGGGCGGCAGGTCAGTCAAGAGCGTTACAACCCCAACTCAGACAACCCCGGATGATCGTCCGGCCGGCGGCCCAGCGGCCAGCGGAACTTGCGCTCGCTTTCCTTGATCGGCATGTCGTTGATGCAGGCATAACGGTTGTACATCAGGCCTTGCTCGTCGAACTCCCAGTTTTCGTTGCCGTAGGAGCGGAACCAGTTGCCCGAGTCGTCGTGCCATTCGTAGGCATAGCGCACGGCGATGCGGTTATCGGTGAAGGCCCAGAGCTCCTTGATCAGCCGATAATCCAGTTCCTTGGCCCATTTGCGGGTCAGGAACGCCTTGGCTTCCTCGCGGTTATGGGCGAATTCGGCGCGGTTACGCCATTGAGTATCCAGCGTGTAGGCCAGGGATACTTTTTGTGGGTCACGAGAGTTCCAGCCGTCTTCGGCCAGGCGAACTTTCTCGATCGCCGATTCACGAGTGAACGGCGGCAACGGCGGGCGAACTTCGGAAGAGGCAGACATGGCGGATCTCCAGTGAATTGACAAATTGCACAAGGGTTCAACGGGTCAGGCGTGTAACAGTTTTTCCAGCAAGTCCTGGGCGTCGTCAGCCGCGCTGTGGTCGCCCATGACCAGCGCCACGGTAATGGCGCCGTCAATCAGAATCAGGAGTTGGCGGGCCAGTGCGTCCGGGTCCTGGACACCTTGTTCGACGCACAGCCGGGTGACGTAATCGAGCAACTTCTGTTTGTGCATCTTCGCCACCTGGCGGACCGGATCCTGTGGATCGCCTGTCTCGCCACTGGTGTTGATGAATGCACAGCCGCGGAAACCTTCGCTGTCGAACCAGCCCTTGAGCACGGTGAACAGGTTGAGCAGCCGTGCAGTCGGTGTGGGCGCCTTGTCCACTTCGGTGCTGAACCAGTGCATCCAGCGCTCGTCCCGCCGCCTGAGGGCGGCCACGATCAGGTCGTCCTTGTTGGCGAAGTAGCGATAGACACTTTTCCTGGAGACGCCGGCGGTCTTCACCAGAAGGTCCATGCCGGTGGCGGCGATGCCACTTTTATAGATCAACTTTTCGGCGACATCGAGAATGATGTCTCGTGTTTCATTACCAGTGATTTCGTTCATGAAACAAAAGTAGAATGATCGTTCTCCTTGGTCAAGTCTTTTTTTCTTGAGGACAGGAAGACCCAAACCCATCCATGGTGTAAGCTCATCCGTTCTTCGGAATCGACCTTTTGCGAGCCCTATGCCGTCGCTTTTCAAACGCTCCCTGCTGCCCAAGCTGCGCAGCTTTGCACTGACCGCCGACGCGGTGACCATCCTCGATGGCGCTGCCCAATTCCGCCGTTGTCTGCTGGAGAAAATCGCCCAGGCCACCCAGCGCATCTACATCGTCGCGCTGTACCTGCAACAGGACGAGGCCGGCCAGGAAATCCTCGATGCCCTGCATGCCGCCAAGGCCGCGCGTCCGGAACTGGATGTGGTCGTGGTGGTGGACTGGCTGCGGGCCCAGCGCGGGCTGATCGGCGCCAAGAAGCAGCCGGGCAACTCGGCGTGGTATCAGGAACAGACTCGCACCCATGCCAGCGAAGTGCCGATCTACGGCGTGCCGGTACAGACCCGCGAGCTGTTCGGCGTGCTGCACTTGAAAGGCTTCGTGATTGACGACTGTGTGCTCTACAGCGGCGCCAGCCTGAATAACGTCTACCTGCACAAGTTCGACAAATACCGCTACGACCGCTATCACCTGTTGCAGAACACGGCACTGGCCGATTCGATGCATCACCTGGTGCAGCACGGCCTGATCACCTCCAGGGCCGTGCACCGCCTGGACCTGCCGAACCTGCCCAGCACCCGCAGTTTGCGCAAGGACATCGGCGACCTGCGCAGTCGCCTCAAGTACGCGACCTATGACACCAGCGTGGGCAGCCTCGATAAGAGTGGCCTGTCGGTAAGCCCGTTGCTGGGGGTGGGCAAGAACAATCCGCTGAGCCGGGTGATCGGTGAGCTGATCGCCAGCAGTCGCCAGCAACTGACCATTTGCACACCGTATTTCAACCTGCCCCTGGCGGTGACCCGGGAGCTCAATCGCGCCCTGGCCCGTGGGGTCAAGATCGACATCATCGTCGGCGACAAGACCGCCAACGACTTCTACATTGCGCCAAGCGAGCCGTTCAAGATCATCGCGGCGCTGCCATACCTCTACGAAATCAGCTTGCGGCGCTTCGCCAAACGCCATCAGCGCGCTATCGACAGCGGCCAATTGAACCTGCACCTATGGCGTGATGGGGACAACACCTATCACCTCAAGGGCATGTGGATCGACGAGCGCTACACCTTGCTGACCGGCAACAACCTCAATCCAAGGGCCTTTCGCCTGGACCTGGAAAATGCGCTGTTGCTGGACGACCCCAAGGGCGAGTTGCTGGCGCCGCGCCAGGCCGAGCTTGAACAGATCTACCGCCACACGCGCCGGATCGAACGCTACCTGGACCTGGAAACCCTGCCGGATTACCCCGACGCCGTGGCCAGGTTCCTGAAACGGGTCAGCCGGGTGCGGATAGAACGGCTGCTTTACCGGATCCTGTGAACACCGGCGCCATGTCGAAAAAAGACACCATCTCCATTCAGTTGGTGCGTGAGGCGCTGCTGCAAAGCTGCGCTCCCGGAGCGGCTACCGATGAGGTATTGAGCAAGGTGGGCATCGATCCCACATTGCTCGACGACGCCCAGGCGCGGGTCCCGGCCCATGCCTATGCGCGGCTCTGGCGCTTGCTCGCCCGGCGCCTGGATGACGAGTTTTTTGGCATGGACCCGCGCAAGCTCAAGTCCGGCAGCCTGGCGTTTCTCTGCCAGTGCGCCATGGCCCAGCCCACGCTGGCGAGCGCCTTGACGGCGGCGCTGGGTTTTCTGTCGCTGATGTTCGAACACCTGCCGGCCCAATGGGTGCGCCAGCAAAGCCTGGCGGAGATCGTGCTGCTGGAAGACGATCAGGAACCGCGTCGGGCCTTTACCTATTTCACCTACTGGATGATCGTCCATGGCGTAGCCTGCTGGCTGGCCGGGCGGCGTATTCCCATTCTTTCCGTCGAACTGCGTTGCCCGGCGCCGGATTTCTGCGACGACTATCGGGTGATGTTTTCCCAGAACCTGCGTTTTGACCGGCCTCGCACCCGGATGATTTTCGCCGCCGAATGCCTCGACCTGCCGATCAGACGCAATGCTGATGAGCTCAAGCGCTTCCTGGCCCAAGCCCCGGCCAACATCCTGGTTAAATACCGCGATCCGCAAAGCCTGGCCAGCCGTATCCGGCACGACCTGCGGCAGTTGCCTGCCGAACAATGGCCGGAAACCGAGGCGCTGGCCCAGCAACTGTGCGTGTCCGCGTCCACCCTGCGTCGACGCCTGGCGGAGGAGGGCCAGACTTACCAAGGCCTCAAGGACAGCGTGCGCAAGGACCTGGCGATCACCTGGCTGGCCGAGCCCTCCATCAGTTTCGTCGAAATCGCCTCGCGCCTGGGGTTTGCCGATGCCAGCTCCTTCTACAAGGCGTTTCGCAAATGGTCCGGGTCCAACCCGGGGCATTATCGCAGCCTGATTCTCAACGACCCAGATTGACCCATCGGGTGGCCTCCAATCTTGTGCCTCCCACAGGGTTTTTCGCTACGCTCATAAAACCGTCATTTATTTCTGATACAAGCCTGTGCAGGCCCCCGGAAAAGCCGGGCCATCCATCAGGGTAATGTATGCAAACGACCGTTTTGGGCCGCGTATGAGAGTACTGGTCACCGGCGTCGCAGGGTTCATCGGATTTCATACCGCCAAGCGGCTGTGCAGTGATGGCCATCAGGTCATTGGCATCGACAACCTCAACAGTTACTACAGCGTCGAGCTGAAACAGGCACGACTGGCTCAGTTGGCCGGATGTCGCGATTTCCGCTTTCAGTTGCTGGATGTGGCAGACAAACAGGCACTGCTGGAGTTGTTTGCCGAACAGGCCTTCGACCAAGTCGTCCATCTCGCGGCCCAAGCCGGCGTGCGCTATTCCATCGACAATCCGGACGTTTATGCGCAAAGCAACCTGGTAGGTTTCCTCAACATATTGGAAGCCTGTCGTGCCCATCGGCCAGCGCACCTGATTTTCGCCTCGAGCAGTTCGGTGTATGGCTTGAACGACCGCCTGCCGTACGCCACGACCGACCCTGTCGATCAGCCGGTGTCTTTCTATGCCGCGACCAAGCGCGCCAATGAGCTGATGGCTCACGCCTACTCGCATCTCTATGGCATTCCCACCACCGGCTTGCGGTTTTTTACCGTGTATGGGCCTTGGGGACGGCCCGACATGGCGCCATTCAAATTCACCGATGCCATCCTCAACGGTCGCGCCATCGACGTTTACAACGACGGCGCGATGTCTCGCGATTTCACCTATATCGACGACATCGTCGAGGGCCTCGTGCGCCTGATACCGCTGCCCCCGACCGATGAGACCGGCGTGCGCAACAAGGTCTACAACATCGGCTTCGGCTCACCGGTGAAGCTTTTGCGGTTTATCGAGTGCATTGAAGAAGCGCTGGGCATCCGCGCGATAAAGAATTTCTTGCCGCTGCAATCGGGCGACGTGGTCGACACGTGGGCGGACACTCGTGAACTGGAGGCGCGGGTGGGGTTTCGCCCACAGGTCGCGGTGCCCGTCGGTGTGCAGTCGTTTGTCGATTGGTACCGCGACTATTACGTCGTCTAACCACTCATTTCCCAGCTTTTTTCTGGAGCATCATGCACGAACCCCCTTATGTATCGGTCCTGATTCCGGCCAAAAACGAGGCAGGTAATCTCATTCCACTTCTTGAAGAAGTGCGCACGGCGTTGGCCAATGAGAACTTTGAGGTCATCGTGGTGGACGATGGGAGCACCGACGCCACCGCCGCTGAGTTAAGCACCTTACAAGGTCGCGGCTACCCGCAATTGCGGGTGCTCAGCCACACCCGTTCCCTCGGGCAGAGCACCTCGATCTACCACGCCGCTGAAGTGGCACGCGGGCATTGGTTGGCAACCCTGGACGGCGACGGTCAGAACGACCCGGCCGATCTGCCGAAAATGCTCGACCTGGTACGCGGCTCCGAAGGCACCCCCGCGGGCGTCAAGCTGGTGGCAGGGCATCGCGTCAACCGCCGGGACACGGCGAGCAAGCGTTGGGCCTCGCGATTTGCCAACAAATTGCGCGCCAGCCTGCTCAAGGACCAGACGCCCGATACCGGTTGCGGCATCAAGTTGATCGAGCGCGAGGCATTTCTGCGCCTGCCGTATTTCGATCACATGCACCGTTTCATTCCGGCGCTGATCCGCCGTCACAACGGCCGGATGCTGGTTCATCCGGTCAATCACCGTGAGCGCGGGGCCGGGGTGTCCAATTACGGCAACCTGGACCGGGCGCTGGTGGGCATTGTCGATCTGTTCGGGGTGTGGTGGCTGATCAAACGCACCCGCCTGGACGTCAACGCACAAGAAACCGAGGTGTGAAATGGGCAGAGAATCGTTGTGGTTGGCCGTTGGCTTCGGTGGTCAATTGGCATTCACCGGGCGTTTTGCCCTGCAATGGCTGTACAGCGAATACAAGAAGCGCAGCATGATTCCCGTTGGCTTCTGGTACCTGAGCATCGTCGGGAGCGCGCTGTTGCTGGCCTATGCCATCTACCGTGAAGACCCGGTGTTCATTGTCGGCCAGTCCTTCGGCTTTATCGTTTACCTGCGCAATTTGCAGTTGATCGCCAAGCATCATGAGCAGGAAAACCCCGAACTGGCCAAGAAGGGCTGAGACGGTGCGGATACGATTATCTTCCTCGCGGCTCGAGCTCCTGGCGTTTGTGGTATTGGCCTTGATCATGGTGGGCGCTGGCCTTGGCTGGCGCCAACCGATGAACGTCGATGAGGAGCGCTTCCTTGGCGTTGCCCTGGAGATGCTGCAGAACGGCTCCTGGTTCATTCCCCATCGCGCCGGTGAAATCTATGCCGACAAACCGCCGCTGTTCATGTGGACGGTGGCGCTGTTCGTGCAACTGACCCACCTGCCCAAAGTTGCCCTGTACTTGCCCGCGCTGCTGGCGGGCGCCGTTACCACCGCGTGCCTGTATGACCTGGGCCGACGCTTGTGGGGGCGGCGCGTCGGGGTGATCGCGGCGCTCTTGTTTCTTGCGACCTACCAGACCTACAGCATCCTGCGCACCGGGCAGATCGATGGTTTCCTTGCGCTCTGGACCATCCTGGGGATCTATGGCTTGTGCCGGCACATGCTGCTTGGCCCGGCCTGGCGTTGGTACTACGTGGCGTGTGCGGCGATGGGGTTGGGGATCATCAGCAAAGGCGTTGGTTTTCTGCCGGTGCTGTTGCTGATTCCCTACGCCTATGCACTGCGCAAAGGTTGGAAGGGGGTGGTGGCCATGCCTGGCCAGGCGGGACGCTGGTGGCTGGGGCTGCTCGTAGCATTGGTTGCCATCGCGTTATGGCTGGGGCCTTTGCTGATGATTGTCTCCCAGGGCAGTGCCGACAGCCTGGCATACGCCCAGGAAATCCTGTTCAAGCAGACTGCCGGGCGTTATGCCAACGCATGGGAGCACCGCGAGCCATTCTGGTATTTCTTCGTCCAGGTGATTCCGAAGTACTGGCTGCCGATTGTGTTCATGCTCCCCTGGCTGGTGCCGGCCTGGCGTAAGCAACTGCTCAAGCACGACGGTCGGGTGTTGGTGCTGCTCGGTTGGGTACTGCTGGTGTTGGTGTTCTTTAGCCTGAGCAGCGGCAAGCGCAAGCTGTATATCTTTCCCGTGTTACCCGCGTTGATTCTGGTGGTAGCGCCGCTTGTGCCGTGGATGCTGCGCCGCTGGTTTGGCGCGCGACCGAGGGGCGGGATGGTTTTCAACGTATTGGCTGCGCTGTGGTTGTGTGCCTGGCTTGTACGCGGCTTCGTCGAGCCCCACAAGGAAGGCATCAACCCCCACCAGACCTTGATGCGCGATGTCGCGGGGATGACTTCAAATGCCGAGTTGGTACTCGTGGGTTGGCGTGAGGGCCATTGGCTGTTCGCCCGGCAATCCATCGTGCATTTCGGCTTTTATAAAGGCAACGCCCTGGAACAATCCGCCACCTGGCTGCGCAGCCACCCCCGGGCCTTCGCCCTGGTCCCCGCCAGGGACCTGGCCCGCTGTTACGACCCGCAAAAGGCTCGCCGGGTCGGCGATACCTCAAGGGCCGAGTGGTTCCTGGTAGGAGCTGATGCGGACAACCAGCGCTGCCAGTCCCCGGCGCCGGAAAAGGTTTACTCATTCACGTGGGCGCATCCTTTGTAGTGGCTGAAAACTGCCCTGTGGCGAGGGAGCTTGCTCCCGCTGGGACGCGAAGCGGCCCCAGAGCCGGACAACCGGGTGTGTCAGGCTGATTGAGTTGACTGCTTTGGGGCGGCTGCGCAGCCCAGCGGGAGCAAGCTCCCTCGCCACAGGGGGGGCTCGACAGGCAACACATCCCTCAGACCATGGCCAAACCAGTCAAGCAACTTGAAAGCTTTGACCATTGCCGCCACAGCCCTTCGGCGCGAGTATTTGCCTGCTATCCACGGTTCCCCCAACCAATAAAAACCACAGAGGGATGCTGGTCATGCGCGATTATTCGTCCGCCACTTCGCAATTCGATTACCTGCAAACCGTCAACGCCGCGCTGCACGGCTCGCTCGAGGTGCTCAATGCCTGTGTCGAATGTTGCGACCGGCATGCGTTGCCGGGTCGTATCGCCTTGTTCTGGGAGGGCCGTGACGGCAGCGATGCGACTTGGACTTACCGTGACCTGCAGGACAACGCCGCGCGGTTCGCCAATTTCCTGCGCGCCCAAGGCGTCGGCAAGGGCGACAAAGTGGCCGGCCTGCTGCCGCGCACCGCTGAACTCTTGATCGTTGTACTCGCCACCTGGCGTATCGGAGCGGTGTATCAACCGCTGTTCACCGCATTCGGGCCAAAGGCCATCGAGCACCGCGTCGGCAGCTCGGGCGCACGGATCGTCGTTACCGACGCCGTCAACCGTCCCAAGCTCAATGAAATCACCGGTTGCCCCACCATCGTCACGGTCGGTGGTGAAAAGGGCCAGGGCATCGTGCGCGGCGACTACAGTTTCTGGGCCGAAGTGGCGAACCATTCCAGCCAGTGCGAACCGCTGATGCTCACCGGCGAAGACCCGTTCCTGCTGATGTTCACCTCCGGCACCACAGGGCCTGCCAAGGCGCTGTCGGTGCCACTCAAGGCCATCGTGGCGTTCCAGAGCTACACCCGTGACGCGGTGGACCTGCGACCTGAAGACGCCTTCTGGAACGTCGCCGACCCCGGTTGGGCCTACGGCATTTATTTCGGTGTGACCGGGCCGCTGGCCATGGGACATCCGATTACTTTCTACGATGGCCCGTTCACCCTGGAAAGCACCTGCCGGGTCATCAACAAATACGGCATCACCAACCTGACCGGTTCGCCCACCGCCTACCGTCTGTTGATCGCCGGGGGCGAGCAGTTCGCCCGCTCGATCAAGGGCAAGCTGCGCATCGTCAGCAGCGCTGGTGAGCCGTTGAACCCGGAGGTGATCCGTTGGTTCGCCGATAATCTGGACGTGGTGATCCACGACCATTACGGCCAGACCGAACTGGGCATGGTGCTGTGCAACCACCATGGGCTGGAACATCCGGTACATCTGGGGGCGGCCGGTTTTGCCTCGCCGGGCCATCGGATCGTGGTGCTGGATGAAAACCAGCGCGAGCTGGGCGTGGGCCAGCCGGGCATTCTCGCGCTGGACCGCAGCCAGTCGCCCATGTGCTGGTTCGCCGGTTACGAAGGCGCGCCGACCAAGGCCTTCGTTGGCGACTACTACTTGAGCGGCGACACCGTGGAGCTTAACCCCGACGGCAGCATCAGCTTCGTCGGCCGCAGCGACGACGTGATCACCACCTCCGGCTACCGGGTCGGTCCGTTCGACGTGGAAAGCGCGCTGATCGAACACCCGGCCGTGGTGGAAGCGGCGGTGATCGGCAAGCCCGATCCGGAACGCACCGAGCTGGTGAAGGCCTTCGTGGTGCTCAGCACCCAATATCGCGCCTCATCGGAGCTGGCTGAGGAATTGCGCCTGCATGTGCGCAAGCGCCTGGCGGCCCATGCGTATCCCCGTGAAATCGAATTTGTCAGCGACTTGCCGAAAACCCCAAGCGGCAAGTTGCAGCGCTTTATCTTGCGCAACCAGGAAATCGCCAAGGCTCAAGAGGCCGCGGCGCAGAACGTTTCAGCTTGAACCCAAGGACACCATGATGCAGATCGACAACAAGATTTTCCTCGTCAGCGGCGGCGCGTCCGGCCTCGGTGCGGCCACCGGCGAGATGCTGGTCAAGGCCGGCGCCCAGGTGATGCTGGTGGACCTCAACGCCGACGCCGTGGCCGCCCAGGCGCAAAAACTGGGCTGCCAGAGCGTGGTGGCCGATATCAGCAACGAAACAGCGGCTGAAGCGGCGGTCCGGGCCACGGTCGATGCGTTCGGTGGTCTCAATGGCCTGGTGAACTGCGCCGGTATCGTGCGCGGCGAGAAGATCCTCGGCAAGAACGGCCCCCATGGGCTGGACAGCTTCAGCCAGGTGATCAACGTCAACCTGATCGGCAGTTTCAACTTGCTGCGCCTGGCGGCTGCGGCCATTGCCGAAACCGAGGCAGACGCCGATGGCGAACGTGGCGTGATCATCAACACCGCTTCGGTCGCGGCCTTCGACGGCCAGATCGGCCAGGCCGCCTACGCGGCCTCCAAAGGCGCCATCGCCAGTCTGACGTTGCCGGCCGCCCGTGAGCTGGCGCGCTTCGGTATCCGGGTGATGACCATTGCCCCGGGGATTTTCGAAACCCCGATGATGGCCGGCATGACCCCCGAGGTGCGGGATTCCCTGGCCGCCGGCGTGCCGTTTCCGCCACGCCTTGGGAAACCGTCCGAGTACGCGGCGCTGGCCAGGCATATCATTGAGAACAGCATGCTCAACGGCGAGGTGATCCGTCTCGACGGCGCCTTGCGCATGGCAGCCAAATAAGTAAGGAGGATTCATGATGTCCAACGATCCTATTGTCATCGTCAGCGCCGTCCGTACCCCCATGGGCGGTTTCCAGGGCGAACTGAAAAGCCTCACTGCCCCGCAACTCGGTGCCGCCGCTATCAAGGCCGCCGTGGAGCGGGCCGGTATCGCGCCGGCGGCGGTTGAAGAAGTGCTGTTCGGTTGCGTGCTCGCCGCCGGCCAGGGCCAGGCACCGGCACGTCAGGCCGCACTGGGCGCCGGGCTCGACAAGTCGACCCGCTGCACCACGCTCAACAAGATGTGCGGTTCGGGCATGGAAGCGACGATCCTGGCCCACGACATGCTCATCGCCGGCAGCGCCGAAGTGGTGGTGGCCGGCGGCATGGAGAGCATGTCCAACGCCCCGTACCTGCTCGATCGCGCCCGCGGCGGTTACCGGATGGGCCATGGCCGGGTGCTTGACCACATGTTCCTCGATGGGCTGGAAGACGCCTACGACAAAGGTCGGCTGATGGGCACCTTCGCTGAAGATTGCGCCGAAGCCAACGGTTTGAGTCGTGAGGCCCAGGATGCCTTTGCCATTGCGTCCACCACCCGCGCCCAGCAGGCGATCAAGGACGGCAGTTTCGATGCCGAGATCGTGCCGTTGCAGGTCATGGTCGGCAAGGAACAAGTGACCATTCGCCACGACGAGCAGCCGCCGAAAGCGCGGATCGACAAGATCGCCTCGCTCAAACCGGCGTTCCGCGAGGGCGGCACGGTGACGGCGGCCAACGCCAGTTCCATTTCCGATGGTGCCGCAGCCCTTGTACTAATGCGCCAGAGCCAGGCTGCCCAGCGTGGCCTCAAGCCCCTGGCGGTGATCCACGGTCACGCGGCGTTTGCCGATACTCCGAGCCTGTTTCCCACCGCACCGATTGGTGCCGTGAAGAAACTGATGCACAAAACCGGTTGGTCGCTGGATCAAGTCGACCTGTTCGAAGTCAACGAAGCCTTTGCCGTGGTCGGGCTGGTGACCATGGACAAGCTGGAGATTGCCCACGACAAGGTCAACGTTCACGGCGGCGCCTGTGCGCTGGGCCATCCGATTGGCGCGTCTGGCGCACGGATCCTCGTGACCCTGCTGTCAGCCCTGCGCCAGAAGGGTCTCAAGCGCGGCGTCGCGGCGATCTGCATTGGTGGCGGCGAAGCCACGGCCATGGCCGTCGAATGCCTGTATTAAGGAATTACCATGCTTGCGACTGAAGAACAGACTCAAATCCGCGACATGGCCCGGCAGTTCGCCGAGGAACGCTTGAAACCGTTCGCCGCCGAATGGGACCGCGAGCACCGTTTTCCCCGGGAAGCCATCGATGAAATGGCCGAGCTGGGCTTCTTCGGCATGCTGGTGCCGGAGCAGTGGGGCGGCTGTGACACCGGTTATCTGGCCTACGCGATGACCCTGGAGGAAATCGCCGCTGGCGACGGCGCGTGCTCGACCATCATGAGCGTGCACAACTCGGTGGGCTGCGTGCCGATCCTCAAGTTCGGCAACGAAGAGCAGAAGGCGACATTCCTCACGCCCCTGGCCAGCGGCACAATGCTCGGCGCGTTTGCCCTGACCGAGCCCCAGGCCGGTTCGGACGCCAGCAGCCTGAAGACGCGGGCGCGCTTGGAGGGCGATCATTACGTGCTCAACGGTTGCAAGCAGTTCATCACCTCCGGGCAGAACGCCGGGGTGGTGATTGTGTTTGCGGTGACCGATCCGAGCGCAGGCAAGCGTGGCATCAGTGCGTTCATCGTGCCGACCGATTCGCCGGGCTACAGCGTCGCGCGGGTCGAAGACAAACTCGGCCAGCATGCCTCCGACACCTGCCAGATCCTCTTCGAGGATTTGAAGGTGCCGGTGGGCAATCGCCTGGGGGAGGAGGGCGAGGGCTACAAGATCGCCTTGGCGAACCTGGAAGGCGGGCGCGTGGGCATCGCGGCGCAAGCGGTGGGCATGGCCCGCGCGGCCTTCGAAGCGGCCCGGGACTATGCCCGGGAACGCGCCAGTTTCGGCAAGCCGATCATCGAACACCAGGCCGTGGCGTTCCGTCTGGCCGACATGGCGACCCAGATCGCCGTGGCCCGGCAAATGGTGCACTACGCCGCAGCCCTGCGAGACAGCGGCCAGCCAGCGCTGGTGGAGGCCTCCATGGCCAAGCTGTTCGCCTCGGAAATGGCTGAAAAAGTCTGCTCCATGGCCTTGCAAACCCTGGGCGGCTACGGTTACCTCAACGACTTCCCGCTGGAGCGCATCTACCGCGACGTGCGGGTCTGCCAGATCTACGAAGGCACCAGCGACATTCAGCGCATGGTCATTTCGCGCAATCTTTGAACAGGAGTCCTGCATGAGCTACGAAACGATTTTATTGGAGATCAAGGACCGCGTCGGCCTGATCACCCTCAACCGTCCCCAGGCCTTGAACGCCTTGAATGCGCAGATCGTTAGCGAACTGAACCAGGCGCTGGATAGCCTGGAGGCTGATCCGAAGATTGGCTGCATCGTGCTGACAGGCTCGAAAAAAGCCTTTGCCGCCGGTGCCGATATCAAGGAAATGGCCGAGCTGACCTACCCGCAGATCTATCTGGACGACCTGTTCAGCGATAGCGACCGCGTGGCCAACCGTCGCAAGCCGATCATCGCGGCGGTGAACGGTTTTGCCTTGGGCGGTGGTTGCGAGCTGGCGTTGATGTGCGACTTCATCCTGGCCGGCGACAATGCCAAGTTCGGCCAGCCGGAAATCAACCTCGGCGTGCTGCCGGGCATGGGCGGCACCCAGCGCCTGACCCGGGCGGTGGGCAAGGCCAAGGCCATGGAAATGTGCCTGACCGGGCGCTTTATCGACGCGGTAGAAGCCGAGCGCTGCGGCATCGTCGCGCGGATCGTGCCGGCCGATGAACTGCTGGACGATGCGCTGAAAACCGCAGCGTTGATCGCCTCCAAGTCGGTGCCCATCAGCATGATGGTCAAGGAAAGCGTCAACCGCGCCTTTGAGGTCAGCCTGTCCGAAGGCGTGCGTTTTGAGCGGCGAGTATTCCACGCCGCGTTTGCGACACAAGATCAGAAGGAAGGCATGGCGGCATTCGTGGCCAAGCGCGCGGCGGAGTTCCAGGACAAGTAAGGCGGCGTCAGCCCAGACACCCCATAACCCGTGGCGAGGGAGCTTGCTCCCGCTCGGCTGCGTAGCAGTCGCCAACCGGATCATGCGGTTCAGCTGAAAAAATGCAGAGGCCTGCTTCGCAGGCCAGCGGGAGCAAGCTCCCTCGCCACATTGGGTTTGTGTGGAGCCGAAATTGGAGATCGACCAAAGTCCCTGTGGGAGCGAGCTTGCTCGCGATGCTAATCACACCAGGTAGTGTTTCAACTCCCGGGCGATGACCATCCGCTGTATCTCGCTCGATCCTTCATAGATCTGGGTAATCCGCGCATCACGGTAGTAACGCTCCACCGGATAATCCTCGAGATACCCATACCCACCATGAATCTGTATGGCCGAGGAGCAGACTTTCTCGGCCATTTCCGAGGCAAACAGCTTGGCCTGGGAGGCTTCTGACAGGCAAGGTTGGCCCGCGCTGCGCAGGCGGGCGGCGTGGAGGATGAGCAGGCGGGTGGCGTTGATGCGGGTGTGCATGTCGGCCAGCAGGTTGGCGATGCTCTGGTGCTCGATGATCGGCTTGTCGAACTGTACGCGATCACGCGCGTAAGCCAGCGCCGCTTCGAACGCCGCGCGGGCGATGCCCAAGGCTTGCGCCGCGATGCCAATGCGGCCGCCTTCCAGGTTGGACAGGGCGATGGCCAGGCCTTTACCGCGAGCCCCCAGCAGGTTGGCTTCGGGGATGGTGCAATTGCTCAAGGAGACCGCGCAGGTGTCCGAGGCGCGGATGCCCATTTTGTGTTCGGTGCGATCAACGATGAAACCCGGCGTATCGGTGGGCACCAGGAACGCTGAAATGCCTTTCTTGCCCAGTTCCGGGTCCGTCACGGCAAACACGATCGCCAGTTTCGCTCGCTTGCCATTGCTGACGAACTGCTTGGCGCCGTTGATGACCCATTGGCCATCGCGCAGTTCGGCCCGGGTGCGCAGGTTGTGGGCTTCGGAGCCGGCCTGGGGCTCGGTCAGGCAGAAGCAGCCTATGGCCTGGCCACTGGCGAGATCGGCCAACCATGTCTGTTTTTGTTCGTCGGTGCCGAAATTCAGCACCGGCCCGCAACCCACCGAATTGTGGATGCTCATCAGTGCGCCGGTAGCACCGTCGCCTGCGGAGATTTCCTCCACGGCCAGGGCATAGGCGACGTAATCGACGTAGGTACCGCCCCATTCTTCCGGCACTACCATTCCCAGCAGGCCCAGCTCACCCATCTTCGCCACCAGGCCGTCGTCAATCCAGCCGGCCTTTTCCCACGCCTGGGCATGGGGGGCGATTTCACCACGGGCGAAGTCCCGGGCCATGTCGCGGATCATCACTTGTTCTTCGGTCAGTTCGAGGTCATGCATGGCTCAGTTCCCGTGGTCGTCGAAGCCGTCGAAGAAACTCGCCACATGGTCGGCGTCCAGCGCCTCCAGGGTCGGCGGGTTCCAACGCGGGTTCTTGTCTTTGTCGATCAGCAAGGCGCGTACACCTTCGATCAGGTCACCGCGTTCGAACCATTGCTGATCCAGATGCAGTTCCAGGGCAAAACAGTCTTCCAGGCTCAAATGCCGACCGCGCCGCAGCATTTCCAGGGTCACGGCCATGGCCAGGGGAGAGCGGCCATCCAGCAGGTCGGCGGTCTTTATTGCCCATTCATGGCTGTTGGCGACGGTGACCTGGCGCAACTGCTCGACCATGCTCGGCACGTCGGGCAGGCCGAAGAAATGATCGATGGCTGGCCGCAGATCGGCCAGGGGCGGGGCAGGCAGCTGTTGCACACCGAGTTTGGCCAGCAGGCTCTGCAGGTCCTTGAGTGGCGTATCACCCCACTCCAGGCGATCGAGGCGCGCATCGAGCTGTTCAAGCTTGCGACTGTCCAGATACCAGTCGGCCAGCCCGCAATACAAGGCGTCGGCCGCGCGGATCTGCACGCCGCTGACGCCCAGGTAGATCCCCAGTTCGCCAGGAATGCGCGGCAGGAAGTAACTGCCGCCCACGTCCGGGAAATACCCGATGCCGACTTCCGGCATGCCCAGGCGGCTGCGCTCGGTCACCACCCGTAGGTCGGCACCTTGTGCCAGCCCCATGCCGCCGCCCAGCACGAAGCCATCCATCAAGGCGACGATTGGTTTGCGGTAGTGATGAATCGTCAGGTCGAGGGCGTACTCCTCGACGAAGAAATCTTCATGCAGGGTGTCACCCTGCTTGTGGCTGTCGTACAAAGAACGGATATCACCGCCGGCGCAAAATGCCTTCTCGCCCGCGCCACGCAGCACCACGGCGCGGATCTGTGGGTCCAGGGCCCAGGTATCGAGTTGTTGCTGCAAGCTGCGCACCATGCCCAGGGTGAGGGCATTGAGGCCGGCGGGGCGGTTCAGGGTCAAATGGCCAATGTGATTGCGAACGTCGACCAGCACCTCATAGGCGGCGGTGTCGAGGGTCCCCGCAGCATGTGATGAAACCTGAGCTGTCATCGCTAACTCCCTGCTTTTATTCTTCTTTATGAATTGTGTCGCGCGTACCTATTCAGGATCGTAACAGTGCAAATTTGCATTGCACAACCGGGATACGTGCAGGTCCTTTCTGCATATTTATAGCAGCCATAGGCTTAGCCGCGACTGGAGAGAACCTCCGCGATGCTGCGGCGCTTGGCATTTCGCTCGCTGGCGTGGATCAACTGCTCGAGATCTTCCGGCGTGACGTCAAAGAATGCTTCCATTTCCACCAAGGCCAGTTTCAGGTCTTCGGCGGTGATCGCCTGGCGGTCGACGGGAGGGTGGTCAGCCGGTATGACGGCCAGCGGTTCGCTGGCACGCTTGGGATAGCGCACCCGCGTCAGGTTGTTATAGGCCAGCGCAAAGGCCAGCAAGCCGGAACCGGCCAGCATCGCCGCACCAACGGCTTGCCAGTCCAAGGCAATGATAGACGGGGCGGCCAGCACCAGCGTCGCCGCCAGGGCGCCTGCCGGCGGATGCAAGCAACGCAGCCAGCACATCAACACCAGCGCCATGCCCGCCGCCAGGCAGGCGCTACCCAGCGTTCGGCCCAGTACATGGGCCACCAGCAGCGCGACGACCGACGCACACAGGTAACCGCCGACAATCGACCAAGGCTGGGCGAGGGCGCCCGATGACACCGCAAACAACAGCACCGCCGAGGCGCCGAGGGGGCCGATCAGGTGTTGCGCTACCTCAAGGCCGAAGACCTGGCCACAAAGCCAGACACTGAACATCGTCCCCAGCGCCATGCCGATGGCGGCGCGGCTCCACTCGGTGGGACGGGTATTGATGGCGGCGGGGAACCAGCGAGAAAGCATTAAGCGAAAATCCAAAAAACGAACAAAAAAAGGGGCTTACGGGGGAGTCCCAGAAAGCCCTTTAAGTGTTCCAACAGTTGGGGGAGGAACGGTGCACAGTGTGCCGCTCACAACTCTTGCTTACAAATTCATATTAATGCTGGTTGAGTGCATTAATTTTGAGGTAACGCCCACAGGTCACGCGCTTCTCGAAGCCGGGAACCACGTTTGCTGGGCGATAGGCAGGTTGCTCGACTGCCCGCGCCCCATCGGGAAATAGGTGAAACCCTTGTCGGCCATGCGCTCCGGATCGAAAAGGTTACGACCGTCAAAAATCACCGGGGCCTTGAGCCGTTGCTGGATCAGGTCGAAGTCCGGCGCCTTGAAGGGCTGCCATTCGGTACAGATGACCAATGCGTCGGCTCCCGGCAACACCGATTCCGGCGTGCCCATCAGCATGAGTCGGGGCTCGTCGGGGTAGAGCAATTGCGTCTGTTGCATCGCCTCCGGGTCGAACGCGCGGACGCTGGCACCCGCCGCCCAAAGCGATTCCAGCAAGGTGCGGCTCGGTGCGTCGCGCATATCGTCGGTGTTGGGCTTGAAGGCCAGGCCCCAGAGGGCGAAGGTCTTGCCGCGCAGGTCGCCCTGGTAGAACGCGTTGATCCGCTCGAACAGCTTGTGTTTCTGCCGCCCGTTGATGGCTTCCACCGCTTGCAGCAGGTCGCTGGAGCAATGAGCCTGCTCGGCGGTGTGGATCAGGGCACGCATGTCCTTGGGAAAGCACGAACCGCCGTAGCCGCATCCCGGGTAGATGAAGTGATAGCCGATGCGCGAGTCGGCGCCGATGCCCAGGCGCACGGACTCGATGTCGGCCCCCAGGTGTTCGGCCAGTTCGGCGATCTGGTTGATAAAACTGATCTTGGTCGCCAGCATGCCGTTGGCGGCATATTTGGTCAGCTCGGCGCTGCGCAGGTCCATGAACAGGACCCGGTCGTGGTTGCGGTTGAACGGCGCGTACAGGTCGCGCATGGTTTCGCGCACTTCATCGCGCTCGCAGCCAATCACGATACGATCCGGACGACGGCAATCGGCGACCGCCGAGCCCTCCTTGAGGAATTCGGGGTTGGAAACAATATCGAACTGCAGCAGGCGACTGGCCTTGAGCAGGCATTTGTCGATGTGCGCCCGCAGAACGTCGCCGGTGCCCACGGGCACGGTGGACTTCTCCACCACAATGAGCGGTTGCTCGCGGTAGCGGGCGACGGCCTCGCCGACGGCCAGCACCTGGCTCAGATCGGCACTGCCATCGTCCCGGGAAGGCGTGCCCACGGCGATAAACAGCACCTGGCCGTGCTGCACGGCGAGCTGTTCGTCGCAGGTGAAATGCAAGCGGCCAGCCTCCAGGCCTTCACGCACCAGCGCGGCCAGGCCAGGCTCGTAAATGCTCACCTGGCCTTGGCGCAAGCTGTCGACCTTGCGCTCGTCGATGTCCATGCACACTACGTCATGGCCCACTTCGGCCAACACGGCAGCCTGCACCAAGCCTACGTAACCACTTCCGAATACGCTGATTTTCATGGCGAACTCCCTGGATCTTTCCGAGCGGGCGACATGCACAACCAGCCATTCGCCGCCGTGCGCTCGGTCCAGAGTAAGTCGGGGATGTTGCAATTCGCTGACAGGCGCGGCCCCTGGGGCCTCAACTGAAGGTGGCCTGGATCAATCGACGGCTGGTCTTAGTCGCTGACGATGAAACGCTTGGCCCTTTAAAGAAACGTCTCACGCACCTATCGGAATCTGCTCATTTCCTCTTGGGTATCTCATTCAACACAATCGTGGCAATCGCACGCTCTCTGCTAAATCAGTGCTTCGATCCAGGAAGAGCGCGCTGGCGGGTGACTCTCAAATGCTTCCCCAAGGTGATCATGACGCATGAAAAGACGCGATTTCTTTCAAGGCATGGGTGCCACGCTGGCTTTAGCATCAGCGGCCCCTCAGGCTATAGGCGTAACGGTTCCACAGGGCGAACCGACACATCGCGGTGTTGTTCAACATCAATAGCTATGCTCGCCTCTTGTTGTCGGACTTCCTGGCAGCGGGAGGGAAGATTCATATCCGCCATTTGAAAGCGCGGAGGAGCTGTTGAGCCTGCCCGAGAAAACAATCATCAACGCTACGGGCTACGGGCTACGGCGCAAAGGCACTGTTCAACGATCCGGACATTGTCGCGATTCGTGGGCAAACGGCCCGGCTCGTTCAGCAACCGGAAATCAAGTATGCAATCAGGGCTCAGGACTTTCTCTTCATTCCTCGACGAGACGGCCTGGTCGTGCAGTACATCGATCGGGCAGGAAGCTATGACAATGAGGATGACAGCCCTGACTTTCAGGAAGCGTCTGATGCCGTAGAACAGCTGGCTGCCGTCATGGCGGGATTGCGCTACTGAAACTCAAATCGCATCCAGTCGGTAGGCAGCAGGCAATTGCGCGACGAATTCGCCGACCACCTCCCGGGTCAGGCTGACGATGTCTTCCACCCGTTCCATTCCGGCACCGGTCCGCCAACTGGCGACGATGTCCATGACTGATGGCAGCGGTACGCCGTCCACCAAGGTCAATGTGCCTTGGGCCAGTTCGCCGACGACCAGCGCCGCGGGCATGGCGCCAATGCCAAAGCCGTCACGAACCAGGCGGGTAATGGCCGAGGCCGAGTTCACGCAGTTGATGCGGGGCGAGACGATGTTGGCCGAATGCAGCAGGTTGAGAATGTCCTGGTGGGGGCGAGAGTTGCGCGAGAAGGTCACTATGCGTTCCTGGGACAAGTCTTCCAGCGACGCATAGGACCGGTCATAGGCGCAGCCGGTACGCACCACCCAGTGCATCGGGTAACAGGTCAGCAGCGCGTTGCGTACACTGTCCAGGCGCAGGATGTCGGTCTGGAAAATGATGTCCTGGTAGCCTTTTTCCAGTTGCGAGCACAGGTTGCTCGCGGTGTCGGCCGACAGTTCGATTTCCAGGGCTGGGTAACATTCCATCAGGCGCGTCACCAAGGGGCTGAGCCAGGTGTGGATCACCGTATCCATCGCACCGATGCGGATTCGGCCGCGCACCTGGCGCGGATCCTTGATCACCGCTTTCATGCTTTGCATGGTGTCCATGATGCGCTCGGCGTATTCCAGCACGCGCTGGCCTTCGGAGGTCAGCGACACACCTTTGGAATCGCGCACGAACAGGCGCACGCCCATTTCATCCTCCAGGGCGGCGATCCGACTGGAAATGGACGCCTGGGTGGTGAACAGCTTTTCCGCGGTGAGGCGAAAGCTCTTCAGGCGGGCGACCCAGACGAAGGTTTCGAGAAACTTGATGTTCACTTGGGGCGATTCCTTGAAACAGTCATGCAAGACTCCTGAAAGCGCACGGGCGGCCTGATCAAAGATCTTCCAGGTACCGGATAACATCCTGGAGCGCGCCTGAATCCGGGACGTTATCGAGAACCGCTTCAGGCTGGCACCATGGGTACTCCAGCCGCGATGCCCAGGCCATGATCATTGGCAGATCGGTTGCCGGCAGGGTCTTCATGTGTTCGATGGTGATGGTCAGTCGCTCGGCCAGGCTCGACGCCGGATCGAACTGCCAGTCATACAGGCCACAACCGACGCGTGCCTCGCCACTGTTCTTGTCGGACATCGCCACCAGCCACTTGCACTGGAACGCCTCGGCGTTTGCCGGCGGCGGGGCGGCCAGGCAGAACGTGTAGACGTTTTCGAAGGTCTGGCCAAAGCGACTGACCAACACGTCGCCAATGGCGGTACGGCCTTCGACGTGGTCGGGAAACGTGATGGAACCGGTGCGCACGTTCATGTGCAGCGTAGCAGTCGGCGTAAAAGCCTGATCCAGCAGGTGAGGCCGGTTGCCGTCCTTGGCGCTGATGTATTGTTGAATCGATTGCTGAGCGGTGTTCATCGTGTGTCCCTTCAAGTTGATAGCGGCCTCGTCCGAGGTTTACAAGTCACTGTTCCATAAGTCCGTCACCAGCATGCAGCCAGGGGCGTGGGTGATGCACAACGGTGGACGTGAGGCCTGGACCACCGATTGAGGCGTTACGCCGCAGGCCCAGAATACCGGGATCTCGTCCGCTTCCACCGGCACGGCATCGCCGTAATCCGGCGAGTCCAGGGATTGAATGCCGATCAGTGACGGATCGCCGATGTGTACCGGGGCGCCGTGAACGTTGGGCATGCGCCCGGTAATCTGGATCGCCTGGATCGCCGCGGCGGCTTTCATCGGCCGCATGGTCACCACCATTTTGCCAGACAGGCGGGCGGTGGGGCGTGTGTCGATGTCGGTCTGGAACATCGCGACATTGCGCCCCAACTCAATGTGCCGCAAACGGATGCCGGCCTCCAGCAGGGGTTGTTCGAACGAGAACGAGCAACCGAGGGCGAAGGCCACCAGGTCGTCCTGCCACAGGTGTTCGATGTCCAGCGGCGCTTCGCTCAACTCGCCGTGGCGGTAGACCCGGTATTGAGGTACCTCGTGGCGGATATCGATGGCGGCGCCCAGGTTACGGAAGAACGGATCGCCTGGCTCGGTCACGTCAAGCACCGGGCAAGCCTGGCGATTGAGGGTGCAGTAGCGCAGGAATTCATTGGCCCAGTCGCCGGGCAGGATCACGATATTGGCCTGCACGCGGCCCTGGCCCAGGCCGCTGGTATGGCCCTGGTACTGACCGGCGGCGATGTTTTGGCGCAGGGCCAGGGGTGTGCATTGCTGCAGTTGTTCGAAGGACATCATTACGGGGCTCTCCAAGCGTTCGTTCGCTACTTTGAGAACACCGTGGGGATGACGTCCAACAAGGAATATTGCTACCCCGTGACAACTAAAAGTTATTCAAGAGATGGTTGGCCGTTCAGCCCGGGAGCCGCAACCATGCGTTGTGGCCCGACATCAACGGCGTATTGGCTGACCACCTGGCGACTCATCTGGACGATGTTCTCGACCAGTTCCAGGCCGACACCCGCGCGCCACGAGGCGACGACGTCGAGTTGGGGCAGGGCGGTGCCGGGTTCGAGCTGGATCAATTCACCGCTGGCCAGGGGCTTGGCCACCAGGGCGGCGGGCAGGGCGCCGATGCCGAATCCGTCGCGAATCAATCGGGTCATGGCCGACACCGAGTTGACGCAACTGACCCGTGGCGCATTCACGCCATGGGCGTACAACAGGTTGAGTACATCCTGATGCGGCCGCGAATGCTTGACGAAGGTGATGATGCGCTCGCCGGCCATTTCCACTAGTGACGCGTAGGGGCGGGCATAGATCGACTGGCTGGCGGCGATCCAGTGCATGGGGTAGTGACCCAATTCCAGGTTGCGCACGCTTTCGTGGCGGACCAGATCGGTCTGGAACACGATGTCCAGGTAGCCTTTTTGCAATTGGTCACAGAGATTGCGCGCGGCATCGGCGGTGATTTCGATTTCCACGGCGGGGAAGGCTTGCATCAGCATCGACATCAACGGGCTGAGCCAGGTGTGGATCACCGTATCCATCACGCCGATGCGCACCAGGCCTTGCTGCGCAATGGTGGTATCCAGTGACTGCTTCAACGCCCGCTGCACTTCGAGCATCTGCTCGGCGTAGTCGAGCACCTTGAGGCCTTCGGGGGTCAGCGAAACCCCGCGCGAATCCCGTACGAACAGGCGCAGGCCCAACTCCTCTTCCAGCGAGGCGATTCGGCTGGAGATCGCCGCCTGGGTGCTGAACATCTTCTCGGCGGTGAGGCTGAAACTCTGTAGCCGGGCGACCCAGACAAAGGTTTCGAGGAATTTGAGGTTCATGAGGGCTCTCTAGGTGCGGGTGGTTCTTATGTTGCAATTGTTTTGCAATTGTCACTCCAGATCGGGCCGTTGGGGCATCAAATTTTCTTATGTCCCATCTGGTGTTTTTCCCGTTTGACGCTGTGCCGATCCGCCACCAAGAATCCGCTCCACGACGCAGCCACTGCGTCCGCATCCCCAACGACAACGCCTTCACAAAAAAATAACGAGGCGTGTCCGTCATCTTCGCTTGCTGCCGCAGGAACCTTCCATGGAAAAGACCATGACTGACTGCGTAACCACCGGGACAGGGCGCACGGGCCCGTTCAGTTGGTACGGTCCCCTGTCGAAAAATGAAAAACGTACATTCTGGAGCTGCAAGATCGGCTATGCCCTAGACGGCATGGATACACAGATGCTGAGCTTCGTCATCCCGACCCTGATCGCGACCTGGGGTATTTCCAAGGGCGACGCCGGCTTGATCGGCACCTGCACGCTGCTGGCCTCGGCGGCCGGCGGTTGGATCGCCGGGATCCTGTCCGACCGAATCGGCCGGGTACGGACCCTGCAATTGACGGTCCTGTGGTTCGCATTCTTCACCTTCCTGTGTGGGCTGGCGCAGAACTACGAGCAATTACTGGTGGCCCGGACCTTGATGGGCTTTGGCTTCGGCGGTGAATGGACCGCAGGGGCGGTATTGATCGGCGAGGTGATCCGCGCCCAGGACCGGGGCAAAGCGGTGGGCATGGTGCAGGCCGGATGGGCGCTGGGCTGGGGGCTGACGGCGCTGTTGTATGCCGGGTTGTTCAGTTTCCTGCCGCCGGAAGACGCCTGGCGGGCGTTGTTCATGATTGGCCTGGTGCCGGCGCTGTTTGTGCTGGTGATCCGTCGACTGGTCAAGGAGTCGGACACTTTCGAACATGCGGTGCGGCAGCGCCAGGCCAAGCCGGAACTGGGCTCTCGCTGGGCCTTCTTCGAGATCTTTGCCCCTCGGATGCTCAGCACGACGTTGCGCGCCTCGCTGTTGACCACCGGTGCGCTGGGCGGTTACTACGCCATCACTACGTGGTTGCCGACGTACCTGAAAACCGAGCGCGGCCTGAGTGTGCTCGGTACGGGCGGCTACCTGGCGATGGTCATCGTCGGTTCCTACATCGGCTACGTGACCAGTGCGTTGCTGACCGATGCCATCGGCCGCAAGAAGAACTTCATCCTGTTCGCCGTCGGGTCCATGGCCATCGTCCTGACCTACACCCAATTGCCAATCGATAACACCTGGATGCTCTGGCTGGGCTTTCCACTGGGTTTCTTCGCCTCGGGCATCTTCGCCGGCATGGGCGCATTCCTGACCGAGCTGTTTCCCACCCGCATGCGCGGGTCGGGGCAGGGCTTCTGCTACAACGCCGGGCGTTCCATCGCGGCGCTATTCCCATTGTTCATCGGCGCGTTGAGCAACACCTTGCCCATCGGCACCGGGATCGGCGTGTTTGCGGCCGGCGCCTATGGTGTGGTGATCCTGGCGGCGTTGAGCCTGCCGGAAACCCGCGGCAGGCAGCTCGAGTCCTGACCACCCGCGACGTCCGTGCACAGCGCGGACGCCGCTACAACCCTTAAAACAACAACCATCGGACGCGATTGCAACGCCCCCGAGAGGGTTCGCTCGCGTCCATAAAAAAGGAGCATGCCATGGGGCATTTCACATCCACCTGGTTTTATACCCCCGCCGGTACGTTGCTGGGCCTGAGCCTGATCGGCGTGCCGAACGCCCAGGCCGACTTCATCGCCGACAGCAAAGGCAGCCTGGAGGCCCGCAACTTCTACTTCAACCGCGACTTCCGCCAGGAAGGGGCACGGGACAAGGCCGAAGAATGGGCGCAGGGCTTTCTGCTGCGGATGGAGTCGGGATACACCGCCGGGACCGTGGGTTTGGGCCTCGATGCCTTGGGCATGGCCGGTTTCAAACTGGACTCCGGGGGCGGTACGGCGGGCACCAACCTGCTGCCAGCGGATCAGTCTGGCGGCTCGCAAGACCGCTATGGCGAACTGGGCCTGACCGCCAAAGTCCGTGTGTCCAACAGCACCTTGAAGCTGGGAACCTTGCAGATCAAGGACCCTGCGGTAAGTTCCAACGACACGCGCCTGTTGCCGGGAACCTTCAAGGGCGGCTTGTTGAGCGTGCAGGAAATCGATCGTTTGAAGCTGACCGCCGGGCAACTCACGCAGATCAATTTTGTCGACTCCACCGACTACCAGGACATGACCGCCAACCGCATCGGCGGCAGCAGCGACAAGTTCCAGTTCGCCGGCGCCGACTATCAGTTCCTGCCGAACCTCACGGCGCAATACCGCTATAGCCTGTTGGAAGACATCTACCAGCAGAACTACCTCGGCTTCGTCCACACCCTGGACCTGGGCGCAGGCCAGTCGTTCAAGAGCGACGTGCGCTATTCGCGCAGCACCGAAGACGGCAGTTTTCGCGAACTCGACAACCAGGCTTTCGGCGCCATGTTCACCTACAGCCTGGCGGGCCATGCGTTGGGCCTGGGCTACCAGCGCATGAGCGGCGACGATCCGTTCCCGTACATCGGACGCAGCGATCCCTACCTGGTCAACTTTGTACAGATCGGCGACTTCGCCAACATCGACGAGCGCTCCTGGCAAGCGCGCTATGACTATAACTTTGCGGCTATTGGCGTACCCGGGTTGACCTTCATGACTCGCTACATCACCGGCGACAACGTCCAGCGCAGCGCACCGGGCGAAGGCAAGGAATGGGAGCGCAACACGGATATCGCCTATGTGGTACAGGATGGCACCTTGAAGGGCCTCGGCTTGAAATGGCGCAACGCAACGGTGCGCTCGAATTTTGGCAACGACCTGGATGAGAACCGGTTGATCGTCAGCTACACGATGGCGCTTTGGTAAAGAGATCGCCGGTAAAACCGATCCTGTGGCAAAACAACTGGCTCCCTCGCCACAGGGTCATCACTCCTTGGATAAAAGGAGCATTGCACTCGATCAATGGCGTCGTTGCCTGTATACAGGTGCGCTTCGAAAGGGATTTTCAAGACAAAATAAGGGAGCTGTCGCTGTGATTTACCTGATACGCCATGCCACGCCGCTGATCGATTACAAACCCTGCAAAAGCGCGGACTGCAGGCGCGCAGGGTGTATCGCTCGGGGTGTTTTACCGTCGAGTCGCTAACGCCATGACGGGGATTGCTCGGCCACCAGCAGTAACGACTGCGGCACCGGGCTTTGTGGGTGCTGAGGTTCCTGCAAGAGCACCAATCGGAAACCGGCCATGTCCAGGGCATTGAGCCAACTGGACAAGGTGCGGAAGTACCACGGCATACGTTGCCATTTGCCTTTGAAACCATCAAAGGTTTCTTCTCGCCAACCGTCCTGATAATCGCCCCCCGCCACGGTCCATGGATGCAGCGTCTGAACCACCAGCGCGCCACCTGGGCTGAGCAGGGCATTCATCGCAGCGAGCAACGGGATGATGTCCTGGTGCAGCAGGGCGAAGTTGGCGCAGATCAGGTCGTAGCCGCTGCCAACGTCCACCTTCGTGTCCACCAGCGCGTCATAGCTTGCCAGATGCACCGGCGAGGAACCCGCCGCCCGGGCCGCTTCGACCAGCGTCGCGTCGCCATCCACACCGACCGCTTCGATGCCCCTGTCAGCCAGCGCCCGCAACAGCCAGCCTTCGCCGCAGCCCAAGTCGAGCACGCGCTCGGGCTGGCGGCTCTGCACCACCAATAGCATGGCCTGGTCCGTGACCGTCAGCCGGCTTTCGATGGCCCCCGTGCGGATGGCTTCGATCCAGGATTGGGCATTGTGGTGCCAGCTTTGAAGGAGGGCGGTTTCCGAGGACGACATTGATCCAGCTCCGCAATGGATTGGGTAAGCATAGGCCAATCGCTGGCGCAGGGAAGCCAGTGGTCAAAGCGGGCGGTCAAGGAACAACAGGCGTGCGGCCAGCGCTGCCATGACCCCGGCAAAACCATACGTGCCCAGGCGCCTTGAAATCCCGCCGCTTGCCAGCTTCGCCCTGAGCTGAGCGGCGCAAACACCCAACAGCGTATGAAAGACGAGTGCAATCAGCGCCAGCAACGCGCCCAGGAAAATCAACTGCACACTGACGCCTCCAGCCTTGACGTTGACGAACTGGGGCAGGAACACCATGAAGAACAGCAGCGCCTTGGGATTCAAGAGGCTGTTGAGGGCGCCCCGGCAGAAGATTTTCCACAGCGAAGCCACCTGGAGCTGGCTATCCTGAGTCGCTGCTGGCGTTCTCAGTGCTTGCCAGGCAAGCCACAGCAGATAACCAGCCCCGGCCAGGCGCAGGATGTCGAACGCCGGCGCCCAGCTCATCACCAGCGCACCAATGCCCGCGCTGACCATCATCGTCATCAGCACGTCCGAAAAGGAAATGCCAAGGGCGGCGGCAATACCGGCACGCCAGCCGTGGGCCAGCGCATGACTGGTGACAAAGGCCATGTTGGGTCCTGGGACGATCAGCAGAAGCACAACAGCAACCACGAACAGGTAGAGATTGGCGGTATCCGGCATGGGGATCACTCCGTGGGGTGAGCCACGACAGTAAGTGAATGACGAGGAGGGCGTCAGTTACAGTCCGGGCCAATCTGATAGCAACAGTCGTTTCTCGCGATGCATCAAGGTAATCGCTAAACTGCTGGCCCGAATTTCAGCAAGGAAGTGGGTGGATGCGTTCGCTCGTCAGCAGTGTGCTTGTTTCCATGACGCTGGTATCCCCGGTCATGGCCGAGCCAAGGGCGTTTTCGGTGAATGATCGCAGCGGCCAATACCTGGTCGAAGTGTTGTTCCCGGAGCCGCCGGAAGACCCGCATCAACTGGCCCGCGCCTTTATCACCATTCGCGACAACGCCACCCAACAAGCCCTGCAGCAATTGCAGACGCCCGCCGGCAATGTGCCCGTGGACCGCAACGGCAAGGTCGATAACTGGTTACTCGGCCCCCAGAGCCTGCTGTACTTCGACGACTTCAACTTCGATGGCCGCCTGGACTTGGCGATTCGTAACGGCAACGATCCCGACGCGAGTTACAAACCGGCGTTCGACGTCTACCTGCAAGAACCGCAGAAAACCCAATGGGTCCTCAATCCTGCGCTGACGGGCCTGGCAAAGGAGGACAGCAAAGGCATGTTCTCCGTCAGCCCGCTGGACGGCGTCCTGCTTTCGCAAACCGACCGCGACTGCTGCTGGACTCGCGCCACCCACTGGAAAATGCGCGGCGATGAGTTGGTCCTGCTTCACTCAGACACCGAGGAGCAAATCCAGCCGACCGAGGAGGGCGAAAATACCAGCATGCCCAGCGGCTACACGCGACGCACCACCGGTGAATTGAAAGATGGCCAGTGGCTCGAACAATCGAGCCTGGAAGGTCCGGAAAAGGAGGATCCGGTGATTCTTGCCGGAACCCTCGACGCCAGGACCCCGGTAGAACTCTGGTACCAGGTCCAGGGAACCGTGATCATTGGCGAGGTGCGCTACACCCAGGCTGGCGCTGGCGACGCGATCAAGCTGCTAGGAACACGGGACGACGCCGATGACGATCTCATCAGCCTCCACGAATACGCCGATGACGGTCGTCAAACCGGTACCTGGCGGATCTCCCGGGAAACCGTCGAACCCTACAATCACACCGGCACCTGGGTCAGCGGCATTCAGGGCGACGACGGCAAGCTGGCGATCCTGCTGCACGATGATGAACGGGAATTGGATGGCGACAAGATCGACGACGTCGACGCTGACCAGCGCAGCGGCCATTACCAGATGCGCCAGGACGCCCTGGGGCGCGACGCCGACCTGGACTTGAAGATCCTGCCGGACCGCGACGCCAACGGAAAAGAAATCGCGGAATTGAGCGTGACCTTGAAGGGCGGCGTGACCGAGCATCACATCGTACCGATGGAAAGCGAAAACCTGATCATCGTGCGCGAGCCGCAAGTCTCCGAGAAAAACGCTCCGTATCACATTCAATTGGTGAAAGGCTTCGCGGTCATTGGAAACAACGCTGGGCCGGATTCGCAGAAGGGGCTGGCTGGGGTGTATTTGAAGCAGTGAACACAGCATCCGTCAGGACGCATCGCTGTCGACGATGACCCGGTCGCCAGACAATGCTTGCCGGCTTCCGACTTGAGGTCCGGGGGCACCGAAGCCGCACTTGCCTCCACCTGTACCCGGCTCATTCATCGAGACCCAGCACAATCACCCGCAGGACGCCTGCTGAAAATAGTCATTGTATTGCTTCGAACTCGAATGTTATTGTTTTAACACGATAGAAATTAATGACAGCGCAGTAACATTTTGCGTGCGGGAGCTCTGAAACCATGGAAAAGAACAGCTTCCTGCAACTGCTGGAGCGAGAGTTCTCCAACCTGACCCCGACTGGCAAGCGGATCGCCAGTTATCTGTTGGGCAACCCAGAACAGCTTCCGTTCGAGTCGGCCGATAGCATCGCGCAGCAGACCTCCACCACTGGGATTTCCGTAGGGCGCTTTTTTCGATCCCTTGGTTACCAGAACATCGATGAAATCAAACAGAGCCTGCGCGTTGAAACACCCACGTCGTGGCTTATCACTGATCGCATCGGCGCCTTTCGTGCCGAAAGCACTCAGCAAGATGCTCTTGATCGTTCCCTGAGTCGTGAGATCGAGGCCATTCGGTATGTCTACGGTCTAGCACGCAGCGACGCCTTCGCCGATATCGTGCAACGTATCTACGAAGCCGATGCAGTGTTCATCCTCGGCATTCAGTCCACTCGAGGGATTCTCACAGCGTTCCATAGCCATCTCGAGTACATCCGGCCCAAGGTCTACTACGTCGATGGTCTGTCCGGCATCTACGCAGAAACCCTGAATTCCGGCTTTGCGAATCCCTACGCAATCATTGCGGATTTCCGCGCTTATTCCAGCGTGACTCAGACTTTCTGCGACACGGCCATAGATAACAACCTCCCATTGGCCCTGATCACCGACCTGCAATGCCCCTGGGCCAGGGACTACCCACTTGACCTCTTGCAACTGAAAACCGATGTCGGGCAGTTCTGGGATTCACCTGCGCCATTGGCCTGCCTGTTAAATCTCATCGTGTCGGCCGTCGCTGAGAAATACGGGGATCGGCTCGATGAGCGCTTGGCCAGGAACCGTCAATTGCAAAAAGCTTTCGGTCAGTTCGAAGGCTGATCCTCATCGTCCCACCGAATCCCAACTGGAGTATTGGCGTGAACAACAGCCCCCTTGTAGAGATCGATGCCCAGCGCTACCAGGTGCAAATCGATTTGATCTACGCCGGTGCAGACAACCTGGCAGGAAGAGTGATTTATCCAGATGCGCGTTGCCTGTTACATCACCAGGCTGCCGAGTGTTTGTCCAAGGCCAGTCAGCTCGCGCGTCAGGCCGGCCTTACCCTTCGCATCTATGACGCCTATAGGCCGCCTTACGCTCAGTACCTGCTGTGGGACGCACTGCCAAACAACGACTACGTGCGTGACCCACATTTGGGCTCCCATCACAGCCGTGGTGTGGCGGTGGATCTGACGCTGGTCGGTGCTGATGGCGAGCCGCTGGATATGGGGACTGAATTCGACGCAATGGAAGAGAAATCCCACCAGTTCCATCCCGGTTTGCCAGTAGACGTGCAACGCAATCGACTGCTGCTGGTGGGGATCATGCTCGCCGCCGGCTTCGAGACGATTGCCACCGAGTGGTGGCATTACGAACTTCCGAATGCCGACGATTACCCCTTGCTGGATGACGTTTAAACCACTGACTCACCAACAGATAGCACCGCGCAGCCCACGCTCAGTGCGGCTGATAACAATAACAAGACAGCGTTACTTACGTTTCACCTGCAACTGCCCGGTTATAGCTTTTATAAAAAACCTGACGTACTTCCCTCTATCGAATGATCAAGGAAACCGGCATGAACCCAATGAGCACCGTGACCAGCAAATCCTTTCCCGGCGCCGGCAAGCTATTGCTGAGCGTTTTGTGCAGTGCATTGAGCCTTGGTGCCTGGCAGGCCGCGACAGCGGCTGTACCACAAGACACGCTGGTCATCGGCAAACCCGCTGATCCCCAGACCCTCGACCCGGCCGTGACCTTCGATAACAACGACTGGACCATTACCTACCCGTCGTACCAGCGCCTGGTTGGCTACAAGGTCGAAGGCGACAAAAGCAGCACCGAAGTTCAGGGTGACCTGGCCGAAAGTTGGACCGTTTCTGCGGACAATCTGGTCTGGGAATTCAAAATCAAACCTGGTAACAAATTTGACGACGGCGCCCCTGTAGATGCCGCCGCGGTGAAGTTTTCCTTTGATCGCTTGATGACGCTCAAGCAGGGACCTTCCGGTGCATTTCCGGAGGACATGGTGGTCGCGGTTGTCGACCCGCAGACTATCCGGTTCACCCTGAAGACGCCTTTCTCGCCGTTCCTGTTTACCCTGGCCCACAATGGCGCGTCGATCATCAACCCCGCTGTGGTCAATAAAAGCGCGGACGTCAATGCCTGGCTGTCGAGCCACACCGCAGGCTCCGGTCCCTTCCGCTTGAGCAACTGGCAAAAAGGCCAGTCGTTGACCATGGAGCCCAACACCTACTTCGCCGGCCCCAAACCTGCGCTGAAAACCGTGGTCATCAAAATCATCGGTGAGCCCTCCGTACGTCGCCTGCAATTGGAGCGGGGTGACCTGGACATCATCGAAGACATGCCCGAAGACCAGCTCGGCGTTCTTGCCAGCAAGCCCGGCGTGGCGGTGAAGGAGTTCCCGTCGCTACGGGTCACCTATCTCTACCTGAACAACAAAAAAGGCCCACTGACCAGCGTCGATGCACGTCGCGCGATCACCGAAGCGGTGGACTACAACGGCATCGTCAAAGGCATTCTCAGGGACAAGGCCAAGCTCCTGAACGGGCCAATCCCGGACGGCATGTGGGCGTATGACAGCTCGTTGCCGCCGATGAAGCAGGACATGGCAGCCGCCAAGGAAAGCCTCGCCAAAACGTCGCAGAAAATCACCAACCTCAGCTACATGTATTCGGACAAGGATCCTAACTGGGAACCGATCGGCCTGACCCTGCAAGCTGCATTGGCGCCACTGGGCATCAACCTCAAGCTGGAAAAGCTAGCCAACGCCACGCTGCGTGAGCGCGTCGGCCAGGCGGACTACGACATCGCGGTCGGTGCCTGGAGCCCGGACTTTGCCGATCCGTACATGTTCATGAACTTCTGGTTCGACTCCAAGATGCAGGGCTTGCAGGGCAACCGCTCGTTCTATAGCAACCCGCAAGTCGACAAACTGATTCGAGAAGCCGCCGCTGATAGCGACACCGCGAAGCGCGTCGAGCTGTACCAGAGCGCGCAGAAAATGGTGCTCAAGGACAGCGTCTACGCCTACCTCTACCAGAAGAGCTACACCTTGCCGATGCGTGATTCGGTCAAGGGTTACGTGTTCAACCCCATGCTCGAACAGGTGTTCAACTTGGGCAGTATGAGCAAGTAAACCGGCTCCCTCGCGCTGGCCATTCGTGGCTGGCGCGGCTTCTGATTTTCGTCGCGGGTGTTACCGAGGTGCCAAAATGGCCTTCCTGACTTTGTTGCGCAAGCGCCTGCTCGGCCTGTTGCTGGTCGTGTTCGGCGTTTCGCTGATTACCTTTGCAATTTCGCATTTGATCCCGGGTGATCCTGCTCGATTGATCGCTGGCGACCGGGCCAGTGATGCATTGGTGGCCGGTATACGTCATCAACTGGGATTGGATCTGCCGCTGTATCAACAATACGGTCGTTACCTGATGGACCTGGTGCAGGGAGACCTGGGAACCTCGATACGCACCAGCCGTCCCGTTCTGGAAGACTTGCAGACGTTCTTCCCGGCGACACTGGAGCTGGCGCTGGTAGCGCTGGTGCTTGCGATCCTGGCCGGCGTGCCGCTTGGCGTGCTATCAGCGGTTTATCACAATCGGGCGATTGACCAGATCGCCCGCACGCTTGCAGTCACCGGAATTTCGACGCCGGCCTTTTGGCTCGGCCTCGGCGCAATCGTTCTGTTCTACGGACATCTGGGCTGGTTGCCGGGAGGAGGGCGACTGTCCGAAGGGCTTGCTCCGCCGCCGACAATCAGTGGTTTTTATCTGCTCGACTCGCTGCTCGCCGGTGAGGGCGCGCTGTTTCTCGATGCCGTCGAACATCTGGTTCTGCCGGCGGCGACCCTGGGATTCGTGACCTTGGGCGTCGTCGCCCGGCAGATTCGTTCAGCCATGCTTGATCAACTCGGCGAAGACTATATCCGCACCGCCCGCGCCTACGGCTTGTCCCGATGGACTGTGATCCTGCGCCACGCACTGCCTAACGCGCTCATCCCTTCGGTGACGGTCCTTGGGCTGACCCTCGGAGATTTGCTGTATGGCGCGGTGCTGACCGAAACGGTCTTCGCCTGGCCCGGCATGGGCGCCTATGTCGTCAAGTCGATCCAGTCGCTGGACTTCCCGGCGGTGATGGGCTTCGCCATTCTGGTTTCGTTCATCTATGTGCTGCTGAACATGGCCATCGACATTGTGTACCGCGTGATCGACCCACGCATCGGCGAGGTAAGTTGAAATGTCCGCTACTCTGATGGCCACGCGCCGCCCGCGCTGGAACGAAAAAATCGCCTATCTGACCTACCGCGTCCGCCGCAGTCCGCTGACCATGGCGGGCCTGGCGATCACCTGTGTCGTCTTGCTGTGCATGATCTTCGCCCCTTTGCTCGCCAGCCACGATCCCAACGCGCTGAACTTGGGCGAACGCCTGACGCCGCCATCCAGCACCCATTGGTTCGGCACCGACGAAGTCGGCCGCGACCTGTTCAGCCGCGTGCTGTTCGGTAGCCAGCAGTCGGTGGGTGTCGGTCTGTTCGTGGCTTTTGCATCCTGTTTTATCGGCGGGTTGCTGGGGTGCTTTTCCGGGGTCATCGGTGGTCGTTTCGACGCATTGATCATGCGCCTGATGGACATCATGCTGTCGGTGCCATCGCTGGTGCTGATCATGGCCTTGGCGGCTGCGTTGGGCGCGAGCCTGTTCAACGCGATGCTGGCGATTACGCTTGTACGAATTCCGTCCTATGTCCGGCTAGCCCGCGGCCAAGCCTTGAGCATCCGCGAGATGGGTTATGTCAAGGCCGCCCAAACCTTCGGGGCAGGGCGCTGGCACCTGGTGCACTGGCACGTGGCGCGCAACGCAATGCCGCCATTGCTGGTGCAACTGAGCCTGGATATTGGCAGCGCGATCCTCATGGCGTCGGCCCTGGGTTTTATCGGCCTGGGAGCGCAGCAGCCTACGGCCGAGTGGGGCGCGATGGTCGCCACCGGGCGCAACTACATCCTCGATAACTGGTGGTATTCGACCTTTCCAGGCCTGGCGATTCTGATCACGGCCACCGGGTTCAACTTGCTGGGCGATGGCGTACGCGATCTGCTCGATCCACGGCAACAGGGGAAGTGACCATGCAGACGTCGAGTCCGGTATTGTCCATCGATAACCTGAGCCTGGAATTCCCGGCTTACAAAAACAACGTCAAGGCGCTGAACGGCGTGTCGCTGCATGTCAATCCCGGGGAAATCGTCGGCGTCGTCGGCGAGTCCGGATCGGGCAAGTCGGTCACGGCCATGCTCAGCATGCGATTGTTGCCCGAGCGCAGCTATCGCATCACCGCCGGCAGCCTGAGCATGCTCGGTCGTGACATGCTGGCAGCGCCTGAAAAAGAGTTACTGACGATTCGTGGGCGCGACGCCGCGATGATTTTCCAGGAGCCGATGACCGCGTTGAACCCGACCCGGCGCATCGGTAGGCAAATGCTCGATGTGATCATTCATCACCAGAAGATCAGCGTCGCCCAAGCCCGTCTCAAGGCGATCGCACTGTTGCGCGACATGCACATCGCCAGTCCGGAACAGGTATTGGAGAGCTATCCTTTCGAGCTGTCTGGCGGCATGCGCCAGCGGGTGATGATCGCGCTGGCGTTCTCCTGCGAACCCCAATTGCTGATTGCCGACGAGCCGACAACGGCCCTCGACGTGACCGTGCAACGTCAGGTGCTGTTGCTGTTGCGAGAAAAAGCCAGGCAGCGGGGCACGGCCATTTTGCTCATCACCCATGACATGGCATTGGTTTCGCAGTTCTGCGACCGGGTCTACGTCATGTACACAGGGGCAGTGGTCGAGGAGGGCTGCACGGCCGATGTCATGGGAAATCCGCAACATCCCTATACGCAAGGTTTGCTCAATGGTCTGCCGGAAATGGTCGAGCCAGGCCAGCCGCTGCTGACCATTCCCGGTCAGGTGCCGAACCTGGCCTCTTTGCCCGTGGGCTGTACTTTCCAGGAGCGGTGTACATACGCCATGCCGGTTTGTAGCAAGCGCCCGAATCTCAACACTATCAACGGTAATGACCAACGTAAAAGCGCGTGCTGGCTACCGGTCAAGGAGCTTTCGTGATGAACAGTGCCGCCCTTCAACCCATCACCCAAATGGCTCCCACGATTCTTCAACTTGACGATGTTCACGTTCGTTTCCCCGTGAGCAATGACTGGTTGGGGCGACCGCGTGGATATGCGCACGCCTTGAACGGTATTGATCTTCAGGTGCGGGCAGGCGAGACCCTGGGGGTTGTCGGCGAGTCAGGTTGCGGCAAGAGCACCTTGGCCCAGCTGTTGATGGGCCTGCTGCCGCCCAGCAGCGGGGAGATGAATTGGGCCAATCGCAGCGGCGAAGGTCGCAGGAACGTTCAGATTGTTTTCCAGGATCCACAGTCGTCCCTTGATCCGCGCCTGCCTATCTGGAGAATCATCACCGAGCCGTTATACGCCCGAGGCCATGTCAGCCATGCGCAGATGCGCGATGTAGCCGCCAGGGTCGCGGCCCAAGTCGGCATCCGCCCGGAATATCTGGACCGCTTCGCGCATCAGTTTTCCGGTGGGCAGCGTCAACGCATCGCCATCGCCCGAGCCCTTTCGTCAGACCCGGATATCATTGTCCTGGACGAGCCCACATCGGCGCTGGATATCTCGGTTCAGGCGCAGATTCTCAACCTGCTGGCAGAGCTGCAAAGAGCCCGCAATCTGACTTACATCCTGATTTCTCACAACGTATCCGTGGTGCGTCATATGGCTAATCGGGTAGCGGTGATGTACTTGGGGCAAATCGTTGAACTGGGTAGCGTGGCTCAAGTGCTTGATCAGCCACGTCATCCCTATACCCGTTTGTTGCTCGAGGCGGTACCTCGACTGGGCGCGCCACTGCACGACGAGCAAGTCGCGGCGCCGACCGAATTACCAGGGAACCGCCGACTACCGAGCGGCTGCTTCTTCCGCGAACGGTGCAATCTATGCACCACTGGCTGCGAGAAGCCTCAGGCCTTGCTGGGCGATGAGTTGCAGCGTGTGCGATGTCATTTACAGGATTGAGTCACTGACTTCACCGTTTTCGCACCGGACTTATCAGTGGCCTGTAGCAGGGTCTGCATGATAATCATCTAGACTGCTCCTTCATCCTCCTGCCCGGGACTGGCAGCCTATGCGGATATGTTTTTTTGACGGGGCTGATCGCATCGAACTGGGCTCTCGATCCAGCTTTGCTGACGGTCCGTCCATGCAGCAAGGAGGGAGCGGGGCGGCCAGGATCGAAATGCGTGAACCGTGGCAGGCCGACAGCTTTATTCACCGACATTTTGCCGGGGCCGATCAGATACACCGTTTGCGCGCGCTGTTATCCGTCCAGGAGTCTCTGGTCCATCTGCTGGATGATCGCGAAGTTCACCGCCAGGTAGCCAGCAAACTATGGAACGGGGAGCTGTGTGCTTACGTTTTTCCATACCAACGGCCGATGCCCGTTCGCGTACCGGCCTCGGTCGCGGTAGAAGAGGTCGTTGCGCCGGTGTCTGCCGCAGCCCGCAAGCGTCTGCCAGTAAAAGCCTCATCCGAATCTGCCAGTCGACCTGAGCCGGTGGTACTGACATTCGTGGAGATCGAGTTGTTGGATATGCAGGGGCAGCCCGTTGCCGGGGAGTCCTATGTCATTGCATTACCAAACGGGACCCAGCACAGCGGTGTGCTTGACGGGCTCGGACGGGCGAGGGTGGATGGCCTCGATCCGGGCAACTGTCAGGTGACGTTTCCGGAATTGGATCGGCATGCGGTGGAGCGCTGGAAGGGCTCATGAATTGGACTTGAGACGGATATGCTGCCACGCGGCGTCCAAATCTTGGGGCATGCCGGCGCGCTTGCGCAGCCCGGTGGCCTTGGGCGTGATCCAGGGTTTCGGTGGGTCTGGCAATGGAAATGGCATCACTGTTTCGGGAATATTGCCTATTTTCAGTTTAGCGACGGCCTCGGCAATTTCCTTCAGTGTGACGCGCATGCTGCTGGTGCTGTTGCTCACATCTTCGTTTGCGCAGGCCTGGCACCGACGGTCGAGCTCAGCGGTAAGTTGCTCACCAGCCTGACCGATCCTGACCACTTCGTCGCACCAGGGCGCTGTCTGATTCAAGCTTCGATTCAGGGTGAACGCTTGTGTCGCATGGTTGAGTCTGACGACGATCTGGTTGCAATGGACAGTGAGGTCTTCTGCGAGATCCGGCCCATATTCCGTCAGGTTCTGGTTCATCGTGTCCATCGCGCTGCTCCATGTATCCTTGTCGCACTCATAGGTTTCCAGGGCATTCCAGACATCAAGGACATCGCGCTCGTGGCTCAGAAAAGCAGTGACAAAAGCCGGGTCGTGACGGGGATAGCCTTTTTGGTCCTTGTAAAATTTGGCGTGCAGAGCCATGACCTTTGCCAGGCGGTCCCGGCAGACGTATTCGATGTGTGTTTGCTCAAATCCGGCATTCCATAACGGGGCATACGCACCAAGGGTGTCACGCGAGGCTTTCAGCGCCTCCATGTCCGCTTGGTAGGTAGCCAGGATGACCGCATGCAGGCCGAGCCGGGGAAGTTCGTGGACGCTGCGGGTGGCCGGCGCATTCCCGCTTTGTGCGGCCTGCAGCTGAGTGATGTGCTCGCGTGACTGCAGCACGTGTCTGGTCAGCTCCAGGCTCCAGCAGGCAAAGGCATCCATCGCCAACGCCGAAAACGGCGCCTGGGGCGTCGTCGAGTAATACAAGAACTCGATGGCCGAGCGGGTTTGATCCTCCGACACGGGGTAAGCGGTGTAGCGTTTCACTTTGTCGCGCAATGTTGGCACCGTCAGGGTCTTGAACCACTCGTCTCCACGCTGCCATTTCAGGAACTCGATCGTTAGGTCGAGGCTGTGGGTCATCTCCAGAAACACGCCTCGCAACATTGCCAGGTGTCGCGTGCGGGCGAATACAAGCTCCTTGCGGTTCAGGCCGAGGACAAGAATGTTCTTGCCACCCCTGTCGCTCGTGGGCTGCATTTGTTGGTTAAGGTCGTCGAGAGGAGCGGGGACGGCTTCTCCCGTCTCTGAATCGAAGCTGATGTGTTCGCGCGGATTCTCGGTGACAGGATTGATCAACACCGGCCTTTCGGCATTGCTCGGGTTGTTCCACGCGTCGTGTCGCGGTGGACCCAAACGACCCCATTCACCAATGGCTTGCCAGAACTCGTCCTCGGTGTCGAAGTCTTCCAGGCGCGGCGGTGGGGTCGTCAGGTTGTCCGGTATCACGTCGAAGTAGTTTTTCTTGTAGGTCTCATTGCACTCCTTGCATGACCACAAGTGGTTGCTCCAGTCATAAACGTATTGGAAATAGCCGAGGTTATCGAGTGCCTGGGCGCCCACAGGGACGAAACCGTCGTGGCGTTTTTTCGGTCGAAAGTGCTCGACATCCCCGCCTGCGGTGCTCATGAAGCGCGCCTCGCAAAAGGCACACTTGCCATATTGGTCCACCTTCAGCAGCGCCTTGGCGTGAGGCGGCTTGTACTGATCGTCGTCGATGACGATCTTCACCGCGCCTTTTGGAACACTTTTTGTTTTGGCGGTGTTGGTGCCTTTGGTGCAGAGGACCACCATGGCGCCAGCCTGGACAGCTTGTTGGATGCCTTTTTGCATCTCAGCATGCGAGCGCTGTAGCGCGGGAGGGGCCGTTGGCGTTTTGTGAACCTGGATCATAGGGACGCCTCTCCATGGTAGCCGTGGAGCGTCGCGCGTACGGCATCGCTCAGCAACTCATCGTCGTCAGGCAATCCAGCCTGCATCCTGAAAGCACCGATGGCCACCCGGGTCGCGTCATTCATCTGACCATCGCATTCGCCGCTGAAGTAGCCGAGGCCACGCAAGCGTTGTTGCACGCCCTTGAGGGTGCTGATCGGGTCGAGCGCGCGAAGCCTCAATGGGTAGTCGCGGGAGAAGCCGTCAAAGGTTACGCGTACCGTGATGTCATCGGCGGTTGGCTCGAGCGGCCAGACAATATCGCCGTTCGCTTCAGCCGTGCCACGCCCCAGCAGCGTGTCACCACGCAGTACTTCAAAGTGGCGCGCCAGGCCTTGTCCGGCGAGCGCATAAGGACGAAACCGAAGCAAGGCAGGCGTGTTCAGCACGCGGAAAGTGTGCCTTCGCCCGGTGGCGTTCTGTTCGAAGGTCGCTTTCGTGCGCGGGGGAACGAACAATAGATCCCCCGACGCGAGCGTCGTCCCGTCCGGGTGTTGCTGGCGCAGGTTGGCATTGCGTGGGTGATCCCAGAGTGTCGAGCGCGCGTGTCCATAAGCGTAGGCCACGCTGTCGACACTTTCGGCGGCTCCCAGTGCCAGAACGATGCCGTCACCGCCAGGGTCCGATCTGGCATTCATACTGTCTATCCTTGTATGTCGCACTGAGGTCGTGTGTAGGAAATCGCACCAATTCAGCAGGCGATTTAAACCTTAGTACGTTATGTGCCTTTTTGGGAACACGGAGAACTTGGCGACAGTGGGTTGAGGGATATCGGTGACGTCACGGTACAGCTTTGGCTTGAGAGGATGAGATTGGCTTCAAATCCAGCCATCAATGGGGGCCATGGGAATATCTATAAGTACACATAATGTATATTATGTTAAACATCATATGAGTAGTTGTTTACGCTTTCGCCTGAGCCGTCTGCCTCCTACCTCCCCCTCAGCTCCAAAGAACAGAACGCCTAAGCATCAGCGGCAGCCTTCAAATGTTCGCTAAATCGAGTTTTGCATCGCTAGTCTGGCGACTTTCTACGGACCTTGAACCTAGAGGCCGCCAATGGGCTGATGGCGAAGCGGCGAGGTTGCGCTATAAATAGACATACAGAGGTACCTCCAAGTAGTAGCTGGAGTTTATCAGCAGCTAAATACATGCTTGAGGTGGCCTATGACTAATACTGACACTGGTAATACCAAGTCGCAGCCTGATGTTCTCGATCGCCTGATCGAAGACCGCCGGAAGGCACTTCCAGAAACCGATCGTCCGCCGGACCAGGAACAACGCTGGGGTTTGGCACTATCGGGGGGAGGAATCAGGAGTTCAATTTTCTGTTATGGACTCATTTCGGCGCTGGCCAAGGCCAAAGCTTTCTCGCGCTTTGACTTGATGTCTACTGTTTCCGGAGGCGGTTACATCGGCTCAATGGTAGGCAGGCTCGCCCAGAGTGCCGAGTCTGCAGAAGCGTTACAGGATGAACTCGGCGCCCATGGCGCCACCTCGCACCATAGAAGCTGGCTACGCGCAAACAGCCGCTACCTGACGCCGCGCGGCGGTCGGGATCGACTGTTCGGGGTCGTTACCTTCCTGCGCAACCTGGCAGGTGTTCACTTGGAACTGGGCTTCCTTGCGATATTGCTGGCGTGTGCCCTAGGTTTCATCGATATCCTGGCCTGGTACGGGATGGATTATCTGATCAAGGCAACCCCGTCCCTACCCTATGGGTTCACGCCCATCCAACTCTGGGAGTGGGTCTCGAAGTGGCCCACGCTTTGGCTGGCATTACCAGTACCCATACTTTGGGCGATCGGGGCGGCGACCTGTTATTGGTACATGCCGACGTCCGGGCGCGAACATGCTGAGGTGGACAACGCTTCGCACAAGGTCACGCGTCAGCTAGCGCTTGCCGTGCAAACAGGCATAGCCTTGGTCCTCCTAGGAGGCATTGATTGGGTTGCCTGGCGCTTGGCCAAGCAACCGGCACATCTGTTTACGCTCGGGGTATTTTTCGCTTCCATCCTATCGGTGCTCCGCCTAGCGCTTCCCATGTTCCAGCAAAATGGCAGTTCTTCAGAGTTCTTACGGCAGCGGTTACCAGCGCTGCTGGACTTGGCTGGGAGGTTTGGACTGCTGGTGCTGGCCATTTTCTGGACCAGCCTGGTCCACGCCTTTGCAACCCTCCGAGTCTGGGATTTTCAGTGGAACCGGGTGGACTTTGTCGGAGCCGCCTGGGCACTCGCCGTTCCTACAATCATTTCACTAGGATGGATTGCCCTGTCCGGGCGCAATCTTGAGTTTCTCAATCGCTCGTCGCTGCATAATTTCTATCGATCGAGACTGTCTCGTGCTTATCTGGGCGCCGCGAACCTACAGCGCAAGCAGGGCTCGAAGGTCACGGAGGTCCACGGCAACGATGATGTGCCACTCAAGGACTATAAGCCGCATCTGAACGGTGGGCCTGTTCATATCATCAATGTCTGTATAAACCAGACGTACCAACGCGAAGGCCTTTACAACATTGATCGGCAGGGAGACTTGATGTCGCTGGTCGGTTCCGGGTACTACAAGGTCCAAGGGAGGCAATGGCTGCAACTCAAGGCAGGTACCCTCAGCACACTGGGTACCTGGATGGCCGTTTCCGGTGCTGCCGCAGCGCCCGGCATGGGCAGCCTCACGCGGCCAGGCATCGCGTCTGTGTTGACCACCTTGGGTGTGCGCCTGGGTTATTGGTGGCGCACTGGCGATAAAGACACGCAGTGGTCCTCTATCTTGCTTCCGAAGTACAAAGGCCTTTATTCCGAACTGCTGGCGAAATTTGCGGGAACCGCCAGCAACACCCAGTACCTTAGCGATGGGGGCCACTCGGAAAACACGGCGGTATACCCGTTGCTTGAGGCACGCTGCGAACTGATCGTAATGGCCGATTGCGGCGCTGATCCGGCCTACAAGTTCCAAGACCTGGAAAACCTGATTCGCCGTGCCCGCATAGACATGAATGTGGACATTCGATTTATCAGTCCGCCGCAAGGCAGTGACGCGCTGTTCGGTTCCCTCGACGAGCTGGCTTCGCCGTCTAAAACCGCCTGCCTGGCATTAGCTCGGATCAACTACCCTGACAAAAACCTGCCTGGGGTGTTGGTACTGGTAAAACCGAACCTGACACCCGGCCTGCCTGAAGATATCTATAACTACAGTCGCGATTGCGAGGACTTTCCTCAGGACTCTACGGCGGATCAGTTTTTTGACGAGGCCCAATGGGAAAGCTACTTCTCGCTGGGCTGTCATCTGGGCGGGGGGCTGGATGAAACCAGGCTGCGTTCACTGATCGCGGCCGTTCAGAATGATGGCTGGGTTAATACCCGGGCGAAAGCGTCCTTGGGCGATACCTCGGCAGCAAATGTCACTGGCACGCCCACCGCAGTGCCTGCGGACAGCGCAACCACTGACGAAAAATCGCGAAGACCACTGCGCATTCCGATGAAATCAGCGGCGGCAGCAGGGCTGGGACTGGGCGTGATCGTCAGCTCGGCTTCAGGGCTTTGGGTCGCATTCGAGAAGGTCCAGGTAGATAGCAGCGCGGGCAGCGATCAGGTACTTAAACCGCTGTACGACGCTTACGGAACGCTTCCGGTGAGCATGGATGGCGGACAACTCAACGACTCGGTGGGGCGCATGGCTGCGCAGTTGTTGACCACCTGGCAGACGCTACGCGCCCATGACCAGCAGGATCTGTTTCTGAATAACCCGGAGGCTCTGGACATGTTGCGCATGACCTATGGCCTGTGTACGCGCATGAACGACAAATTGGCGGTATGTAACACGCTGATCAAGACATTCCAGTGCCCGAGCAAGCCTACCGCCTCTCTGGTCAATCAGAACGACGGGTACTGGGCGCGCGAAGAACCTGAGAAAACAGCGCGCATGAATGAACGCAAGAATGAACGCAAGGCAGACACCTACTGCGATACCGACGAGCTCGATAGCGAAAGCCAGCAAGTCGCAACTACAACCCTCGAGCAGGAAACTCCGGAATTGCCCTATGTGGTGGCGTCTGCCCCCGTACTCACCAGCATCACAGCGAGCACGTGGCCTTGGGCTCATTTCCCCTCGTTCAGCCACCAAGTAGCCGCCTACCCCATCACTGAGAATGGCCAGGCATCGAACAACGTACCGGCCTGCAAGGGCATTACGATCTTCATCCAAATCTACGGCCCGAACGGTCGTGACAATGTTCGCGCCTTGCGATCACTTTGGCGGGCTGAGGGCGCTTCAGTGCCACCCATCGAAGACGTATTGGACACCGCCCGCAGACAAGGCCGCAGCGCACCGACGCCGTACGGTATGCCCACGGTCATTTATCACCAAGAAGATGCTAAAGCCTGCGCCGAGGCTCTTCCCAAACTGGCCTCCAAGCCAGAAAAGAGCTGGGTCGTGGTAGAGCTGAACAAACGCTTCGAGAAGTTTGCTGGCACCATCGAAGTTTGGTTACCGCCAACGGCCGCCGCCGAGGGGTTTTCCCAATGAGCGGAGGATTCGCTAACCACGTCGATGTGACCATGGCGGAACAGGCGGCGCGATCTCCTGTTCGATTTTGGCGAGACATTTGAGCTAATTCTCAAAACTAATGGAACAGCTTCTCACATCTATTGAGCCAACCTAACCTACAGCCCCCGTTTCATCGTTGGTTGCCTGCCGCTTCCTGCCTCAACGTAGTTGCGCTTCATCGCGCGCGACTTGGCCCAGTCGGCACGTCAGGTCGCTATAAGCGATAGGCCCCTGTTGAATTCGCGGCACCAAAGCTTTTCAATAGCCGCAGGATGGCCACTTGCCAGTCATCGCCACGGAAGCCCTTTGACAGATCAGGATTACGACTGACATGTACCATGATGATCGCGAAATCAACGCCGACAAATTGATCGAAACGCTTGAAGCCCAGGTAAAGAGGCTCGCCAGTATCCCCGAGCACGTACGACTCTTGCTAATGCTGGTGATCGTCGCCAGGATCAGCAAGCCGTACAACATTTTGAACACGCTCTCCCAAAAACTGATGGAGCACCCGGAGCTTGCTTCGATCAAGCTCAGTGACTTCAGCAGTCTGCTGCATGAAGCCGAGAGTATTATCGAGCCTGGCGAAAACGCAGACTTTTTAATCACTCATCTGGCCGCGAAAGCAATTTCATTGGCATTAGGTATTGATTACCGCCATCCGAAACTGGTCGCCGCATTGGTTGGCACCATTCAGTCGACCTTGCCGACGCCCCTGTTTGAAGCAATCCCGAGTACAGCCGAACTGTCGCTGGGGTTGCTCGGTGACTACCCGAAAGACTCTTTTCCGATGTCCGACGATGTTAGCCAGCATCAATGGGATCTGATCACCATCCGCTTGGCAGCAATGGATATCAGGCCTAATTTCATCGCATTCAAGAATCATCGTCGAACCGTTCAATCGACGGTCCTCCTGGACGCGCCCTACCCTGACCCAACCCAAATGCTGTACGGGCTTCAAAATATGCTGGACGATCAGGTACAAGGTCGGCTGGTGCTCATTCATAACTGGACCCGCGCCAACATGGGGGATACGTGGTCGCGCTTGTACGCGTTGATCGAGAACCGTGCCCAAGTGGAAGCGGTCATCGCCTTCAGCAGCCTGCCTACTGTTTCAGATTACTGTACGGCGATTATTATCAATACTGCTCCGACTCAGCGAGAAACGCTGTACATCGATGTTTCCCTGTCAAACAAATCGCTGCCACCGTTGGATGGTATCGAGCGGATGCTCCTCGCCGGCTGTATCTACAACCTTTGGCAAGGCCGCGTCGCCCACAGTTACTTCGAGTATCTCTCCAGTGATGTAAGGCGTTTTCTCAATAGCTATTTCAGCGCTGGCTTCAGGCCAATTTCGCGGCTCTGCAACGCAATTGAGAGGCGGCCTGGCAATGTCTTGAGGGCCGTCCTGACCAAGAGACTGTTACTCAAGGCCGCGTCTGGCGAATCTTCGCAGCGAACCCGTTCGGATAACAGCAAATTGATTGCGGATGTGCTGGAACAGCGTGGCAGGCCTTGTTGCGTCTATATCATTGGCAACAATGGCGAAGGAAAGAGTTTCCTGCTAACCGACATCGTCTACCAACTGGTGGAAGCTGGAAAACGCAGTGTAGGCCTTCCCTTGTCCCATGCTGACCGTTTCCCGGTCGACGACGGCACTATCAAGCATCTTTTCGAGTACAAAGGTGCTCGCAGGACCCAGATTGCCAAGGAGGTAAGTGCCATTTCGTCCGCACCAGGCAAAGTCGAGTTGCTTAGAGAGTGCCTGGGGCTGGTCGGATTCCGTTCCCAGATTTATCTGATCCTGAAGTCCGAGCTCAGCCACGACCGCTTCGGCGTCCCTCGTCGAGAAACACTTGATCTTTCAGATGTTGACGATAGGCGCTACTACAACCGTGACAGAAGTTCGATCAGCGAGTACGAGGTCAACTTCATTCGCGAGGGGCACCGTACGATTCCCTTCGACAACCTGAGTTCTGGGGAGCAAAGCATCATTGGCCTGCTGATCAAGATCATTGCCTCGGACGCCGACCGGCCGACGTTTCTGATCGACGAGCCTGAGATCAGCCTGCACGTTAGTTGGCAGCAACGGCTTCCTCGCATCCTCAATCTCTTGAGTGATCGCTTGAATGTTTCCTTCGTAGTAGCTACTCATTCACCGATCCTCATTGCCAACGCAGCGGATGACGATATTTGCTACGTGTCCAGCATCGGCATCCTGGATGAGATCCCTATCATTGAGCGACACTCCGTGGAGACGCTGCTCATGGATGGTTTCGAAACCTATACGCCGCACAACCGTGAAGTCCATGAGCAGTGTGCGAAGCTGGTTGCCTCACTTATCTCGGATGCGAACACACCCAACGCGGCCATCAAATCTGAAACAGCGATCGAGAAGCTCAAAACCTTCAGGACGACCATCCGAAAGAACGGCCAAGGTGAAGATGATGAGCAACAGGCCAGCGATCTTGATTTGATCGAAAAAACCCTGGCTGCGATCGTGATGTTGCGTGAAGAAAGCGAGCCTCGCCATGGTTGATCTCACCCAGGAATCTATGGACGCCGCACTAGCACGGTATGAAAGTGATTGCCACGAGCGTGAGATTCATCGCAAGAAGACACTGGAACATCTGTCGACCCAGAATGCCGCAGCCATTGCCGAATTCAAACGACGCCAAAAAGGACTGCCCGCCTCGAAACAAGATCTATGGAGCAAACTGACAAAACACAGAAAAAGCTTCAAATCCGGTGTAACCGGCCCGTTAATCCGCAAAGCCTTGCGAGCTTTCCTGGAGCGGGAGCAGAACGGGCTGTGCTGTTACTGCCAGCGCCCACTGGTGAATATTGCCTATGCCAAACCCATCGAGCACATTCTTCCGCGTGCGACGTTCGTCCAGTACACGTTTCACTTCTGGAACCTGGCGATTGCCTGTTTCGACTGCAACCAGATAAAGCTCGACCATGTCTGGACCAGCGTCGATAAACATGGACTGGAGGATTATCCGGCACCTGCTGCGTTCATTGAAATGTATCACCCAAGGTTTCATCGTTTTGCCGAGCATGTACGCTTTATTCGCGTACAGACCAATGATCACATCGTTTCGATCTATCGAGGTGTAAGCGACCAGGGCCGGCATCTTTGTCTTAATCTGCTCAAAGATCTATCAGCACGTGAGATTGTGCTCAACAGCAATCCAGAGTTGAAAGGAGCGTTGGAGGTGATCAATGCTCATGCGTCGTCAAATGAGGGCGCCTGGGCGCCTGAGCTGGAGGCTTTTCACCAGGCACTTGCGAAGTCCACTTCCCAATTGATAAAAAATGGCGCGCTGCCCCGTTAGCGTAAAGCGACTCATTGAGGGCGGCAGCAGTTCAACCTAAAGATCATCAGGCCACTGCTGCCACTGCACTCCATTGATGAGATGCCCACGGCGAATGAACAAACCACTGTTGAAGGCCTTGAGTAATCGGGAATCGTCGGTCCCGTTGAACCCTCGTTCGCTGGCATTCACGACTTTTCTGAGATTCCAATTGGAAACCTTGGAAGCTGCATATTCGATCCCCACAGTCCCGTTCATGCGCTTCTCGTGTCGGTAATTCAAACACCAATTCAACAGAGGGTAAGTCTCGCGCTGTGCCTCATCCATTAGAAACCTGTTCAAGTTGCTGGGCGCACGGAAGTCGAGTTTGTCCGTGCATCTGAACGCAACCGATGCGGCATTCGATGGATCTCCCTCTCGATCGAACAAATACTCCCAGAGGTACCGCTTCACAGTGTTGGACTGGTCGATAGACTGAAGGGTCTGACGGCTGATCCACCGTTTGACATCCTTGAACATGGCTCCGGCCTTGGGGCCGAGATTCAAGCCTATGCCAATCAGGTACCACTGGATTCTGTGGGTATGCTCACCGTGCCAAGGACCGGCACCGAGATCCTTGAAGGGGCGTCCCGATGCCAGTTGATCGTTGAACAACGACAAGACGTTACCGACCAGCAAGTCTGCCGGTAAGTGCTTGCTGGAAAAGAACTCCTTGTCGACATTGAAGCCGTTATCGGCCTCCCAGCGGGACAGCACGGTAGTCAGCAGCTTGCTAGTCGTTTCCTTTGCCAACTCGGCAAACCTATGGAATTCATTGGGTGTGCCTTTCTTCCATTTTTTTCTCATGCCGCTCAGATGATTGAATAGATTCAACACCGTCTCTGGCGTAATGGTGACGCCCTTGGAGCGTAGAGCCGCCTGGACAGCCATTGTCCGTTCAGAGAACAACAGAAATAACTGGTGCTCCAGATACGCCAGCGCGCCCCTGCAATTTTCTTCCGCTGACAGAAACGCCCCCACATCGCAGAAGTCCTGGAAGTAGGCGCTGTTCTGAAACGCTTGGGAAAAGTGATTGGTGAAGTCCAAAGCTACACTGGCTTCGCTTTGAGCGGGCATCGCGTTTTCCTCCATGAATGGCCTTTTCAGCTTAGTCCCGGAACACGGCGCTGCACGCTCTTTGGTAACCGTGATCCGGCTGTTTTAGCTGTTTTCTGAATAAATCATATAACTAAAGAGCCTAACCAATGCCCTCCTGTCGCCTATCTTGAAACACAATTCAGCGCTGTTCCCTTGGTCGAATAGCTTCTCGAGATAACGGCAGACGTTATCCATGGAAACGGATTCTGCCATCCGTCGGCGCTGACGGGTGTGAATTACGAGGCGATATGGAGATCACGCAAAACAACCGTTTGGTGCAAGTCGACAGCCCCCTCGGCGGCGATGTCCTGTTGTTGCAAAGCATGGAAGGCAGCGAAGAGCTGGGGCGGTTGTTTCACTACGAATTGGACCTGACCTCCGAAGACCGGGCAATCACGTTCGACCAATTGCTGGGCAAGCCGATGGGCCTGACCCTGGAGCTGTATGACGGCGGCAAGCGCTATTTCCACGGCATTGTCTGCAGTTGCCGGCAATTGACCGGCCACGGTCAGTTCGCCGGTTACCGCGTCAGCTTGCGCCCGTGGTTCTGGCTGCTCACCCGCACCTCCGACTGCCGGATTTTCCAGAACAAGACGGTGCCGGACATCATCAAGCAGGTGTTCCGCGACCTCGGCTTCTCCGATTTCGAGGACAGCCTGAGCGGCAGCTACCGCGAGTGGGAATATTGCGTGCAGTACCGCGAAACCAGCTTCGACTTCGTCAGCCGGTTGATGGAGCAGGAAGGCATCTATTACTACTTTCGCCATGACAAGTCGCGGCATGTCCTGGTGCTGGCCGACGCCTATGGCGCTCACTCCACGGCGGCAGACTATGAATCGGTGCCCTTCTATCCGCCCGATCGGCAAATGCGCGAGCGCGATCATTTCTACGACTGGCAACTGGCCCGGGAAGTCCAACCCGGTTCGCTGGCGCTGAACGACTATGACTTCCTGCGCCCACGCGCCAGCCTCGAGGTGCGCTCCAGTGTGCCGCGCACCCACACGAACGCCGACTACCCGCTCTACGACTACCCCGGTGAGTACGTCCAGAGCAACGATGGCGATCACTACGCGCGTACCCGCATCGAAGCCATTCACAGCCAGTTCGAGCGTGTGCAATTGCGCGGACGCGCCCGCGGCATCGGTTGCGGTCATGTGTTCACGCTGACGGGATATGACCGCGCGGACCAGAACCGCGAGTATCTCGTGGTGGCCGCCCGTTATCAGATTCGTCAGGACGCCTATGAAAGCGGACAGTCGGACGTCGCCGAACAGTTCGTCAGCGAACTGGACTGCATGGATGCCAACCAGGCCTTCCGAACTCTGCCCCTCACGCCGATGCCCATCGTTCGTGGACCACAAACCGCCGTGGTGGTGGGGCCCAGTGGCGAGGAGATCTGGACCGACCAATATGGCCGGGTCAAAGTGCATTTCCATTGGGATCGCCATGACCAGTCCAATGAAAACAGCTCCTGCTGGATTCGTGTTTCCCAAGCCTGGGCCGGCAAGAACTGGGGATCCGTGCAACTCCCGCGGATCGGTCAGGAAGTGATCGTCAGTTTCCTCGAGGGCGATCCGGATCGGCCGATCATCACCGGCCGTGTCTACAACGCCGAACAGACCGTGCCCTACGGGTTGCCGGCCAATGCCACCCAGAGCGGGGTGAAAAGCCGCTCGAGCAAGGGCGGCTCGCCGGCCAACTTCAATGAAATCCGCATGGAGGACAAGAAAGGCGCCGAGCAGCTGTTTATCCACGCCGAGAAAAACCAGGACATCGAGGTCGAGAACGACGAGACCCACTGGGTTGGCCATGACCGCCGCAAGACCATCGACAACGACGAAACCGTGCACGTCAAACACGACCGCACCGAAACCGTCGATAACAACGAAACCATCACCATCGGTGTGGATCGCACGGAAAAGGTCGGCAATAACGAAAGCATTTCCATTGGCGTGAACCGTACCGAGAAGGTGGGCAGCGACGAGAAAATCACCATTGGCGCCAATCGCACCGAGAACGTGGGCAGTAACGAGACCATCACCATCGGCGCGGACCGCACCGAAAAAGTCGGTGCCAACGAGAAAATCAGCATCGCCAGCAACCGCACCGAGGACGTGGGCGGTAACGAGACCATCGGCATCACCGGCAACCGTAACGAAACGGTCCAGGGCAACGAAGGCATCGAGATCAACGGCAACCAGAGCACCCAGATTGGCCAGAACGAATCCCGCGACGTCGCCCAGAACCGCACCACCAACATCAAGCAGAACGACAGCCTGGACGTTGGCAAGCACTTCTCCCTGACCGCCGGCGACTCCATCAGCCTGACGACGGGCGACGCCAGCATCACCATGAAGAAGGACGGCACGATCATGATCAGCGGCAAGAACATCACCATCGACGGCTCCGGTGCCATCAAGATCAAGGCCAGCAAGAATGTGGTCGTCAAAGGCCAGAAGATTCTGCAGAACTAGCCATGGAGTAGGCGCTATGACCGTTGAATACCACCTCCCCGCCTCCTCCACGCCAGTGCGCGTGGAGGGCGTCGTGATTGGCGTGCTTCTGGATGTGCCCAAGGCGGACGCCCCAGTGGTGGCCTTCCCCGGTTGCCCCGCTGACACAGGCCTCGCTGCGCGCACTACCACACCGCTGAGCCGAGAGGACATCGGCGCCCAGGTCGCGCTGATGTTCGAGGCCGGCGACGTGGCCCGACCGCTGGTGATCGGCCGCATCCAGCGCCTGCCGCAAACCGCCACGCCAGCCGTCGCCCACCTGGACGGCGAGCGCTTGGAATTTACAGCCGAGCGGGAAATCGTCCTGCGCTGCGGCAAGGCGAGCATTACCCTCACGCGCGAAGGCAAGGTGTTGATCCGAGGGGCCTACCTCTCGAGCCGATCATCCGGCGTGAACCGCATCAAGGGCGGCTCGGTACAGATCAACTGAGGCAGTGACGCCATGGAATTGGTAAACAAGACCCGCCTCGTCGGCGGCTATACGACCTCAACCGATAAAACGGGCCGTGAATGGCTGGTCGTGGTGGCGAAAGGGACCTATGGCATTCCAGATCACCCTGGACATCCGCCGCGCCTGCTTGAACAACAGGTTCCGCTGATCATGGCCGATGTATTCCCAGGGGAGCCCTGCGAATCAGCCGCGTTATACGAAAACGATTTTGCGCTGCACAAGCCCCGCTGCGATGTTCTGCTTAATGGTCACTGCTACGCCCCCAACGGTGAGCCGGCAACAGAGGTGAACGTAGCGCTGAAAGTGGGGACCCTCGTCAAGGCATTCAAAGTGATTGGGGCACGAAACTATGAGGATAGCGCCCTCTCACACTCGATAAGCAAACCTGTTCCATTCACCACAATGCCAATTACCTACGCGCAGGCTTTCGGCGGCGTGGATCGCACGCATGCGGACCCGGCCAAACACAAATGGTACCCATGGAACCCGGTTGGAGCCGGATTTTACCCCTCGGCAAGCAGTGCCCAGACCAATGGCTTGCCGCTCCCCAATACCGAAGAACTGGACAGGCCGGTCACCGCTCCCCACGAACATTACAAGCCAATGGCATTTGGCCCGATTGGTCGGGCATGGCGGCAGCGTATCCAATGGGCAGGCACTTATGATCAGGCGTGGCTTGATCATCAATTCCCATTTCTTCCCGAAGATTTTGACCTGCGCTACTTCCAATGCGCACCCGAGGACCAGCAAATCGATTATCCCCGTGGGGGCGAAGAAGTCGCGCTGCTTAACCTGAGTGATAAAGGCCGCTCGGCATTCAAGCTTCCGGCAAACCTGAAGCTAGCGATGCTTGTCGTTTTTCATGACGACAGCACACGGGAAGCCGCCGCCGTGGTCGACACCATCATTCTTGAACCAGACGCGAATCGCCTGACGCTGACATGGCGAGCTTCTTCACCCCTCGGGCGCAACATCAGGGAGGTGGCCAAGGTCATCATCGGGCAAACCGCCGCTCAGTTCGAACAGGCCAAGGCCAACGAAGAACGCATGCGCGCGAAACAACACTTCAAGTCATTGGCTCAACTCATCGCGTGGACAAAGGAAGCCTATCCTCCCGCGGAAGAGGAAACATGAGCTCCATGCAGGGGCACGCCCTCTTCATTACCAGCATGGGCATGGCGTGTCCCGTGGGCTTGTGCGTCGCCAGCGCCTGTGCTGCCAAGCGCGCCGGGCTGTCGGCACTCCAGGAGCTGCCGTTTTTTGACAACGCGTGCGAACCGATCATCGGCGCGGCGGTGCCCGGCCTTGACCTGGCTCTGCCGGCAGCAGCGCGCATGTCCGAGCTCATGCAGCATGCACTGGTCGAGTTGATACAGGGTGCGCCGAAGCTGGATTGGACAGAAGTACCATTTCTGCTGTGCCTGGCTGAACCGGAGCGCCCCGGAATCAATATCAGGGATATAGCCCAGGCCGTCATACAGGACGTATCTTCCAAGTTGGGCATACGGTTCCATCCAACGCATTCCAGGGTCATCCCCTCCGGCCATGTTGCCGGCATGCATGCCCTTCATGAAGTCAGTCGATTAATGCAGGAAACACGGGTCCCCGCCTGTGTGGTGGCGGGTGTTGACTCACTGCTCAGCGCCTTGACGCTGCAGTGGCTGGACGAGCATCGCCGGCTGAAAACGGCCACTCACAATGACGGCTTGTTTCCTGGTGAAGGGGCTGCGGCCATCCTGATTCAGGCCTATCGGCAGCCTGGCACCTGTTTGAAAATCTCAGGCCTGGGCTTTGGGCAAGAAGAGGCGCCTCTTTTGTCGAGCAAACCCCTGCGAGCAGGCGGGCTGACCGACGCTGCTCGTACGGCACTCGCACAGGCCAGGCTGGGTCTGCATGAAATTGATCTGCGCCTGTCCGATGTCACGGGAGAGCAATACGGGTTCAAGGAACTTCCGTTGATGGAGGCCCGGCTTTTTCGGACAGTGCGAAAAGAGGATCAGCCACTGTGGCATTGGGCAGAGGCCATGGGTGACACCGGGGCCATTGCTGGAATCGTCCAATTGATACTCGCCGACCAGGCCTTTCGCAAAGGCTATGCACCGGGAACCACCGCGATCTGTCTGAGCAGTGCCCTGGCCGGTGCACGCGCGGCGGCTGTCGTGTGCGACCTTAGCCAGCCAGAGGGGGACCTATGAGCTGCGACGTTTACGCAAACGGCGATGAGATTGCATGCAAGGCGGGTGGCGGCAAGGTCATCGCGGCGTTCCCGGATGTCTGCCTGACACCACCGCCACCTCCGGGGGGGCCCATCCCGGTGCCCTATCCGGACACCTCGTTTTCCAAGGACATGAAGAAAGGCAGCAAGACCGTCAAGATCGAAAACAAGGAGATCATGTTAAAAAATCGCTCCTTCTATAAAACCTCCCCGCTGGGCGATGAAGCCGCCACAAGAAGCCAGGGGGCCGGTGTCATCACTCACGTCATCACCGGCAAGACCTATTTTGTTTCATGGTCAATGGATGTTCTTTTCGAAGGCCAGAACGTAGACCGACATACCGATCTCACCACATCGAATCATGCCAGTCCTGCAGCGAATGCGGCCGTGCCCATGGTCAACACCGCCAAATACAGTCCGGTGCAACAAGACGCCAAGGTCCCGGGCAAACACAAATGTGAATGTTGCGGCGGCGCGGCGCACTCCAAGGCTCAAGCGAACGGGGAGTACATGACGGAAGACCAGTTCTACGGCACCGCAGAAAATCCCAAGAATGCAGCCGTCCTCGCCAAAGTCCGGGCCAATCCCAAGTGCAGGCACCTGTTGCCACCCGCCGGAAAGCAACCGAGCGGCTGTAATAAGTACTACGTAACGAGCAAACGAGAGAAAGCCAACATTGAAAATGATTGGGCGATTAACCGGCCAGGCTATATGCGTTGGAAAGAAGTGGGCCAAGGAGAGCCGGTGGCGCATAGAGTCCCCAAGGCGGCCGGAGGTTGTCCGTCCGGGCAAGGGAATCTCGCCCCTACTGGCAAGAAGTGTGAGAAGCTCGAAGGAGAGCTGAGCGCACTTCAAGAGACACGCATCAATAGTTTTCCAAGGCCCGAATGATGAAAGCCTCTATTTACAAGCACACCCAAAGACCCGCTTTCCTTCAAGACAGCTTCTATTGGAAAGGACGTGGATATCACTACAGCGGGAGCGCCCCGGCAGAAGTATTGTCACCTGACGGATGGATGAGCAATGACCCGTGGATTGCCCTTGCTGCGATTCTGGAGCATGCCAAGCGTGGAAATTACAGCCATGTCTCCCAACTGCGCAAATGGATAGTGGACCCCGATTGCGATCCAACACTGGTATCGGCCTGCCTCGGCCTGACCGCTGATGCAGGGCTCGACACTGACCTGGATTTCCTGGCCGAACTCATACTCGAAGGCCCCACTTACCTTCGCATCGAGGCGTGCCTGGCAGCCCAGTGGTCTGGTGTGCTGTGGCTGATACCTTTCATGGTTGAGGCATGGCGTACGTTTGCGCGTCGGGCCGACCGAGCCGCCGTGGAAGCCAATTTAACCAATCTTCTTGACCCCATCGAAAACGAACCCGAGTTTTTTGACAGTGGCCTGAACGAAGTCGACTACAAAGCGGCTGTCGATTCACGACTTAGCCAATTGCAGGACGCTTATGGCAGCGATCGCTGCTCAATTTCCGGGGGGATGCCCGTCGACATGAACAAACAAGTCTGGGTCATGAGAAAGTCCCTGGTTCCTTCAGGCACTGACGAATGGATCGATTGGAGCAACTTTCTCATCTGGAGGCGTAAATTCGAGGTGTATTCCGGCGTCGACTGTTCCAGCTTCTACGGAAAAAACGGCGAGTTTCAACCGCTGAATGCGGCCGCTATCCTGGACCGATACATGGCCTCTCCCCTGCACTTCGAAGTCGGTAAACGCTACTTCTTTGGAAACCTGGTGCCGTAACAAGACAGAGACGTCATGGTCCCCATCTCATCAATGATCGAGCAACATGCCGAAGAAGCTTGCTTCCTCATCCTCCTGCACGATCACGCCGTGCGCGCGCCCCACTATGACCTTGATGACCTCGGCAAACTGGACGAACGCATCGACGCTCATCTCGATGGCCTGCGTATTGCTGGCTCAACGAGCCTGGAAATTCTGCTGACCCAGCTTGGCCCGCACACCGTCGGAGAGATGTTCGCCTGTGTGCTGCTGGCCTTCGAGACGGCCAATGCGAAGGTACTGTCGCGGCTCAGCGAGCACTTGCGAAGTGCCATGGAAACGGAGCGCGGTTACCTGATGGCCCTGGGCTGGCTCGACTGGGAACGGATATCGCCCTGGATCGAGCGCATGCTCGCCTCCCCCGAGCCCTTGTTTCACCGCCTCGGCCTGGCGGCCTGCGGCATGCATCGCCAGAATCCCGGCCCTATCCTGCTGACCGAACTGTCCCACGCCGACCCCAGCGTGCTGGCACGTGCCGCCCGCACGGCTGGCGAGCTGCGCCGACGTGACCTGCTGCCGGCGATTCGTGCCCACCGCCAACATGAAGACGCCGCCACGCGCTTCTGGGCCAACTGGGCCACCACCCAGATGGGCGACCAGCAAGCCTTGGAGGCTCTGCGCCCATTCGCCGAGCAACCGGGCGAGTTCCAGTACCGAGCGCTCTGCGTACTGCTGGCCTGGCAAGAACGCGAACCCAGCATCGCCTGGATACGGCAATGGGTACAGGATCCCCGGGATCGGCGCATCGGCCTCCAGGCCCTCGGACTGCTGGGCGATCCGGTTTGCGTGCCCTGGTTGATCCAGCAGATGAGCGACCTGCCCTATGCCCGCGTCGCCGGCGAAGCCTTCAGCATGATCACCGGCGCGGACCTGGCGTTGCTCGATCTGGAATTGCAGGCCCTGCCGAATTTCGATGCGGGCCCGAACGACAACCCTGAAGATCCCAATGTCGCCATGGACCCCGATGAAAACCTGCCCTGGCCCGATTCACAGGCAATCGAAAGATGGTGGCAAGCCAATGGCGGACACTTCCAAGAGGGTACTCGTTATATGCTGGGATCGGCCCATAGTGAACACAGCTTTCAGCAAGCCCTTGTCCGCGGTCAGCAACGCCAGCGCATCGCCGCCGCCTGCGGTCTCGCCCGCTTCCGGCCAGACGTGGCGCTTTTCCCTACCAACGCACCGGCCTGGCGGCAAAAGCGGTTGTTGGGGATGACGGCGGTGTCCGGGCGTTGATCAGGATGTTCATATAGCGCGCCAACGCCTGGCAATCACTTACCCCCCTTTGGAGGCACCATGCCAAACGCAACTGGACAGAACCCTGTGGCACTCATCAGTGGGGTTGGAAGTGAGATCGGCATCGGCATGGCGATCGCCCGCAGACTGGGTACTGCAGGTGCCAGGCTGATCGTCACCGCCAGCAGTGCACGCATCAACGATCGAGTCGCAGAACTGCGCGCCGAAGGGTTCGAAGTCGAAGGCCGGGCCCTCGATCTTACCGATGAAAACCAGGTACGTGAGTTTATGGCATGGGCGGAGTCCCTCTGGGGCCAGATCGATATCCTGGTCAACAACGCGGGCATGGCCATGCAAGGCAGCCCGGAGTTTTTTTCCGACGTGGCAAGCATGGATCTGCACACCTGGAACCTGACGCTGGCGCGAAACCTGACCACGGCCTTTCTTCTTACACGGGCAGTTCTGCCCGGCATGCGGGCACGTCGTTACGGGCGCATCGTCAACATCAGTTCCACGACCGGCACCCGCTGCAGTAACCCCGGTGAAGCGGCCTACAGCGCCGCGAAGGCGGCGATGGTCGGAATGAGCATGAGCCTGGCGCTGGAAGTCGCCCAGCAAGGGATCACTGTAAACAGCGTCGCTCCCGGCTGGATCACCACAGGATCGACCACTCCAGAGGAAGCCAAAGCTGCCGAATACACGCCGATGGGCCGCGCCGGACGTCCCGAAGAGGTCGCTGCACTGGTGGCTTTCCTTGCTTCTTCAGAGGCGAGCTACCTCACGGGGGAAGTTATCGTCGTGGATGGCGGAAACTGCCTGGTGGAGAACAAGGCTCCTTGATCCGAACAGGCTTCCCAGGCATTCGCCATGGCACCTGCCAGGCTGGCGTCTGATTCACCGAGCAGGTCAGAGCAGCTTCCAGGTGTAACTGAGGATCAACCGGTTCTCGTCGATGTCGCTGCGGTAGTTAGAACGCGCCATGACGTTGCGCACGCGGACCCCCAAGCCGCTTAAAAAACCGTTCTGGAACGCGTAGCCGATATCCAGATCGCGCTCGCGATCCTTGCCCTCAAAACCCGCACCGGTGTTCACGTTGTCGCCCGTGATGTAGCGCACCGTCGTCGTGAGGCCGGGCACGCCCATCGCAGCGAAGTCATAGTCGTAACGAGCCTGCCAGGAACGCTCATCGGTATAGGCGAACTCATAAGTTGGCACCTCGTTGCCCAGAGGCGTGATGTTGGCGAAAACCCTGGGGAACGCACTGTCGCCATACATCGCCTGGTAACCGACATAAAAGGTGTGGCCACCACGCTTTGCAGACAGCAACGAAAAGAACGCCTGGTTATCGATTTTCCCCAGCATTTCACTGCCGTCCTCGCTGGCGTCGTAATAGCCGAGATTGGCGCCCAGAACCCAGTCGCCCATGGGCTGGCTGTGCTTGAAACCAATGAAGTCCTGGGCATAGATGTCTTTTAACTGGCCGTGCCAGAGGCTGACGCTGGTGCGATTGCTGTTGAAGCTGTAATCGCCGCCGAGGTAGTTGAAAGCATCGCTTTCAGCCTGGCGTGCAGGCACATGGCCTAGCATGGCGATCATTTTTTCATCGCCGGCTTCGTTGCGCAGGCTGGTCGTCGACAAGTGACCTGCTTGCACCGTCAGACCACTGATCTCGCTGGAGCTGATGCTCACCCCCTGATAACTCGGGGGCAACAGACGTATGTCGCTGAAGGAGAGTACCGGAAGATTCGGTTGCAGCTCCCCGACCTTCAGTTCGGTTTTAGAGACTTTCGCTTTGAACGTCAGGCCCAGACGGCTGTAATCGTCAGCCGCACGGCCATCGTCCGTGACCGGCAACAACCCGGTATTGACCCGGTCAGGGCTGCTGTCGAGCTTGAGGCCCAGCGTCCCTAGCGCATCGATGCCGAATCCCACAGGCCCCGGTGTGTAGCCGGACTTGAACGTCAGGATGAAACCTTGCCCCCACTCCTCGGCCTTGGATTGCCGATTTGCGCCGACGATGTCGGAATAGTCCCGGCTGAAGTAATAGTTGCGAGCTTGCAAGGTGGCGGTGGAACCTTCGAGCAAGCCCTGGTCTGCCGCCGACGCGACGAGTGGCACGCCCAGGAGTGAAAGCCAGAAACGCGGTACGGTCTGCTGATTCATGTTGTGCTCTTATTTATTGTTATTTATCGACAGTTCATGGGCCCGCCGTCATGACGTGCAGGCTATTACGCTCGGTGTCAGGCCTTTACCGAGGGCGCTTCAATCGCAGCAGGCAGGGCGCGACGTTCGTTCAGGGCGAAGGCGGTCATTGCCAGCGCCGCAATAGCGCCCGGAATGGCAAAGGCCATGAAGTTCAGTTGCAGGGGCAATTCGATCCCCATCAGTGCGCCGCCCAAGAGCGGACCGACGATTGCGCCGTTGCGACCGATTCCGGAGGCCCACCCCAGGCCCGTGGAGCGAATGTTCAAGCCATAGAGCTGTGCGGCCCCGGCGTACAACAGGATTTGCGTGCCGATAGTGGTAGCGCCGGCGATGAAGATGAGCAGGTACAGCACCGGCATCGGGCTATTGATACCCAGCAGGCTGATGGAGAGTGCGGCAGCAAGGAAGAACCCGATCATGACCTTCACCAGATTCAGCCGATCCCCAAGCCAACCTCCCAGAATCGCGCCTGCCATGCCGCCAAAATTCAGGGCCAGCAAGAACGTCAGGCTTGAACCCAGGCTGTAGCCGGAGTTGGCCATCAGCTTGGGCAGCCATGAGCTCAATGCGTAGACCATCAGCAGGCAACAGAAAAACGCCACCCAGATCGCCACCGTTCTTACACCGAGGCCATTCCTGAACAGCTCCAGTACTGATGCGCCCTTGCCCTTGGTTTCATTTAGTTGAAGCGTGTCCTCGACGCCGATTTCACTCCCTGGCGCCAGGCGCTCGAGCAGCGTACGGGCCTGTTCGGTGCGGCCCTGGCGGATGAGAAAGCCAATGGACTCCGGGAGGTAGTGAAGAATCAACGGCAGAAGCAACAATGGCAGGGTCGCGGCGAAGAACATCGATGACCAACCAAAACGCGGCAGCATGAAGATGCCGACACCGGCCGACAGCATGCCGCCGAGGGAATAGCCGCTGAACATCAACGCAACCAAGGTGCTGCGCATTTTTTTCGGCGCGTACTCGTTCATCAGCGCGACCGCGTTGGGCATCAGCCCCCCACATCCAAGCCCGGCGATGAAACGGCACACGCCGAACTCGCCGGGCGTGCTGGCGAAACCATTGATCACCGTCGCCATGCTGAACAGCGCGAAGCAGATGGTGATGCCTTTCTTGCGGCCGATCTTGTCGGCCAGACTGCCGAATACCAAGGCACCGAACATCATGCCAAACAGTGCATAGCTGCCCAGCGCGCCGGCCTGCAGAGGCGTCAGCCCCCACTCCTTCATGATCGCCGGCAAGACCACGCCGTAGATGAACAGGTCATAGCCGTCAAAGATCAACAGCAAGGCGCATAGGCCCATGACCAGCCAATGGAAGCGCCCGAAACGGGCGTTGTCGATGATCGAATGTACGTCGATGGTCCGCATGGCTTCACTCTCATTATTTTTGTTGTGTGAGATCCGTAGGTACTGCCGCAGCGTCAGCCCAGGTCGCCGCCCCCTACCGGCAAGGTCACGCCGGTGATGTAGGAAGCCTCATCTGATGCCAGGAACAGAATGGCGCCGACTTGCTCATCGAGGGTCCCGTAGCGTTTCATCAGGCTACTGTTGATGGTCTGATCGACGATTTGCTGGTACCAGACCCGCTCCTGCTCGCTTTGCGGCTGGCTGTTGCGCGGGATGCGGCGCGGTGGTGCTTCGGTGCCGCCGGGTGCCGTAGCGTTGACCCGGATGCCGCTGCCGGCGGTTTCCAGTGCCAGACAGGCAGTCAGCGCATTGACGCCGCCTTTGGCCGCACCATACGGAACGCGATTGACGCTGCGCGTGGCAATCGATGAAACGTTGACGATCGCGCCGCTACCCTGTTCGAGCATGTAGGGCAATACGCTGTGGCAGCACCACAGCGTCGGGAACAAGGAGCGGCGTAGTTCGGCTTCGATTTCATGTTCGGCGTAGTGCTCGAACGGTTTGGCCCAGATCGTCCCGCCAACGTTGTTGATCAGGATGTCGATACGCCTGAAACGCGCCTTGGCCGTGAACATAACCTGTGCGCACTCCGCGTATTGCTCCAGGTCAGCCGTCAAGGTGAGCGCATGTTCATGCTGCAGTTCGTGGACCAGTTCAGAGCGGTCGACGGCAACGAGTAACGCGCCCTCCTCCAGCAATCGCTCGGCGACACGCCGACCGATGCCCTGGGCCGCGCCGGTGACCAGCACGACCTTTTCGTTGAAACGTGGGTTCATTTCAGTGTCCTCAGGCGGCGTCGCCAGTGACGATTGCGTTGGGCGTGAACTTCTCGTAGTGGAAGCTGGCCGGGGCGACACCTTGTTCCTTGAAATACCGGCGTACGGCATCAACCATCGGCGGTGGCCCGCAGAGGTACACGTCGACATCACCGTTGTTGAGCACGGCTGGCGCCATGTGCTGGGTGACATAGCCTTGGCGAGGATGAGCGGTTCCGGGGTCTGCCACGCAGGTCACGAAACTGAAGTTCGGCAGGCGCGCGGCGAAGGCTTCCAGGGCCTCGACCATCACCAGGTCCTGATCGCGAGTCACACCGTAGATCAGCGACACCAGCTGGGTTTCTGCGCGCTCGGCGAGCACCTCGAGCATCGACAAGAACGGCGCAAGCCCAGTGCCGCCAGCCAGGAACAACAGCGGCCGAGTCACTTCGCGCAGATAGAAACTGCCCAATGGCCCGGTCATGGCGACGCTCTCGGCTTCCTGAGCGCGTTCCAGCCAACCGCTCATCAGGCCGCCGGGGACATGCTTGATCAAAAAACTGGCGTGCTTTTCACCTGGGCGGCTGCTGAATGAGTACGAACGCGTCTGGCCGCTGCCCGGTACCTCGATGTTGACGTACTGGCCTGGCAGGAAAATCGGCGCCTGGTCCAGTTCGAAGCTGATTTCCAATGCCGCATCGGCATGCCGAGTAATGCCGGTGACGCTGGCAGCGAACCGGGTGGTGCCGGTCTTGCAGGCGCTGGATGGCACCGGCACGGCGATGACGCAGTTGGATTGCGGCACCATCTGGCAGGTCAGGACTTGCCGTTCCTGCGCTTCTTCCTCCGTCAGCGCGTCGTCGATGTACTCGTCGCCCAAGTCATAGACACCGGTCTCGCAGCGGCATTTGCAGGTGCCGCAAACACCGTCCGAGCAATCCATGGGCAGATTGATGCGTTGGCGAAAGGCGGCATCCAGCACCTTCTCACCCACTTTGCAGTCGATGAAACGGGTCACGCCGTCTTCAAAATTGAGGGCTATGGAATACGTCATGGCGCTGGTCTCAGATGTGATAGATGTCGATGACCTGATGGATGTAGTCGTTTTTCAGCACCACCTTCTTGCGCGTGATCAGCGGCTGTTCCGCGCTGATGTCCAGGTGATAGAAAGATGTGCCGAAATACGTGTCCGTGGTCTTGTAGCGATGGCTGAGGGTTTGCCAGTTGAACCGCAGCTCCACGTACCCAGCCTCTTCAGCCAGTACCTCGAGGTTGGTGATGAAATGCACGGTCCGCGGCTCTGGCATGCTGGCACTGGAACGTTCGGTCTTGATGCGGAAAACTCGGTCTTCCAGGCCGTCGCGGCTGGGGTAATACACCAGCGAAATCTCACTCTGCGGGTCCTGCGTCAGCGTGTCGTGGTCATCCCACGCCGGCATCCAGAACTCGACCTTGGGCGAGTAGCACTCCAGCCACTCGTCCCACTGGCGATCATCCAGCAGGCGTGCTTCGCGGTAGAGAAAAGCCAGCAGGCTGTCACGGGAAATGCTCACGGGCGCACCTCCTTGTCGGTGGCAATCAGGCCTTGTCGCTCCAACTCAATCGCTCGTTGCAGGCTGGCGGCCCAGTGGGCGTGCTGACGGACGAACAACCCCTCGTCCTCGGTTTTCACCCCGCTGAGTTGCGGGTTCATGCCCATGGCGCGTGCATTTTCGTCAGCCCCCTCGATCCACTGCTTTGCGCCGCGGCTCAGGTCATTCCACAAGCTAGTCGCCCCCTGATAACCGGTCTGGCAGGCACGGAACTCTTCCAGGTCGTCCGGCGTGCCCATGCCACTGACGTTGAAAAAGTCCTCGTACTGGCGAATGCGGGTCGTGCGCTCCCGGGCACTTTCACCCTTGGGCGCCATGCAATAAATCGTCACTTCGGTCTTGTCGACGGCGAGGGGCCGTACCACGCGGATCTGCGTGGAGAACTGGTCCATCAGGTAAACGTTGGGATATAGGCAGAGGTTGCGGGTCTGGTCGACGATGAAATCGGCACGCTCCTGGCCTAGGCGCTCGGCGAGGGCCTCACGGTGCGCATGCACCGGACGCACTTCGGGATTGAGCAGGCGGGTCCACAGCAGGATGTGCCCATGTTCGAAGGCATAGACACCGCCCAGGCTCTTCGACCAGCCATTGGCATCCACGGTGCGGGTGCCTTCGGCCTCATAGTTGCGACGGCCCATGGTTGCCGAGTAATTCCAATGCACCGAGCTGACGTGATAGCCGTCGGCACCGTTCTCGATCTGCAGTTTCCAGTTACCGTCGTAGGTGTAGGACGAACTGCCGCGCAGCACTTCCAGCCCCTCAGGCGCCTGGTCGACCATCTGGTCGATAATGACTCGGGTTTCGCCCAGGTAATCACTCAGTGCCGGAACCGCTTCGCTGAGACTGCCGAACAGGAAGCCGCGATAGTTCTCGAAACGGCCCAGGCGCTTTAGGTCGTGGGACCCGTCGCAGTCGAAAGTGTCGGGGTAGGCGCCGGTCTTGGCGTCTTTGACTTTGAGCAGCTTGCCGGCATTGCTGAAGGTCCAGCCGTGGAACGGGCACGTGAATGAGCCTTTGTTACCCTGCTTGCGTCGGCACAGCATGGCGCCACGGTGAGCACAGGCATTGACCAGGCCGTGCAGCGCCCCTTGTTTGTCGCGAGTGATAACGACGGGCTGACGGCCAATGTAGGTGGTGAAGTAGTCGTTGATGTCCGGCACCTGGCTTTCATGCGCCAGGTAGACCCAACCACTTTCAAAAATATGCTTCATCTCCAGAGCGAACAGTTCGGCGTCGGTGAAGATGTCGCGGCGGCAGCGGAAGACCCCGGTAGCGGGATCTTCCTGAACGGATTCGCTGAGTTGACGGGCGAGTCTGTCGAGCGTGCTGATCATGGGGGTAGGCCCTCGGTTGTTCTTGTATCAGGCCCCCTCACCCTACGTGTTCACTTGCGGCGTCAATATCCACGTACTGCAATTCGCTATCCGCGTGGCGCGGCCTGTTCACGCTGGCGCCGCCAAGTCTGCGAAGGCAGCTCGCCAAAGCGCTTGCGGTAGATCTCGGAGAAGCGGCCCAGATGCAGAAAACCGTGGTCCAGCGCGACTTCGGTAACGCTGCGCGCCGTTGCGGCTTGCAGTTCGGCATGCACCCGCTCCAGCTTGCGTTGGCGCATGTAGTCCCTGGGTGAAAGGCCGACCTTGCGCTCGAACAGCGTGTACAGCGAGCGCTCGCTAACCCGGGCAACCGCCATCAACTGTTCGACGCTGACGTCTTCGGTCAGGTGTTCCTCGATGAACTGCCGCACGCGCTCGAAACCAGATCCTTCCTCAGCTCGGGGGGCGACTCTCAAGACGTTGCTTGCCAGCAGCGCCAGCAATTTGTTGGCGACGATCCGCTCGTACAAGCACGGGACCTCACCTTGCGCCGCGTTCTCGGCCTCATGGCAGATCAACCCCAGCAGTTGCACAAAACCACTCAACTCTTTGAGCTCGTGGCGCTCGGACACGAACCGGATCCCTTGCTGCGGAAGCGTCCAGTGCTGCTCCAGACAGGCGTTTTCCAACAGCCTTACCGGCATTTTGACGATGAATTTTTCGCAGTCGGCCGAATACGTCAGGTCGACCGGGTCATCCGGGTTGATCAGCAGAATCTCGCCTGCCCGCAAAACCTGCTCTTTACCTCGGGCAGCGGATCGGCAATGCCCTTGAAGCAGGATCTGCAGGTGATAGATCGTCTCCAGCGCCGTCGAGGTGACCCGCACCGGCGCGCCATAACTGATACGACACAAGTCCAGGCTCGAGAACGTGCGATGGCTGATGCTCGCCTGAGGACGGCCTTTGGGCGGCAGGCGAATGCAGTGACTGCCCACGTGTTGGTTAACGTAATCCGACACGGCATAGGCATCTGCGCGGTCGAAAATCTGGCTGCGCTCACTCAATAACACGGTCATGTTGGCGCCTCTTTTTGTTGTTTGCTCAAGACCAGGCGGAAGCCACAAAGCCCCCGTCAGCAATCGCTGCGGGGGCTTGGGTGTCAGGCGTAACGATGAATCACACCTCCAGCGCTCGCACTCGCTCGGGACGGCTTTCGTCTTTGGGCGCGGCGGTCGGTTGAAGGACAAAGTCGAACACGATATCCGCCCGCTGGCCGTTGGCGTCGTCGCTGAAGCGAATCTCGGCGATCAATTCGTCACGGGTTGCATAAGCAAAATCATCGTGCAGGTATCGGTCCCCTGCCAGGTTGATTTGCGTCGTCAGGTGACGATGTCCAGGCGCCGAAATGAAGAAATGAATGTGTGCGGGCCGCTGGCCATGACGCCCCAGCTGGTCAAGCAATTGCTGGGTCGGACCATCCGGCGGGCAGCCGTAGCCCGAGGGCACGATGCTCTGGAAACGATAGCGTCCTTCGGCGTCCGTCAGGATCCGCCGACGCAAGTTGAATGCGGACTGCGAAGGGTCGAAATATGAGTAGGTACCGCCGGTATTCGCGTGCCAGACATCGACCACCGCGTTGACCAGGGGCTCGCCATCGGTGTCGCGTACCTGGCCGGTCATGAACAACACCGTGCCGGGGTCCTGGCCGTCATCGAGGCGGGCAAAGTGCTCCGACAGCGGCGCGCCGGCCACATACAACGGGCCCTCGATGGTCCGTGGCGTGCCGCCGACCTGGCCGGCCTGTTCATCTTCGGCGTCCATCAGCATGTCCAGGTAATGTTCGAGTCCCAGCCCCGCGACGACCAGGCCAGCCTCCTGGCGGCGGCCCAAGTCGTTCAGGTAGTTGACAGCCTTCCAGAACTCTTCGGGGGTTACCTGAAGGTCCTCGATGAGCTTGATCGAGTCATTCAAGACACGATGCACCACCTGCTTCATCCGTTGGCTCCCGGTGGGTTGGTCGAAACCGGATGCCTTCTCGAGGAATTGCTGCACTTCAGCGGTTTGGGAGATACGAACGGTCATGGCTTTTGCCCTCATCAGTATTATTTGTTCTTGTCGATGTCAGTGCTGCGAATCGGGTGAACTCAGCGGTCGTCGGCATGGATCGAAGATGGATGTCGGCACATCGGTGTCACGTCGATCTCCATGTAGGGGTACAGCGGCAATTGCATCAAGGTGTCGTGCAACGCCTGGTTATCCGGCACATCAAACACGCTGACGTTGGCGTAGAGTCCGGCCAGGCGCCACAGATGACGCCAGGTGCCTTCGTGTTGCAGGCGCTGCGCAAGTTCTTTCTCGTCGGCCTTGAGCTGAGCAGCTGTTTCAGGCGGCATATCGGCCGGGAGCCTGACGGTCATGCGTACGTGGAAAAGCATCTCGTGGGTATCCTCTTGGCTAAGGCAGGTCAGCGGCGCGCAAAACGCGCAAGCCGTTGTTCATCCAGCTCGATGCCCAAACCGGGCGTGCGCGGGATAATGAGCTGAAAGGCCCGATAGACAGGCGGTTCCACCAGGATATCTTCGGTCAACAGCAGCGGTCCGAACAGCTCGGTGTGCCATTCCAGCTTGTCCAGCGTGGCAAAGGCATGAGCGGCCGCCAGCGTGCCGACGCTGCCTTCGAGCATCGTACCGCCGTACAGGCCGATACCGGCGGCTTCGGCAATCGCAGCAGTACGCAACACCGCCCGAGGGCCTCCGGTCTTGGCGATTTTCAGGGCAAAAATCGAAGCGGCGCCCATCTGCGCAAGGGCAAAGCTGTCCTGGACCGACTCGATCGCCTCATCGGCCATCAACGGGATCGGGCTGTGGGCACTGAGGCGGGCCATGCCCGGCCGGTCGTGTCGGGACAGGGGTTGTTCGATCAGCTCGACGCCAGCATCGGCCAACAGTCGACAGGCCCGCATGGCCAGCGCTTCGCTCCATGCCTGGTTGATGTCGACACGCACACTGGCACGGTCACCTAGGGCACGCTTGATCGCCGCGACATGGGCGATGTCGAGAGCCGGCTCTGCGGCACCGATCTTCAGTTTGAAGTGTCGGTGGCGACGTACATCGAGCATGTGTTCGGCCTCTTCGATGTCTCGGCCGGTGTCGCCGCTGGCCAGCGTCCACGCCACTTCCACGCCGTCGCGTACACGCCCGCCGAGCAATTCCGCCACCGGCAGTCCAAGGCGCTTGCCTTGGGCGTCGAGCAGCGCTGTTTCCACCGCCGAACGCGCGAACGTGTTGCTACGAATGCTCCGGTCGACCCGTTGCATGGCCGCGTTGAGATTGCTCGCGTCTTGCCCGATCAGCAGCGGTGCGAACCATTTGTCGAGGTTCACCTTGATGCTTTCCGGGCTTTCCCCGGCGTACGCCAAGCCACCGATGGTCGTGGCCTCGCCGACGCCGATGATACCGTCACTGGACTGGATCCGCAGAATGACCAGCGTCTGGCCGTGCATGGTATGCATGGCCAGTTTGTGTGGCCTGATCGTGGGTAGGTCAACAATTTGGGTATCGAAGCGTTCGATGGTGACAGCAGTCATAATCTTTCCGTCGGCGTTGTGTTTGCTCTTGGGCAAAGATTGACGCTGAGCAAGCGCACCGTCCAATATTGAATAAGTCTCGCTTTATACCTTGGAGGTATCGTGGAGCTTCGTCATTTGCGTTACTTCCGGGTGTTGGCGCAAACCCTGAATTTCACTCGCGCCGCTGAGCAGTTGAACATTGCTCAGCCGCCGCTGAGTCGCCAGATCCAGCAACTGGAGGATGAGCTGGGGGTGGCGCTGCTTGAACGTTCCAGGCCGCTGAGGTTGACCGAAGCGGGTCGGTTCTTTCATGAGCACTCCAGCCAATTGCTGGAACAGCTCGCGCGCATTGGCGACGACACGCGTCGCGTCGCAGCAGGCCAGAAACGCTGGCTGGGTATTGGCTTTGCCCCTTCCACGCTATACGGCGCCTTACCTGAGTTGATCCGTCAGTTGCGTAGCCTCGGCGATGTGGAATTGGGGCTCTCGGAACTCATCACCTTGCAGCAGATCGAAGCGCTGAAAAGTGGCCGCATCGACATTGGCTTTGGCCGGATGCTGTTCGATGATCCCACCATCACCCAGGAAATCCTGCGCCAGGACCCCTTGGTCGCAGCCCTGCCGGCAGGTCACCCGCTGCTGTCGGGACCGGCCACCCTGGAGCAACTGGCAGCAGAACCTTTTGTCCTCTACCCGGGCACCCCGCGCCCGAGCTATGCCGACCACGTCTTGGGCATCTTCGCCGCACAGGGCTTGCGGATCCGGGTGGTGCAAACGGTGAACGAACTGCAGACCGCCATCGGCCTCGTTGCAGCAGGCATCGGTATCACCCTGGTACCCGCCTCGGTGCGAAGACTGCACCGCGATGACATTGGCTACACCCCGCTGCTGGACAGCAGCGCCACTTCCCCCATCGTCGTGAGCTACCGCGCCGGGGACGTATCGCCAGTGTTGCAACAGTGCCTTGATCTGCTCGCCAAGCGATGAGTTACTTGAACAACTCACTGCTCATGAAATCAATGAACACCCGCAGTTTCGGCGCCAGGTGTTTGCTTGAGGGCCAGAGCATACGGAAGGTACTCTGATGCCGATTGAAGTCGTCGAGGACGGTGACCAGTTCACCGCTGGCGATGGAGTCGCGCACGGTGAAGTCCGGCACGCAGGCAATCCCCAATGCATCGCGCACGACGTGCAGCAACGCCTCGGTGGTGTTGCAGACCAGGGTGGCCGGCAGGTTGAGATCCGGCTGCCCTTCCCCATTTATCGGCCAGACCTGCATCCTGCCAGTACTGGGAAACTTGTAGAGCAGGCAGGCATGGCGCAGCAGATCCGCCGGCACCTGAGGCGTGCCGTGTTCGGCGAGGTACCGGGGCGAACCGACCACGACGAGCTTGAACGTGCCCAACGGACGGGACATCAGCCGGGAGTCGTTCGGTTCTCCAGTCCGAACGACGACATCGAAACCTTCCTCGATGATGTCCACCAGCCTGTCGGAGAAATCCAGGTCCAGGTCGATACTGGGGTAGCGGCGCATGAAGGCCATCAGCGTCGGCATGACCAGATCTGCAACCAGCGGCAAACTCACCCGCAGTTTGCCCCGTGGCGCTTGGCGGGTTTGCGACAGTTCCAGTTCGGCCGCTTCGACTTCGCAGAGAATACGCCGGCAACGCTCGAGGAAAAGCGTCCCTTCCGCCGTCAGCGTGATACTGCGCGTGCTGCGATGAAACAGCCGCACACCCAGCCGTTCCTCGAGCCGGGCGACGCTTTTGCCCACTGCCGAAGACGAAATGCCAAGCGCCCTGCCCGCCTCTGAAAAGCTGCGGGTTTCGGCCGCGCGAACAAAAAAATCAATCCCGCTCAGTGATTCCACGCCAGGCTCCAATTGCGGACATTTTTTCCGATGTGTTGCGCACTCTAGCATTCTTGTCTCGCCAAGGATGGGCACTTACCGTAGTCGGCACTTATCAATCTGCGATTGACGCCGCTATCCGGCGGGTCAGAAGCGTTCCAGGCAGGTGACACATGACGATTGCCAATACCCATATCGACGCCGATGCCGAGGTTGTCCCGGACACCGCGCCGCTCCCTATCGGATCACTGTTTGCCCTCGCACTGGCGGCATTCGTGACCATCCTCACCGAAGCCTTGCCCGCCGGTCTTCTTTCACAGATCAGCGAAGGGCTGGCGATCTCCGAAGCCCTCGCCGGCCAGTTGGTCACGGTCTACGCGATCGGTTCCTTGCTGGCGGCCATTCCATTGACCGCCGCGACCCAAGGCATGCGACGCAGATCGCTGTTGCTGATGGCCATCGCCGGTTTCGCCGTTGCCAATACCGTCACGACGTTTTCTACCCATTATGGTTTGACCATTGTCGCGCGCTTGCTGGGGGGCGTATCGGCCGGGCTGCTGTGGGCCTTGTTGGCCGGTTATGCAGCCCGCATGGTGCCCGAAAGCCAGAAAGGCCGAGCGATTGCAATCGCCATGGTGGGCGCGCCCTTGGCGTTATCCCTGGGCGTCCCGGCTGGCACGCTGCTCGGCAATCTGGTCGGTTGGCGAATGAGTTTCGCCCTCATGAGCCTGTTCGCCGTGGCCTTGATGGTCTGGGTACGACTCAAGGTGCCTGACTTTCCCGGGCAGGCTTCCAGCAAACGTCTTGCCCTGGGCCAGGTCTTCACCCTGCCGGGCGTTCGTTCGGTGTTGTTCGTGGTACTGGCTTTTGTCCTGGCGCACAACATTCTCTTTACCTATATCGCTCCGTTTTTGACGGCGGCGGGCCTGGGCGAGCGAACGGATCTGGTCCTGCTGGTCTTTGGCGTCGCATCGTTGCTGGGAATCTGGGTCGTCGGCGTGCTGATCGATCGCCATCTGCGGGCGTTGACGCTCGCAGGTACGGTGTTGTTCGCCCTTTCGGCCATGATGCTCGGGGCAATGAACGACAGGCCTGCGGCGGTGTATATCGCCGTGGCCGCCTGGGGAATCGCTTTCGGAGGGGCTGGGACGCTGTTCCAGACGGCCATCGCCAAGACTGCCGGAGACGCGGCGGATCTCGCCCAGTCAATGCTGGTCACGGCCTGGAACCTCGCCATTGCCGGCGGCGGGATCGTCGGCGGCATTCTGCTCGATCATCTGGGGGTGGTGGCGTTTGCGCCGGTCCTGGTCGTTCTCCTGCTGCTGACGTTGGCGGTGGTGGGGTCTGCCAGGCAGTACGGGTTTGCGAAGCGCGTTCAATGAGCAGGGTGAATCAACGTCACTCAAGTCTCATGCTCTGCCGTCAGCGCCGGGGTGGCGCTTGCCCGGTATTTCGACAGGCTTACCCAGGCCAGCGGTATCGCACTCAGGCAGGCCGCCGCAAACAACCAGTGGGCCGCCGCCAGGGCATCGCCGCTCTGGCGGTAGATCAGGGTAATCAGCGCAGGCGTGGCACTGCCGAAGAGGGTCACCGACAAGGCGTAGGCCAGCGAGACACCCAAGGCCCTGACCTGCACCGGAAACAGCTCTGCCAAGGCCGCCGCAGCCGGCCCGGTGTAAAGCACCATCAACACTGCCAGCGCGCATTGGAAGATGATCAGCGTCTGGAGACTGGGACTGTTGTTCAGCCATACGAACCCTGGGTAGGCACAGAGCGCGACCCCCACGGCACCGATGAGCATCACGGTGTAGCGCCCGATACGGTCCGACAGCAGTGCCGTTAACGGACACAGCAGCGTGATGAGGCCGACCAGCACCAACCCCAGGTAGGCCTTGTTGCGCGGAAGCTCAAGCACCATCGATGCATAGGTCGGGATGAAATTGATCAACTGTGTCGCGACCGTCCAGAGCACGACGATCAACACCCCCATCACGAGGTTGGGCAGATAGGGGCGAAGGCTAGGCCCCTTCCCGGCCATCGCGTGCTTATCTTGATTATCGAGAAAGCGGCGCAGCGGCTCGCTTTCCTCGAGACTGCGGCGAATTTTCAAGCCTGCGACCACGACCAGCAGCCCGAAGACATAGGGCACGCGCCAACCCCACTCATCCAACTGGGCGGGCGTCAGCGCGCTCGACAACAGACTCGCACTTAAACCGCATAGCAGGAATGATCCGGCTTGCGCCACTTGTTGGCTCGACGCAAATAGCGCGCGGCGGTCCGAAGGTGCTGTCTCGACAAGATAGGCCAGCGCGCCACCGATCTCTCCTCCTGCTGCAACCCCCTGCAATATGCGCGCGACGACAACGCTCAGCGGTGCCCACCAACCGATGGTCTCGTAGGTCGGGCATACGGCGATGATCAGGGTCCCGGCGCCCATCAGCATGATGGACAGCGTCAGCGCGGCCTTGCGCCCCTGGCGATCGGCATAGCGCCCCATCAGCAGCGCGCCCAACGGTCGGGCCACGAAGCCGACGGCGAGCGCCAGGTAGGACGCGAGCAACGACATCAATGGGTCGGAAGCCGGAAAGAACGCTGCGGCAATCTGCAAGGAGAAGATCGCAAACAGGGTGAAGTCGAACCATTCCAGTGCGGCGCCCACGCTCACCGCCAGCACCAGTTTCCTGCGTTCGCGCCCCTGGCTATCCAAGGCTGTGGCGCTCATTGCGCACCCCCTGCGGGAAATGGCGGCAATGGCTCACAACGTGCCAGGCGGCGCAGGAACTGTTCACAGGCCTTGAGCTGGGCCAGGTCCACATATTCGTTCACTTTGTGCGCTTGCTTGATGCTCCCTGGGCCGCAGACGATCGTGGGGATCCCGGCGGCCTGAAACAGTCCGGCCTCGGTGCTGTACGCCACTCGCTGTCGGCCATGGGCCATTGAGCTAGCCTCGCGGACCCACTGCGCGAATGCCTGGTTGCCCTTCTCATCCAACCCCGGGGTATGCAACGTGTGGGAAAACTCGATGGACGCCGCCCAAGCGCGATCATCCGTCTCGCTGTGCATGGCCTGCTTGGCGTCGTCCTTGATCTGTACCAGCAGTTGCTCGGCATCACATCCGGGCAGGTAGCGAATCTCGAAGTCAAAGCTGCATTGACCAGGAATGACATTGCCAGCGACACCGCCATTGACCCGGCAGACCTGGACAGTGGTGTACGGGACATCGAACCCGCTGTCCAACGGCCCCTGTGAAAGCCGCCTGGCCACGTGTTGAAGCTGCATCTGTACCCGCGCGGCATAGTCGATAGCGTTGACCCCCTCGTTCGGCAACGAGGAGTGCGCCACCTTGCCATGGACACAGCAATTGATTTCGTGACGCCCCTTGTGGCCGATCACCAACGCCATTGAAGTCGGCTCGCCGACAATGCAACCGGCGGGCTCCAACTGCGCCTGGGTGATGAACGGGGCCAGATGTTTCGCCCCCATCGCACCCACTTCTTCGTCATAGGACAAGGCCAGGTGAAAGCTTTGTCGTGCAGAGGCCATCAGCTCGGGAACCATCGCCAGCACCACGGCGATGAACCCCTTCATGTCCGAGCTGCCACGACCGTAGAGCCGATCCTGATCCAGATAAGCACTGAACGGATCCTGCGCCCAAGCCTGGCCCGCTACCGGCACCACGTCAGTATGTCCGGACAGGATGATGCCCCCGGGGCGTGGCGGTCCAAGGCTGGCAAACAGGTTCGCCTTGCGCCCGGAGGCGTCCGGTAGAATCTGGGCCTGTACCCCGAAACCGTGCAGGTACCCGCTCACCCATTCGATAAGGTCCAGGTTGGAGCGGTCGCTGACCGAAGGGAAGCCGATCAAGGTTCGTGCGATTTCCAATGTGCGTGCCAGTACGCTGCGGTCGTCATTCGAGCAAGCGTCTGCCGCCCCCTGCGCAAAGGCCAAGGAAAGAGTCATGGGATGCTCCAGCAAACAGAGGTCTATTTTTGAAGGGCAACAGGCATAGGCCCTGAATGAACAACGCGCCTGTCTCGCGAAAACCAGACGTTGGACAACAACACCGCCACGCACACCACCGTAACCAGGACGGGAACCCAAGGGCTATGCCAGGTGGAGAGCACGAACTCGGCGGCCAAGGCAATGACCGGCACGCAAGGCGTGAGAATGGACACCCGCCCACCTCCCAGGTGCTGAATGGCAAATTGCAGGGTAAACACCGGAATCAGCACGCTGACAAACGCCAGCTTGATCAACTGGCCGAGCATGGCGGTATCCAGCGTGAGCAGTTGGTGCAAGTTTTCCCGGCCGACCCACCCTGTGACGATCAATAGCAGGAAGAACCTGACGCACAGGATATCCATGGCGCTGTACTTGCTGTCGCGGTTCAGTCGAGCCGAGCAGAACACATAGATCCCGCCCGTGATCCCGGCAACACTCGCCAGGGCGATGCCCTCATGCAAGTTGACCAGGCTTACCTGGGCCGTGACCCCAAGCGCAAGACGCATAAGGACCAACGCCATCAGCGACAGCAGGATCAGCAGCGCGCCCAGCCAGCGGGAACGACTGACCGAGGAGCGCGCCACCAGCATTTCACAGGCCACCACCACCAGCGGCATCCAGCCCTGATAGATGGCCGACTCCACCGACGCCTCGATGCGCTGCAATGCCATGAACATCAACCACCAACTGAACAACGTCAGCACATTGAGCAGCAGCACGCCTCGCCACTCCTCGCGCAGCAGGCGAAACGGGTCATGACCCCGCAAGGTATGCACCAGGAAAAATACCGCCCAGGCCATCAGGAAGGTAATGAATGTCAACGCCGCCCCACTGATACGGGTGAACGCCACCATGACCCAGACGGCCGAGAGCGCCGTCGAGATGCAGTAGACCGCCATGCTGACGGCACCGAGTATTCCTGTCTTCATGCCTGCTCCTTGAGAAAAACCTGTGCTTGGCGCCCTGCCTGATCGATCAAGCGGTTCCCGGCTCCAGCACTTCCACCTGGGTCGGTACGTAGTGCTGCAAAGCCTCGAAGTCGGCGCGAAGTACCTTTGGATCGGCGTTATACAAAGTCAGGATGCCGGCGGTATCGGCCAGGGACCGGGAGTCCACCACCATTCCGGGGGCGACCCGCCAGTCGATGTTGTAGATACTGGAAATGGGGGGCTCGTTGAGCTGGCTGATCCGGCCTTTGCGCAAGGGCAACAAGGCGGACACCACGTTGTTCTTCTCGTTGGGCTTGATGTCATCGAGAGCTGCGACGCCGGCTGTGAGGTAGAGATTGGCGTCGATCAGGTTGATGTCGCTGTTTTTCTCGTGGTACGGCACCCCGATGCCGCCAGGTACGCGTGCGGCAATTTCCAGGAACACCGGATAACCACGCTTGCGGTCCACGAAGACCTCGTGGTGCGTCGAACCGTTGCGAAAGTTCAGGGCCGCAATCACGTCCCGATTGAATGCCTCCAGGGTCGCCTTGAGCGTGGGGTCGGCCACGGGAATCACGCTCAAGGGCTTGCCCTGGACAAAGTCAAAGTTGGTGCAACCCAGTTCCAGCACACCGCAGTAGCGGATTTGACCGTTGACCACAAACGAGTCGCATTGGAACATGTCGCCGTCAATGAACTCGTCCACCTCGTAATCAAAATGATACGGCGAGGCCAGCACTTGTTCGCGGGCCTTGATGAATTCGGCCTCGTTGCGAATGATCGACACCTCGAAACTGCCCGCTGCGTTCACCGGCTTCAGGACCAGGGGCAAGCCCAATCGCGCCGTCAGCTCGGCGTAGTAAGCCTGCGGCTCAGCCGATAGCCGCACGTGATCCAGTGGCACAAACTCGGGAATGCGTATCCCCTTCTGGCTGACGGCGTGTTTCATCAGCACTTTGTCGCGAAAGTTCGCCACGATCGCCTGTGTATCACCCTCTAATCCGAACTCCTCGCGCAACTGAGCCGCCAGCTCAACGTGGCACTCTTCCTGGCAGAAAATGCGCAATGACGAAGTATTGCCCTGCACGGCCCGCAGCTCATCGCTGATGATGCTGCGACATTGGTCATGGTCCAGCAGCGGCCGGATGTTGCGCTGCAGATCGGCATCGACGCGTACAACCTGTGAGACATTACGCTCGAGCGCGGGCGGCAGGACGTCGGCATGATAGGCGATCAGCACTGTCCGGCAATCTCGACCCAGCGTCTGCAACGCCTTCTCGGAGGCAAAGTTAAGGTAATGGGGCGTCAGGAAAACGATGGTCTGGATCATAGTAGTGCCTCACTGGAAGTCGACGTTCATGCGATAGAGCAGGCGCGCATCGGCGCCCCCTTCACTTTTGGGTATTGGCGGACCTTTATGCAGCGTTGAGAGGTTGTCCCAGATGACGATGTCGCCTGGGCGGTAGGCATGCCGATAGCGCGGTGCGTGCTGGACAAGGAAGTCGACCAGGCTGTCGAGAATGCGATGGGACAGTGCAGGCGTAACCCCTTCTATTTGCATGGCCGTTGCAGCCGGTGCATACAGCGACGCCGTGCAAGCGAGCGGGTGTTGGTACACCAGGGGATGGACCACGGTGTTTTCCAGTGCGCCAGCCTCTTGGGAATTGAGCTGTTGCACCGCGGCGTCGGCATTGCGCAGCGCGTCGCGATTGCCGAAACGGTGGTGAACCCGCAGGTTTTCCAGGTCGAGACCTTTCAGGTACGGCGGGCAACCTGGGCTTTCCAGCCACTGGCGAACCTGCTGCAGGCCTGCGACACAATCGATGAATTGGGTCTCGCCGTGTTGGTCGGGTACACGTACCGACAGCAGTGACGTGAACACCGTGTTCGCCGATTTGTACGACATGTCGGTGTGCCAATACCCTCCTCCTTCATGCACGCCCAAGGCCTGGCCGTCCCGATGCAGATTGGTCACAGTCAGCACTTCCCGATAATCCTCGAGGCAGTACTTGGCCAACACATGATGGACAGGCGAGCCCAGCCTGCGCATCAACTGCACATAAGGGGCGACGCTGACGTCCTGGTTGGCGATGACCAGTACCTTGGCCTGGGCGATGGCCTGCTTGAGCGCCGCGGCCGACTGCCCGAGCACGTCGCCAATGTCCAGGCGTAGCGGCTGGAACATCCTCATGCCCATGACCGCAGTCCTTCTCGCAGCGATATGGCGGCACTCATTTCTGCAGCTGCCGGCACCATCGTGTTGATCGACGCATAACCTGAGGCAGCACCCGCGAAATACAGGCCTGCGACAGGGCTTTTCCCATCCTGGTGACAGGTAAAGCCGGTTTGCTGGTTGAGCAGTTGCGGCCAGTCGGTGGCGGGCAGTTGTGCGGTGACGCCGATGGCCGAAACAAGGCATTGCTCCTTCGCCGACACATCCAAATGCAACTCATGCCCGTCGGATGCCTGGGCGGCGACCAACCGGCCCGCCTCTTGAGCCTTGCGACAGGAAGCCTGGAGCAGCGGATGGCCGTTGAGTGACGCCGGAAGATCCATGACGACCTTGTCGCCATCCTGGTGAATGCTGTTGTAGGCATGTAGCCAGATATTGGCCCGGCCCGTGCTGCTGGCGCTGTTGAGCGGCCCTTGAAAGGAACTGGACGAAGTCTTGGCAATCATTTCCAGCGTGCGCTGGCTCAGGGACCTGAGGGCAAAGCGATCATCGGTCTCTTGGGGATACAGCCCCAGATAGGATTTGATCAGGATCGACACATTGCGGGCGAACGGCGCCAGGAGCAGTGCGATCTGGAACGCACTGTTGCCACTGCCGAAGATGACCACATCTTGCTGCAGGAAACGATGGGCCTGGCCCCGCGCAACCATTTGATAGACGTCAAAGCAATTGAACCAATGGGCACTGGGCATTTCGAAGGGCGGCGCCTTCGGGCGAATCCCGGTTGCCAGGATAATCTGCTGTGCACGCAAGGAACGATGCTGGGAACCCGGGGCCAGGCTCACCTCGAACAGCCCCTGGACCTTGCTGACGGTGACCACCCGTTGCTGGATCTTGGTCAATTGCAAAGCTTCGAAGTTACTGCGGATGTAGGCTGCATATTCCTCACCGGTGGGGCTGACGCACAACTTGCGCATGAACCTTTGCAAGGGATAGGGCGCGCCTTCGATCTCCAGTTCATTGCAGTAGGACTGCAATGGATGATCGCCCATCATGCCCATGCACCCTCCGAATACATCGCTGATGACAGCGACTTTCAGGCCCAGATCAATCAGCCGGATACACTCGCTAAGCCCTGCGGGACCGCCGCCTACGACAATGACGTCGAACACATGCTGCTCCATTTCAAAAACCCTCCAGGCGGACACAGGCTTGATCAACAATGGGTTTGGCTACCGAGAAAGAGAACCTGACGTAGGTGGGGCATGACCCCTGGTAGAAGGGCGTCGCGGGCAATGGCATGACACCGCAACGAGCGGCCAGGTGTTGACTGAATTCAACGGGGGACAATAAAGGCGCCCGCCGTGAATAGTCGGCCATGATGTAATGGCCGCCCGCCGGTAACCGGACATCCAGCCCGGCAGCCACCAGCGCACCTGCCAGGCGATCACGTTTGCGCTTGTAGTGCTCACGCAAGCTATCCAGTCGCCCGACGGTCAACTCATCGAGCAAAACAGCAACGGCCGCCTGTATGGGGGTGGGTTGGCAATAGCTCAGGTAGAGGTGGTGGGCATAGGCTCGCTCCATGAAGGTTGCCTGCGCGCATAACCAGCCGATTCGCACGCCCGTCATGGACAACAACTTTGAAGCGCTGCCTGCCACCATCATGGGAATCTGCTGGCTGGGGTAGCGCGCCGGTGTGTCAGTGTCGTACTGATAGTGACGATAGGCTTCGTCGACAATCACCATGAAATCATGGTTTTTTGCCAGCGCCACCAGGTGCTGCCAATCATCAGCGGACATGCACCACCCTGTCGGGTTATGGGGCGTATTGAGCAGCAGTAGGCGAACACCCGCGCGCAACTGCTGTTCGAGCAGTGCCCAATCGGGGCCGATCGACTCCCCTACCGACAACGGCACTGCAACAAACTCCAATCCCAGCAACGTGGCCATTCCTGGGTAGTAGGGATAAAAGGGCTCAAAGAACGCGACCCGGCTGCCGTACTGCGTGGACGCTGCGTACAGGGCCAAGTACAAGGCCTCGGTACAGCCACTGGTTACCAGCACTTCGCTGTCGGGCGCATAGCCGGCACTGTGGGCCGCTATGCTTTCGCGCAAAATCCTTTCGCCGCGTGGGTCGGCGTACTGCCAGCCCGCCCTGACCTGGCGGGCCAACGCCGCATTCATGGCATTGTCAAACAGGGGTTCAGGAAGCCCTTGCGAAAGGTTCAACGCTCCTGAGGATGCTGCATATGCACTGGCATCCCTGAAGGGCGCCACTCGACCAATCAATGTCAAATCATCCATGACTTCCCGCCCCCTTGTATTGATCGGTCAGGCGTGAGTGGCTACTCGGTTGAGTCCTTGCCAGAATCGGGTCAACAGGTTCAGTACATCGGCAGCGCCCTCCAGAATATTGTTGCCGTTGTCAGTGTCCCGGGCTGCCTCCATGACCGCGTCACTGATCCATTGCACATGATCGGTTTCTACCAGCATGTGCAGATAGAAATAGGTGAAGTCTTCGTGTTTCCACCCGCTGTAGAGGCGGAAGCCTTCGTACAGGTTGGCGATCATCGGAAAGCCGAACTCTTCGATAACGTAATGAGCACCAATGGCATGCTCTGTCGAACCCTCGAGGAAAATTCGACGCAGGCCATCGACCAGCTCACTGGCTTCGGGAATATATTCAACCTTCTTCCAGTCATCCAACGTGATGCCAACGCCGGCAAGTACACGCTCGAACATAATGAAGTGTGCCTCGCCTACCCCATCGCCCAGCTCGGACACGACCGTGCGCGCCAGCTTCATCCGAATCACTTCGCTGTCGGTGCGGTGCGAGGTACCCGCCAGGATCTGGGGGAACGTACGAATGTAATAAAAGTACTGCTGGAACACTTTCTTCAGCGTTGCCTTGGGTAGCGGGGCCTGTCGAAAGGTTTTATAGAACGCATTGGTGTTGATCCCCGAAGCCGTGATCATTCCTTTAATCGAATGAATGATTTGCTCACCCGTGAGACAGCCTTGTTCCATTTGCTGAGCCGGCATAGATCCCCCCAAATACGATAAGGTAGCTTGGATGGCCGCGACGGAATGTCGCTGCGCGTTTCAGATAGTAAACAAGCAATCCACGCAAACAAATTGATACTTTTAATCGAAAGCGCTTCGAACAATAGATTTATTTTTAAACATAAAAATCGCGATATTAATTCCATGCAGAATCAATTGATTATGATTTCGTAATATTTTATCGCACAAAAATAGAGCATTATTATTTTGTTGCACCAACAGAATGCATGTCGGGCGCTAAGCTCAAATTAAATCACCCCGATCTGGAAGTCTTCTATAGTGAACAACCAACCCATTGACATCGCACTCACCATCAAAGCCGAGCGAGCCGCGCGGGAATGGTCCATCGGCGAGCTCGCCCAGCTATCCGGCGTATCGAAGGCAATGATCAGCAAAATTGAAAACGCACAGGTCAGCCCGACGTCGACGATCCTGGGCCGGTTGTCGGGAGCTTTCGGCTTGCCTCTCTCCACCCTGTTGCATCGAGCCGAGGGACGCTCGGGGCTTCTATCAAGGGCGGCGGAGCAACCGCGTTGGGTAGACCCGGAAACTGGCTACGCGCGCCAGCAAGTCTCCCCGCGGGAGGGCTGGCCACTGGAGCTCATCAGTGTGCAACTGCCTCCGGGCGTGCGTATCAGCTACCCGGCCACGGCCTATGCGTTCCTTCATCAGCAGGTGTGGGCCACGCAAGGCACGCTGACGTTTACCAAGGGCACCACCACCTACATCCTGGAGCAAGGCGACTGCTTGCAATTGGGGCTGCCTGAAGAAGCCTGCACGTTCGAAAATGCCACATCGCAAGTGTGCGAATACGTCATAGCCCTGATTCGCAAGTAGCAACCGCCCCATCGGTGCCCGCCCGCACACCGACCGCACCATCCAGACGTTCATCCAGGGCGGCTAGCGCACGGCATTCGCGCAATATGCCTATGTAGACCGGGAGGTGAATCGTCGCGCAAGAAGCCGGAGTGTCCCGCTACGGTTTCCTGCGAAATGGGCGGATGCCAGAGGTATCGATAAGCGCTGGCATTTCTTATATCTGGCCGAACCGACGCCTCTTAAACAAATTTTTAAGAAAAAAGGTGGCTTTTTAAAAACCTGCTACATTCGAGTGTGAGATGGATTCTCACAGACATCAGGAAGGTACAGGGATGACCAATTTCGACGCTGCCGCAGGCATCAGCTTGACGGAGCTCAACACCTTGTTGGGCGAGTATTACCAGAACGCCCCCAGCACTAATGACCCATTCAAGGGCAGCCTGCCCAAAACCTTGCCAGACCTCGGAGCAGTAACGCTGACTTGGGATGTCGGTGCTGCGCCTAGCCTTGCGTTCGGTCCTCCCTCCCCGGCTATCTGGAATGCCGCGCTTGCGCCGAACGGCGAAACCAATGGTGCCCAGAGCATCCCTTTGCCCAGTTTGCCAATGGTCCAACTCACCTTGCCGATGCTGACGGCCAGCTACACGCTGGGTAGTGCGCCCGCGGTAGGCGGTACCGCCCCAAGCGTAGTGGTCTACGCCACGCTCACCTTTACGCCGGGAACACTGGCACTCGACTTGGTGGCAGTGTCATTGGACGAGAGCAAATTCTCCGCGTGGGACATAGCCATATTCAACCTGATGCTGTTGCCGCAGATATTCACCTCTGCTAATCAGATGCTGGCCCTCGTGCACCTGCCCAACCTTGATTGGAACGGGGTGACACTCAACCCTTTACAGCTGCAACTCACTGCAAGCTATTTGCTCGGTGCGACGACGCTGACCACCAACACCAATGCGCTGGATATCGACGGAGTAACCTGGCCCACCGATCCGGTGTTCGTGATCGCCAGCAATGCGCTGATCAACACGGCAATGGCTGTTTTCTTGAAGCCTTACCAGGGGTATCCGTTCTCCGACAGCGGCGACTTCAAGAAACTGGCCGATTGGAGCTACAACGGCTCGATCTCCTCGCTCTCGGCCACAGTCAAGCAGGTGGCCCCCTTGACCATCAATGCCCAGTTGAGCGCTTCGCTCAACGCGCAGGCCACCCTCACTGCGGCAGGCATGGCCCTGGCGGCGGCAGGTTGTGCCCTCGGTGCGGCCCTGCTGTAACCCTCAAATTCCTTGCCGGAGCAACGCCCATGTCGAGCATGTTTGATTACGATGTTTCCATCAGTCCTTCGCCCGCCGAAATCGATCTGACCGTGGCAGTCGATGGCGTCGCTATCAGCGCGACGATAACGTCGGTACCGTCGCTGACGTTTAAATTGACGCCGACTGGAAACCTGGCCCAGAAGATTCTGTCCGCGGTTGCCTATCCCATTGCGACCCTCATCGCCGCAGAGGTCAAGGACAAACCCAAGGACGCGTTGCAAGGCAAAGTCGAGTCCATCGGCTCAGTGCCCAACTACGATACCAATGGTATCCGCATCGCCCCCAGCGCTCTGACCTTGGGTAGCGTCAACATCGGCGATAGCCCGATGTTGAAAATCGTCGCGACGCTGGCGATCACCAATCCCCCCTCTACCAGCGTCTGATCTGCCTACGAGAGCGCATCGCATGCCTACTATCGACGACTTCCTGCCGAAATTGACGGCTGCCTCCGGCACAGCTTCCTTGGCCGCTACCCTGCCCCAACAATTTTCGGTATCGGCTTGTGGCCCCTATCCGTTGGCCAGCCACGTGGACATTCCCAGCAATTCCAACGGTGGCGAATTACTGCTGGCATTGAACGACATCTCGGTGTCGCCGGTGAAGTTGCTGTCCGTCGTTCCCGACCGTGACGCCAGTCGGATCGTGGTGAATCTCGCGCCGATGCAACTAAGCGGAACCTATGACTTGTTCGGCCTGGAAAGTGCGAAGGTGCAATTGGATACCGGTGGATTGATGGCGCCGCTGGCAAGTTTTGCCGTGGGTGCGAGTACTGTTGATGATGCCGATCCACCGACTATCACCGAGAAACAGTATGACCAGCTGCAGCAAGCCAACGATCAGCGTACCCAGTTGAATCAGACTGCAAATGGCCGCTCTCTGCTGGATACGTTCAACCAGCATAATGATGCCTATACCGATGTTTTCAATAACAATTCGCAGTTGCGCACGTCCTGGGCAAAGGGTGGTGCCATTGCAGAGATGTTCGATTACACATCGCAAGCGCTGGCTACATCGGGTATGCCGGTCAATCCGCAGGACAAGCTATTTGGTACCCAGCAGTTGTCCTACAATATGCACGCGTTCTCGCAGAAGATTCATCTTTATTACGCCTGTCTAAAACCCTACCCCGATGCCGCGGTGGCCGCGTTGAGCTTTCAGGCACAAGTTGCGACCAACACCCAAAACACGCAGCAGACGGTGGTACCAATGACTGCCGATTCTGTCTACAACACCGTCAACACAGCCCCCCCCGCGAATCAGGCGGCGCTCCAGCTGCAGATCCAAAGCCTGCAGGAGACGTTCGCGCGAATCGCCGACAATACCCATGACGACACGGATCTGGATCTATGCGTCCAGCACGGCTTCGTCATGGACCCCGACACCATAGTGCGTGTGCAAGCCATCTATGCCGAATCATTGCGTTTGCACGATCCCAAGCGCCGCTTGCCTCTGCATAGTGGACCATTCTCCAGTTCTCTCGCCGAAAGCCACTTCGTCTTCGCCCTCAGCGAGCAGCCCGATGGCGCACTGACCCTCAAGTTGCAACGCAGCAGTTTGAGTGTGCCGGTACTGGACCTTGAAACCGCGCAATGGCAGGGCCAGGCCGGTGAAATTGGACGCTCGCGCCTGGGTAGCGCCAACTTCATCCGAGGCATCCTCGAAGACCGCATTGCCAGCCAACTGACTCGCGTACTGCGAACACTGGCCAGCCAGGAGGCATGATGTCGGCAAGCAATTCCATTGCCGCTGTCATCGCGCAGCAGCCGATCGCATCGTCGTCATCCGTGTACGCGCGCATCAGCGAAGAACTGCTCGCCGAAGACCTCGTGCGTTTCCGGCAGGAAGTGGAGCTGGCGTTGGAACCACAGGCGCCCTACCTCACCGACGTGGAACGGCAGATGTTTGCCGGCGGTAAAAAGATACGTCCCTTGGTCATGCTCCTGTCGGCGCGGCTCATCGCGCAGGATGGGCCTCTGTCCGACAAGGTCTACAAAGGCGCGGCATCGCTGGAGATGCTGCATGTGGCCACCTTGATCCACGACGACATCGTCGATGAGGCTCAGCTGCGACGCGGACTGCCATCGGTGTCGGCGGCTCGCGGCAGCAAGACCGCGCTGCTGATCGGTGATCTGCAATTCGTGCAGGCGCTTCGCGGGTTCGCCACCGCCGTGGATACCGAGCGCGACATGACCTTGGTGCGGTTGGTGCTGGATACCGCGTTCGATATCTGCCGAGGGGAGTTGGACGAATTGGACCGGACCTTGCCCGAGGATCACGATGCACGCCTGGCGCGCTATTACCAGACCATCGACCGCAAGACCGCGGTCTTGTTTCGCCTGGCTTGCCAGGGGGGCATCGATCTGGCCGGTGGGCGTAGCCGTGATGCCCGCCGCGGTGGCTTCTTCGGGCGCGCCTTGGGGCGTGCGTTCCAGATCATGGACGACGTGCTCGATGTGGTGGAGTACGAAAGTTCGGCGGGCAAGCAGTCAGGTATCGACCTGTTACTGGGTCGACTGTCGCTGCCGCTGATCTATGCGATGGAGACGCTCGGCCCGACACATGCAATCAGCCAATCGCTGCGCGAAGGCACGCCATTGACGGGTCATCGTTTGGGCGATGCATTGGACGACTTGCGTGATTGCGGCTGTATCGACAAGGCCTACGCGGCTGCCCGGCGCGAAGCCTTGCAGGCGCTGTTCTATCTCGAGCCATTTCCTCCAGGCCGCTATCGCGACGCCCTGGAGGAGCTGACCCTGCACGTCATTGACCGCCCCTTGAACGGCTGACCTCGCACCTGACGGAGCCCCCATGAGCACCTTGATGAGTTTTTTTCTCGACACGCTGCAACCATGCCTCAACGACCCGAACAACGCCAAGCTGTGGCTGCCCGGACAACTGGTGCAGATGAAGGGAGGCGATGGCAATCTGGTCCTGCCGATACACGCCGACCAGCAGGACTTGGGCTACCTGACCGGCTCCAACGGCGACTATCTCGCCGAGCAATTTGCCGAAAACTGGTCCATCGTCAACCAAGAGGACGCCGTACCCGATCCTGAAAAACCCGATCCGCACCTGAAGCTGTCCGCAGTCCTGGTGGATGGCCTGCAAAACCTCTTCGTCAATCCGGCGTCCTCCACAATCACGGGCCAAGGCTACTCCATCACCCTGCCATTGCTGTTCAATTACTATAACGGAGCCTCAAGGCAGACGGACTTGCCGCCGCTGACGATGTCCGGCAACTATCACATCGACCAGTCCCTCCAGATCGGGGACGCACCCAACACTTCGACCACTGACATCGTCGGCAGCGGTGCATTCACAGTGGTGTTCAGCGAATGCATGTTGACGGCGAAGGTCAGCGTGACCATCGAAGGCGCTGGCGCAACGCGCTCGCTGGCCTTCGTAGTGAGCGAACTACTAGTGACCGGCGTGCAGAACGATCCGGTGAGTCTGAACTTCAAGCAGCTCACTCTGGATGGCGACTTTGTGGGCAAAGATCAGCTGATTGAATCGATCAGGGAGGCACTAAACAGCTCCGAAGGCCAGGCAGCCATGGTCGGCGCATTAAGCAGCATGTTGAATTTGCCCTCCAACCTGCAAAGCGTCAACGACATGCTCGGCACACAGGCCGAGAACCTCATGTCCAGTGTGTTCGGCCCCCTCCCTGCCCAAGGCCTGCCCAATGACGACAGTGGCCAGGACGCGGCCTCGCCCGTGGACCTGTTCCTGTTCGATCGCACGCGCGTGGCGCTGAACGAAGCGAACAGTAACTGGTATCTCCCGTGGCAACTCGCGTGCTCGTCGGATCCGGTGCTGGAGCCTTATTCCAATCCTCAGATCGACATACCCGATCAGACGTATGGGGGGCTGAAGTACACCAACATCCAGTTGACCAAATTGACGCTTTCGGGCGGTTCCAACGCCCAAGCACCGCTCTCGGCGGTCACGCTCAGCACTCCGCGGATTGCCGCCACGCTCAGTTTCGGCGCTCTGGCAGAGGGGCCGGTACGGCAGCTCGACCGCCCGGGCCCGACGGTCAGCCAGCCCGTTCCACCGGCACCGCCGCTCACCGTGACCGCCGGGTTCTCGCTGACCCAGCAGGGCCTCAAGCCAGTCCTACTGCAGGGCACCCTGACCGCGACTGTGGTCAACCTGCAAAGCTCGCTGACGATCACCCCATCAGGTGCCGATGTGAATGCCTTGACGCTCACGATCAGCGATATCAGCGCAAACCTGGACCGCGCCCAGATAGATGTGTCGGTGACTCTGACGCCACGCGACACCGCGTTGGAGCAGATCATCGGTCGCTTGTTCCAGAAACCCGAAGTCCAGTCACAGATCGCCAAAGCGCTGAACGATGCGCTCAGCGCCCAGGCGCCGCAGCTATCGGAAGAGTTCAGCCAGATCGCGCGTAAAGCCATTCTCAACCAACTCAACAGTTAGGAGCACACCATGTCCGACAGTCAACTCGTCCAATTGCTGGAAAACATGTTATTGACGCCCGCCTCCGACTTCTACCTGTCCTCGATTCTCTACAATCCGGACGGTAGCGCCCTGGACCCACTGACCATCGCCGAAGTGGACCTGGGCTCATTCACGATCGAAAAGATTCCGATCGACATCGTTATCAAGAAGCTGAATATCCTCGGACTGAGCAACAGCCAGGTGAAGCTCGACAATGGAACCGACCCCGAGATCGTCGTCGACGGCAGCACCGTGACCTTCCACGGCAAACAGCCCAATACACAGGATGGTTACCAACGGCCCCCCGCCGTACCCAACCAGATCCAGGCCAGTGGCGAATTGCACGTCAACCTGAACCACACCGACATGCCACCGGGTACTTTCAGCCTGACCATCAACCACGTCGATGACCTGACCGGGGTCTTCAGTGCTACCGAGGCGGTGGATGGACAGCTCGATACCGCAGTCGTCAACTTCAGCGCGTTGTCGGTCAATCCGGTCGTCGGCAATGGCAACATAAAGATCGATATCGATCTGGCAACCGTCTTTAAAGCCACCATCAACCAACTGCTCAATGAGGACGCCAACCAGACGAAGCTCATCGCCGCGCTCAACGGCCAGCTCTCCAACCCCGATCTGCTCGCCAGCCTGTCGCAGGTCGCCACCACGGAAGCGCGCAAGGCCTTGGCCACTATCTGATTGAAAAAGGAGTTTCGACCATGTCCACCGATTTCATCGCGGGCCTTTCGCAATCGTTATTGAACAACGCCAGTGAATCCATTTTTCCCACCATCGCGCCCAAGCTGAGCGACACCGCAAACATCCCCGATGCGAACGCAAGTTTGACCTGGAGCGTATCTGCACCACCGACATTCAGTTTGGCCGCCAGCGGTAGCGGTCAAACTTTCATGGTCAGCATGCCGGTGGAGCTGTCCGTGACCGTGGCCGGCGGGGACCCCACCAACAGCACAGTCGGTGCCAATGCCAGTGCACGGGCCACAGTAGATGGCAACGGTGTGGTGCGTCTGTCAGTGACCGATATCAACTTTGTCACCGATGATCCGTTTGTGAACGAAATCCTGGACGCCTTGAAGAGTGATATCGCCAGCAGGGTGAACAGCCTGATATCCGCCATCGCCATACCGCTGGGGCCCGTCAACGGTATCACCTTTGCCGGATACGCCCTGTTGATCGATGGCGGCAACGCCTATGCGGCCGGCGGATTGTTCTCGCCGGTGGCGATCAGCCAAAAGCAACCGCCATCCAATGGCGGCTTCAACCTGGTACTCACCGAGCCGCTGATCCAACAGGTCGTCGCCAATCTGTGGTGGAGCACAGTACAGAAGACCTATTCGGCCAGCGGTGCCGTCGTGCATCTCAACAGTTACAGCGCTTCGGTCAACAACGGTAACCTGACGCTGACGCTCAACTTGAGCGGTAGCTACAGCTTGGGCCCGGCAGACTGGGATATTTCCATCAGCCCAGTCACCGCGACGCTGCAGGTGATGGTGGATGCGCAACGTAACATCCGTATAAACGGCGGCAGTGTTTCTCGTCCATCGGTCAACATCACGCCCTCCAATTTCTGGGCGTGGATGGCGACGTTGGGCGGTGGTGTGATCTCCTCCATTACCCTGGCGATCCTCAACGATGTGGTAGGAGGCCAGATCCAGGAAACGATCCAAGGTCAGCTGGCCCAGAACCTGCTGCAAATCCCGGATCTGAGCGGCAATTTCGAAGGATTCACTCTGCAGGTGACGCCTGAGAACCTGAACATCACAGGCGTGGGCAATCAGATCCTGCTGACAGGTACCGCCAGCGTCACCGCCAGCTGAACGATATCCCGGCGGAACCAGCGTTGACACCGCCGGGATACCGAAATCGCCCTCACATGGAGTGAACGTCCATGCCGGAAATCGCCGATTACATGTCATGGAATATTGAAAGCCTGTCCTCGAAAAAATGCGCCAAGGACGTCTTTCGCAACGTCAACGTCGCGGCCTGGATCGCCGTGCTGATCGACGAGATGCAGGCCAACGTCATCGGCGTCATGGAAGTGACGCTCGGCACGGGTGAGCAAGCGGTGCAAGTGCTGGTCCAGGCCGTCAATGATCGCAAGAAGCTTGTAGGCTCAGGCAGCAAGTGGAAATACGAGGTGTCGCAGCGAAATATTGAAGTCGCCCATACGTTCGCCCGGCGCGCCGACAAGTACGCGTTGCTTTGGGACGATGCAAACGTCAGTGTCAGCAACATGGCCGTCGCCACCAGCACCAAGGTCATCTTCGCTGACCGCAATCCATTGTTCTGGAACATGCAGGCCAGAACCGCTGGCAAGCCCAAGGAACTCAACTGCCTGCTCTGGCATGCCCCCCAACCCAAGTATCACAAGAAAGATGCGACCATCCAGTTGCTGGCAGATCTCAGCGAAGAGATCGAGATCAACACGGGCAACACGACCTTTTTGATCTCTGGCGACTTCAACTACAACACGGCCAATGCTGCTACCTATGCGCCTCTGACCAGCCTGAAGTTCTCCGGTATATTCGACGGCGAAAAAACGACCCTTACCTCGTTGAAATCGTTCGTCAATGACATCGCCAATCGCGAGAAAATGATCCAGCAAGGCGATGTTGACGACGCCTTTTTGGCAAGCGCCTACGACAACATATTCATCCGTGGCATCACCTCCAATTGGGAACTCAAGGTCTGCGTTCCCAACGTCGTCCTCCAGGAAATCATGGACAGCTTCACCTTCATGATCGTCACCCGCATGCAGCTGCAACTGGCAATGAAGAATGCCAAGATCATCAGCGACCACATGCCTATCGTCATGACTCTCGAAGAATAACCCCAGCGAACTTCGCTCTCTGATGAAGAAATGGCCATGGATATCCAAACGCTTCGCGAGAACCTCAAGATAGGGCTGGACGGGACGACAACCATCGTTGCCAGTACGGTGACCACGGCAAAATTCGCCGACTTTTACGGGCGCATTTTCGACCATCAACCGCTGACCATTTCCAATGCGAGCATCGGTCCCGACGACGCCGGCAATACAGTGCAGCGCGTCGGCACCGCCTCGCTTTTTCGCCAAGTGGCTAACGCTCCCGTAACAGCCACGTTTGTGCTCGACCCGCAAAGCGGCGACGTTACTGTCCAGTTGATGTTCACTTTGATTGGCACAGGACGAAACTGGAAATTTTCCGACAGTTTCCCGGATCTGCCCGTCAGCTTCGACTTCAGTTCCAGTGTCACCGCTCCCCAGACGTCGGCGCTGGACGATCTCACGCTGACCTCGGCATGGTTCTATGCACTGACCGATGCCACTGTCGTTGATATCGACTTGGGCTCCACCAAGACGCCAGTGTCGCTGGACGCAGGGCTCGGTTTCGCCGGCATTGTCGAGCTTAGAGGCGTACTGCTGGCGCTGGAACATCTGCTGGACGTCAACGACCGCTTCGCGATCGGCGGAAACATCGTCGAACCCTCCGTGCAGGTGTCGCCGCTGCGCGAGATCGTTAACAATTTCCCATGGAAAGAGCAAAACTCTCCGCCGGGCATCAGCCTGTTCGTGGACCTGGGACTGGACGTTTCCATTTCCGAAAAGCTTGCGCTTACCCAGACGATCTTCTCGGTCTACAGTCCTTTGAGCGCGAAATGGTGGATGGCCAACCCCAGCTATGAGCCATTCATGGCGATCAGTGGTGCGCTGACGATACCCAGTGCCGGCCTGACCGTTGAGCTGTCGTCGAAGATTCCCAAGGGCACTCGCAAGCTCGTGATCACCGGAGAATTCAGCGGTTTCACCCTGAGCAATCTGGCGGACCTGCTGGACCTGGCAGGCACCTCGACGCTAATCGACTACCTGCCGGGGCCACTGCAAGACGCCCTGCATGATGCCGGCAAGCTGCAGTTGCTGGACGCGGCGATCGCGCTGACGGGGTCGGGCACCGGCCTTAGCGTCGACTATGTCTACCTCACCGTTGGTATCCCGGACGCTCAATGGAAACTGCTGGGCGATGAGTTTCTGCTCGAATCCATATCCGTTGAGTTCCATGTCACCCTGCCTTTCATCAAGCCTGCACCGGGTGCTTCGATAAATGCGTTGTTCCTGATCGGTAATGCCGCCCAAGTAAACGTTAGCGCCGGCTATCCTGATTTCTTCATTGCCGGCGAACTGGAGGACGCGGTTACGCTGCCGCTGCAGGCGCTGGTCACGCGGTACCTGCCGTCGATCCAGCCACCGGCCGATCTGACGATCGACATGCTGTCGGTCAACATCGATACCCAGGCCGGCTACAACTTTTACACCGAAATGGCCGATTCCCCAGGGTGGGTCATTCCACTGGGCCCGCACAACCTGGCCATCGAGGACATTCAATTCGGCTTATCAAAAGGGCTTGGAGCGAACGCTAAGGCCTCGGCTCAGTTTGCCGGCGGGCTGGTCTTCGACGACAACCTGACACTGGCCATGTCTTACGATCCCACTCAGGGACTAGCGTTGCGGGGCGCCCTGCCCCAAGTCACGTTGAACGGGCTGATCGGCTGGTTATGCAACGCCAAGGATGTACTGCCCAGTGGGCTTGGCGACTTGACGTTTACCGACTCGACGTTGTTGATCACCAAGAACCAGGATCAATTCAAGCTTTCGTTCGGAACCCAAGTTGCCAACGCCGGCTCGCTGGCCTTCGAACTCCTGGACCAACAAGGCACCTGGGGCTTTGCTCTGGGCCTGGACTTGTCCCTGTGCAAGCTGTCGGCGCTGCCAGGACTTGCTTCCATCCAGGCGTTCCTGGATATCTTTCCCATTGCCGGCGAGCAGGTGGTGATCGTTTCCACGCTGAAGAAGTCGGATTTCACCTTTCCGGCTTTGGACCTATTTCAAAATCCGCAGATCAAGTCAAAACAGATCACTATTCCGGCCTGGTCAGGTGGACTGCAGGAAGGCTTCTACTTTTACGCGCAGACCCAATTGAAGCAAAACAGGATCCTGCAAAACCTGGCCAGGATGCTGTCCATTTCGCCAGACACTAACCTGAATGCGGGGATATTCATTGGCACCGATGCCGGCACCCAGGCACGGCTTTTCGCAAATATCAGCACGGTGATCAATCGTTCGGTAACGCTCAGCGGGGCCTTGGGCGTTCAGATACAGGCCGAACAGGTTGAGTTCTATCTGACCGCCACCGCTCGCGCCACCCTCGAGTCGCAACCGGTGCGCTTCGATGTCAGCTTGGCAGTCGTGGAAAACGGCGCATTCGTATCGGGCGACATGGTGGTTGAAAACGATAACGGCACCCTCGACTTCTCGGTATTCAAGCTCAAGAGCTTGGCGTTCGAGCTTGGCATTTCCTTCGAAGGCGAACCTTCGATCGGATTTGCCGCCGAACTGGATATAGCCGACATCGATAGCGCCTTGGCGGTGTTCATCGACACCGTGCAACCTAGCCAGTCAATGGTTGCCGGCGCTGTCAGCGACCTCAGCCTGGCCAAGGTCTTTGACGAGTTGACCGGTGCTACTGCCTCGGACTTGCCCGGTTTCCTGCGCGATGTACTCACCCAGATAGCGGTGGGTCGATTGCACAGCTTCGACAGCGACTGGCAGACCTACCACGATGCCCTGAACCATTACGACCTGGCTAAAATTCGTGAGATGTTCGCCGCCGGTGGCGTTGACCTGCCCGCCGATAGTGGCCAGATCCAGTTGATTGTGAACACACCGGACCAGATTTGGTACCTGCTCGATCTTTCCACGATGTACCACTACGAAATGCAGCGTAACGGGGGGCAGATCTCGGTGTCCCTGGAAGCCCAACTGTACGTCGTGCCTCAGCCAGTCAGCATCGCCACATTGACGTTCCCACAGGGCTTCCACATTTTTGCCGATATCCAGTTTCTGTGGATCCGAGAACAGATCAAGGTCGAGGTCATGCCGCAAAAAGGCATCGCCTTCAATGTCGAAATGGCGCCAATCGTCATCGGCAATGACAAGCTGTTCAAGCTCACGGGTGCCCAGGGCTCGAGCGGCCCTAGTGTGCTGCTGTGCACCTTCTCGGACGCCACTAACCCGCAACCGTCCTATCGAACGCCCGCATTCATGATCTCCGGTGAAGCTTATCTACTGGGTATCGGCCCGCAAATCGATATCGATATTCGAGCTGACCATTGTCACTTTGAACTCAAGGACACCACCCTCGGTGGTTCGACCTTCAACCTACAGGCCGATATCGACGGTATCGATTCAATCAACGCACAAGGTTCGGCCAGCGTCGGCATTAACGAGTCCATCGATCTTGGGCCACTCGGCACGCTGAGCATCGACGACACCATCAATGCCGACCTGGCCTTCGGCACCACAGGCCAGGGAATATTTGCCAACGCCTCGTTCAGCTTCACCTTGGCCAGCAGCACGCATGACATCGCCAGCTTCGACCTGGATGTCGACATCGGTCCTCTGGAAAATCTCCCAGGCATCCTGCTGGAGAAGATCAAACAGTTCTTTGTCGGATTGTTCCAAGACGCGAAGAAATGGTTGGAATACGTCTATCAGGGCATCCTGAAGGGCATTGAAGGGATCGAGCAAATCGGCAAGATCCTCAGAGACACCTTCAAACTTGCGTGGAAGCAGGCCGCCATCTTCCTCCAGGCTGTGGGCTATGCGGCCGAGGACGTGGAGAAGATGTTGATTGCAGTCTTCGACAAAACCGTCGAAGAAGCGCAGGAAATCGTCGACTTCCTGTACAACAGCATCAAGAATTGCGCGATGAAGAGCGGCTTGCTGGCCGTTGCATGAGAAATGCTACCGAAGGCCATTGGTAGCTCTTTCATGGCGCTCCAGTCAATTTGCAAGATTAGGCAATCATCCGCCCGGATCGTGCAATCGCTCCCAAACATAGCTTTCTATAGTTAACCAGAGCCAAACCATCCGGAGCTGGTACCCCTATGAGCGCCCTCAACATCAATGGCCGTGAATACACGGTCGACGTAGACCCAAGCACCCCGATTCTTTGGACCTTGCGCGACACGCTGGGCATGACCGGCACCAAGTTCGGCTGCGGCGCGGCGTTGTGTGGCGCTTGCACCGTGCACCTGGATGGCCAGGCCATTCGTTCCTGCGTGACGCCCATTGCCGCCGCCGAAGGCAAGAAAATCACCACCATCGAAGCGGCAACCAACGGCAGCGATCCGGTCGGTAGCGCCGTGCACGATGCATGGGTCAAGCATGATGTGGCGCAATGTGGCTACTGCCAGAGCGGCCAGATCATGAGCGCGACCGCTTTCCTCAAGGCCCAACCCAAGGGCAAGCAGCCCACGGCCGCCGAGATCGACTCGGCCATGGCCGGCAACATCTGCCGCTGTGGCACCTACGCCCGTATCCGCGCCGCGGTGGCTGATGCCGCCAAAGCCCTTGCCTGATCGGAGCAGACCATGTTGAACGAGATCTTCCCGAACGAGCGCCCTCGCGCCTTGCAACTCCTGCTTGAACGCGACGAGGCTGACAGCCCCGCTACGCTGCCGCGCCGCAGTTTTCTCAAGATCGTCGGCATCGGCGGGCTGGCCTTGGGGGCGTTTCCACACCTGGCCCTGGCGCAAGAGACCAGTGGCGCCGCTGTGCCACTCAAACCGAGCCAGCAACCCACGGCATTCGTGCAAATCGCGCCCAGCGGCGAAGTGACGGTGACCATCAACCGCCTGGAGTTCGGCCAAGGCGTGCAGACCGGCTTGCCGATGATTCTTGCCGAAGAACTCGATGCCGACTGGAGCCTGGTACGCAGTCGCAACGGCAACAGTGACGCCGCCTACATGGACCCGAATTTCGGCATTCACCTGACCGGCGGTTCCAACTCGATCAAGAACAGCTACACCCAGTACCGCGAACTCGGCGCCCGTGCCCGCGCCATGTTGCTGAGTGCCGCCGCCGCGCGCTGGAACGTGGACGTGGCGAGCCTGAGCACCCAGGCCGGCACGGTCCTCGGCCCGGCAGGCCGTAAAGCCAGCTACGGCGAACTGGCCGAAGCCGCGATGGCGATGCCGGTGCCCGAGCAGATCACGCTCAAGGATCCCAAGGATTTCCGCATCATCGGCCAGGCCACGACACGCATCGACGCCAAGGCCAAGAGCAGCGGCCAGCAGGATTTTGGCATCGACATGCATCTGCCGGGGCAGCTCACCGCTGTTGTCGCCCGCCCTCCGGTGTTCGGCGCCAAAATCGCCTCCCTGGATGACAGCGCGGCACGTGCCACGAAAGGGGTAAAAGCCGTGTTGCGCGTACCACTGGACGGCGGTGCCGAAGGTGTTGCGGTGGTCGCCGACAGTTACTGGCAGGCAAAGCTGGCACGCGATGCGCTGAAGGTGGAGTGGGATGCGAGCGCTGTAGAAAAAGTGGACAGTGAGAAACAATTGGCTCAATACCGGGAACTGGCCAACCAGCCCGGCCCACTGCACTTTGATGCCGACATGACGCCACTTGCTGGCGCGCCGCATCAACTGGACGCCGAGTTCGTGTTTCCCTACCTCGCCCATGCTCCGATGGAGCCCCTCAATTGCACCGTGCAGCTCGCCGGGGATGGCGCTCAACTGTGGGTCGGTACGCAGTTCCCCGGCGGTGACGGTGCCGCGGCCGCCAAGGTGCTTGGTCTCAAGCCAGAGCAGATCCAGGTGAACGTGCAGACCGCCGGCGGTGGTTTTGGCCGGCGCGGCGTGCCCACCAACGATTTCGTCGTACTGGCTTGCGAGGTCGCCAAGGCCGCGCGCACCGCCGGGGTCAACGCCCCTATCCGCACCCTTTGGAGCCGGGAGGACGACATCAAGGGCGGTTACTATCGGCCCATGCACCTGCACCATGCGCGCATCGGTTTTGACGACAGCGGCAAGGTGCTCGCCTGGGACCACGCCCTGGTGGGCCAATCGATCATCACCGGCACCGTGTTTGGCGGGCGAGTGAAAAACGGCATCGACCCGACCGCCACGGAAGGCCTGCGTGATCCGTATCCGCTGCCCATGCGGCTGACGGTTCATCACCCCAAGCTCAACGTTCCCGTGCTGTGGTGGCGCAGCGTGGGCTCCACCCATACGGCGTTTGTGATGGAAACGCTGATCGACGAGATCGCCCGCACGACCAAGCAGGATCCAGTGGCCTACCGGATGAAGCTGTTTGGCGACCAGAGCCCACGCCATCGCGAGGCGCTGCAATTGGCCGTGGACAAGAGTGAGTATGGCAAGCGCCAGTTGCCGGCGGGCCATGCCTGGGGCGTGGCGGTCCACGAGTCGTTCAGCTCGGTGGTGGCCTACGTCGTCGAAGCCTCGGTGCAGGACGGTCGTCCGGTGCTGCATAACGTGACGGCCGGTGTGCACTGCAACCTGGCGGTCAACCCTCGCAGTGTCGAGGCCCAGGTCCAAGGCGCGGCGCTGATGGGATTGTCGATGTGCCTGCCAGGTGGCGCGATCACGCTGAAAGATGGCGTGGTGCAACAAAGCAATTTTGCTGACTTCAGCGTGCCGCGCATTACCGACATGCCGACATTTGCCGTCCACATCGTGCCCAGCGCCGAGCCTCCTACGGGGATGGGTGAACCCGGCCTGCCGGCACTGGCCCCCGCTTTTGCCAACGCGGTGGCGAGCCTCACGGGTAAACCGTTGCGTGAGTTACCTTTCAAATTGGCGTGACAGGCTGTGAGGCTGTCTGGCCGCAACGCCAGACAAGCCTCACGATCACAAGCGAATGCGCTTGATATCCCGCTGCGGTGGCGCGCCGAACAGGCGGCTGTATTCACGGCTGAACTGCGAGGCACTTTCATAGCCAACCAAGCCCCCTGCACTGCTCGCATCGACATTCTGGCTCAACATCAACTGCCGAGCGGCTTGTAGCCGCAGCTGCTTCTGGTATTGCAACGGACTCATTCCGGTCACGGTGCGAAAATGCTGGCGAAACGTGGATGGACTCATGTGCGCTTGTGCCGCCAGATCGTCCATACGCAACGCCTGGCGAAAATTCAGTTTCAGCCAGGCAACCGTCTTGGCGATGTGCTGGCTGGGTGACCCGGCAGCGATCACATGCAGCAACTGTGGCGCGTGGGCACCGCTCAACAGGCGCGCGATGATCTCTTCCTTGATCAGCGGAGCGACTGTCTCAAGCAGCGACGGTTCCTCCAGCAGGTCTATCAAGCGTCGCAGGGCGTCCAGCACCCTGGTATCCAGCGCTTGTACGGTAACCGGTCGAAACGCGTCGTCCCTCATGCGTTGTGACAACTGCATGCGCTCGGCCACTTGCATCACCATCGTGCTGTCGAATCTCAGCATCATGCCCAGGAACGGCTTGGCGACGCTGGCTTGGGAGATGTGGGAAATGACCGGCAGATCCACGCAGGTCACCATCGACTGGCCCGGCGCGTAAGTCAGTATCTCGTCCCCGAGCATGGCTTGCTTGCGGCCCTGCAAGGTCACGCCGAGACCCAGGCCATAGATGCAGTGCGTCGGCGCGGTGATCGCGTTGCGCCGATGCAGGCTCAAGCCGGCAATGGCGGTGATCTGGTCGCCCTCGCTGGGCACAAGCTGGCTGACCGAACCGGCCAGGCGACTGATGTCGCTGACGCCCTGGTCGCAGTTGAAGTCGGTGTGCACATTTCACTCCTTGGAAACATCGGACCCACGACTTGGTGATGCGAACACTGTTCGCCATCACCGTAAGTCGTTGATCAATATGGACGCAGTATGCTGGGTCGGCGGTTCGAGTCGCTTGCCTGATTGACGCAATTTCTTACTCGATTTAACGATCCGTAGCTCGCATCAGTCACCTCGGGCCAGAAATGACAATATGTTTCAGGAGTTTGGGGGGCACAAAGTGATGGTTTGGCTGGGTGCCTAAAGATTCTGGAAGATGTAGCCGGTTGACCGTTGATCATCCAGCGCGACCCCCACTTGCAGCAGGCGTTGGGCCAGGGCCGGCGTTTCGACCCGCACTTTCCAATCCAGGCCTGTCGGTGCCACGGGGGCGCGATCGTAGCGAATGATCGCTTCAGTCAACTGCGCCCGATCAGGCAAGTACACCGCCAACGCGTTGCCCTTCCAGGCGGCGACGTTCATGCCCATCGCTTCACACAGCGCAATCTTGGCCTGGGCATCGTCCCTGTCCGCCTGGCGGGAGCGTTCGATCTGATCGGCCAGGATCGGATCGACAACGCGGTCGCTGAACAAGACCTCGCCCGTCTCCCAGACCTCAGGCGGACAGACCTTGTCGGCAGGACGCAAGGCAATGAGCGGATTGATTTCCATCGGATAGATTCGACAGACCAGCGGCCGCTCTTCATAGATGCCGCAACGACCATCGTCGCCGAGATTGCGGCACTGCGTCAGCGCATTGCCCGCCAGTACCGCCACGACTCGAATCTGGGCATCGCCACTGGTGACGGCCACGGCCCGTTGGGCGCTGTGGGCGAATTGCCTAGGCTCGGAAGGCCAGGTTGACTCATCGAACGCCTCCAGTATGACCGCCACCTCATGTCCGCGGTGTAGCCACTGCCTTGCCTCATCCAACGTCAGTGGAATCAGCCGCCCCTTGCAGCAGATCCCGCAGCCGTTGCAGGCAAAGCGGATCGTGTTGTTTTCCATATCAAGCACTCGCACACATGTTTTCGATGGCCTACAGAAGTCCCCGCCACTCGGATACAGCTGTGGCAGGGCCTCAGGGCCGCGAGAGTATGTGGAGCGAAACGCCTATCCGTTTGCCGGATTCGCCGGCATGTTTGCCTGATCCAAGGTGATTTCAGGTATCAGCCTTTGGGAGGCGAATCCGTTGTTTCGGGTTACCCTTCACTTCAGATACCGGGAACGCGGCCTCACTGGAGGTGATCGGCGTCGATCACGGCTTGGGCGAACGCCCGCGGTGCTTCTTGCGGCAAGTTGTGGCCGACACCGCCATCGATCAGGCGATGTTCGTATTGGCCAGTGAAACGCTTGGCATAGGCTTCGGCGGGCGGATGAGGAGCGCCATTGGCATCACCCTCCAAGGTGATGGTCGGCACGCTGATCGACGGGAACGTCGCCAGTTTCTTTTCCAGCGCATCGTATTTGGCCTCGCCCTTGACCAGGCCCAGGCGCCAGCGATAGTTGAAGATTGAAACGGCGACATGATCGGGGTTCTGCAAAGCGGCGGCACTGCGCTCATACGTTGCGTCATCGAAGTTCCACTTGGGCGACGCCAGCTTCCAGATCAGTTTGGCGAAGTCGTGGGTGTTTTTCTCGTAACCGAGGCGGCCGCGCTCGGTCGCAAAGTAGAACTGATACCACCACTGCAGTTCGGCGGCCGGTGGTAGCGGTGTCTTGCCGGCCTCTTGGCTGCCGATCAGGTAGCCACTCACCGCCACCAGCGCCTTCACCCGCTCCGGCCAAAGGGCCGCGACAATGTCGGCGGTGCGTGCGCCCCAGTCATAACCGCCGAGCACGGCCTGCTTGATCTTCAGCGCGTCCATGAAATCAATCAGATCGCTTGCCAGTACGCAAGGCTGGCCGTTGCGCAGGGTCTTGGCCGACAGGAAGCGCGTGTCGCCATAACCGCGGGCGTACGGGATCAGCACGCGATAGCCCTTCTCTGCCAGCGCGGGTGCCACATCCGCGTAGCTGTGAATGTCATAGGGCCAACCATGCAGCAGGATGACCACCGGCCCATCGGCGGGGCCGACCTCGGCATAGGAAACGTCCAGCAGGCCAGCCTTGACGTGCTTCAGCGCGCCGAACGAGGTGTGACTGCCGGGGGTAATCGTGCCGACAGTGTTCGCGGACACATCGGCCGCGCTTGCCTGGGAAGCGGTCAATCCCAAGGCGCCCAGTTGCATCATTGCGCACGCCAACGTGGTTGCTGCGAGCAGGCGGCAATGCCGGGGTGCGGATGTGGGGTTCAACAGAGGTGTGTCCATGTGGAGCTCCTTGCAAACGGCTTGGGGGTGAGCCAATGAGACGGGCTTGGGTTGTCTCGATGGGCTCATTAGACGTCGGCCAGGTATCGCGCGTGTGTCATCGAAGCGCTTAGAAGAAACAGTCCGTATCTGTACAGGTGATGGATACACGGAGATACATGTGATTGATGGGTATCAGACTACCCACATCGCCTGAAAGCACATATGTCTGCGCCGTGTCCATCACAAAAGTCTGAAAAAACACAGCTGTATCGTCTTTGCCAGCTGATATCGTTCAAAGAAACTTCGAGGCCGCGGATACGGCGCTTTTCCCACAGCGTTTTTCAACCGCGAGGGCGAGTTGATTAACTTTTTCCCTTGCGTTCTTTTCGGTCACTTTTCCTCGTAAGCCAAAGCAGTCCCGACATGATGCGATCGGCTTTACGGTGGTGATCGTTAAAGCGCACGGCGATGTGGCCTTGCTTTATGATGTTCGCCATCTCATGACTGACTGATGGAACCCCCATGACTTTCGATTTCGACACGGTATTGGAACGCCACGGCACCGGCAGTACCAAATGGAGCCGCTACCCGGCCGATGTGTTGCCGATGTGGGTCGCCGATATGGACTTCCCCGCCCCACCGGTGATCATCGACGCGCTGCACAAGCGCCTGGAACATCCGATGCTGGGCTACAGCGTGGCCCAGGACGATCTGCGCGCCGCCGTCGTGGCCGATCTGTGGAGCAAGTACGCCTGGCGCGTCGAGCCCCAGCAGATTGTGTTCCTGCCGGGTGTCGAACCGGGCTTCAACATGGCCCTGCATGCCTTGGTAGAGCCCCAGCAGAATGTCGTGGTGCAGGTGCCCAACTACCCGCCGCTGCGCAACGCCCCAGGTCACTGGCAGTTGAACAAAGTGGAATTGCCATTCAACCCGGTCAACGGTGAATTCCACACGCCATTGGCTGCGTTGCGCGAGGCCTTGCAGGGCGGTGGCGCGCTGTTGCTGAGCAATCCTCACAACCCGTTGGGCAAGGTGTTTGACCGCCAGGAACTCAAGGCCGTGGCAGACATCTGCCTGGAGCAGGACGCCTGGATCATCTCCGACGAAATCCATGCCGAACTGTGCTTCGACGGCCGTGTGCACATTCCAACCGCCTCCCTCAGCCCGGAGATTGCCGAGCGCACCATCACCCTGATGTCCGCCAGCAAGGCCTTCAATATCGCCGGGTTGAAGACCTCGTTCGCCATTATCCAGAACGCCAAGCTGCGCGAACGGGTCAACAGCGCCCGGGCCGGCATGGTCGACAGCGTCAATGCCCTGGGCCTTGAAGCGACCCGTGCGGCCTATAGCGAAGCCGGTCCGTGGCTAGAGGCCCTGAAGGCGTACCTGCAAGCCAACCGCGATTACCTGGTCGATGCAGTGAACACTCGCCTGCCGGGCATCACCATGACCGTACCCCAGGGCACTTACCTGGCTTGGCTGGATTGCTCCGGGTTGGGACTGGATGACCCGCAGGGCTTCTTCTTGAAAGAAGCCAAGGTGGGGCTGAGTGCCGGCCTGGATTTTGGCGACGACGCCGGTCAGTTCGTGCGCTTGAATTTCGGCTGCCCGCAGGCGCTGCTGGAGGAAGGGATCGCGCGGATGGAGCGCAGCCTGAAGGCCAGGGGCTGATCCAAAGACCAACGCCCCCCTGTGGTGAGGGGATAAATCCCCTCGCCACAATAGTCATCTGCCACAATCGCTTTATTCATGCATATCCGGCGCATGGACAAAGCACAGCTTGTTGCCCTCCGGATCGCGGCAATAGGCCCCGAAATAGCCTTCGCAATACTGCGGCCTCGGGCCGGGTGGGCCTTCGTCGGAGCCGCCCATGGCGATCGCCTGCTCCCAGGCAGCACGCACGGTTTGCGGGGAGTCCGCGGCGAAGCTCACTTGCATGCCATTGCCCCACGTAGCGGGCAGGCCATTGAAAGGCAGCTGGACGAAAACCTGGGGCCAATGCTTGCCGGGCTGACGCCAGCCTTCTCCTGGCGGGCCCGAATCATTTTCGCCCTCGATGCGCTCCAGCCCCAGGCAGCCGAGGACTGCATCATAAAAAGCGACCATTGTCGGCAGGTCGCGCGCGCCGATCTGTATGTGGCTGAACATTGTCCTGCTCCTTAAACGACACCTGCACTCACATTGGAGAATACAGGGCCGTCCAATGTTCGCCAGGCCCCTCTATTCGCCGACGAAACACGCCTCATTACGCTCATCGACTGGCCGGACAATTCGACCGAACTCTGCCCGAAAACCCAAAGTCCACCCTCCATCGCAACCCACCTGGAGAACGACAATGGTCGACTACCCTTTTCCACCTTTCCCGAAACAAAGCCAGCCGGTGCCCGGCACCCAGCGCAAAATGGACCCTTACCCGGACTGTGGCGAACAGAGCTACACCGGCTCCGGACGCCTGGCGAACAAAATCGCCCTGATCACCGGTGCCGACAGCGGCATCGGTCGCGCCGTCGCCATTGCCTTTGCCCGTGAAGGCGCGGACGTGGCGATTGCCTACCTGGACGAGCATGAAGACGCCCGGGAAACCGCGCGCTGGGTCGAGCAGGCCGGGCGCCAATGCCTATTGCTGCCCGGAGACCTGGCAAACAAAGACCAGTGCCGCAAAATCGTCGATGAAACCGTCGCCCGCTTCGGGCATATCGACGTCCTGGTCAACAACGCCGCGTTCCAGATGACCCACGAAAACCTGGAGGATATTCCCGACGAAGAATGGGTGCGTACGTTCGATATCAACATCACCGCGATGTTCAGGATCTGCCAGGCCGCCGTGCCGCACATGAAACCGGGGGGCTCGATCATCAACACCAGTTCGGTCAACTCCGACATGCCCAAGCCGACGCTGCTGGCGTATGCCACTACCAAGGGCGCCATCGCCAACTTCACCGGCGGCTTGGCGCAAATGCTCGGCCCCAAGGGCATCCGTGTGAACAGCGTGGCTCCAGGACCGATCTGGACGCCGCTGATCGTGGCGACCATGCCCGAGCAAGAGGTACAGAATTTCGGCTCCCAGACCCCGCTCGGCCGCCCCGGCCAACCGGTTGAAGTGGCGCCGATCTACGTGCTGCTGGCCTCGGACGAAGGCAGCTACATTTCCGGAGCCCGTTATGGGGTTACCGGGGGCAAGCCGATGCTCTGATCAAGGCTAAGACTGCTTTTGTGGCGAGGGGATTTATCCCCGCTAGGCTGCGAAGCAGCCCTAAAAAGCTCACTTGGTATATCAGGCTGATCCCGAGTGTTTGCCTACTGGGGCTGCTTCGCAGCCCAACGGGGATAAATCCCCTCGCCACAATGAAGTTCGCCAGCACTCAGGGTTACTCCTTGGCAATCACCGAAATTTTCCCATTGCGCTCGATGATCGCGAACTTGATCTGCTCCAGGGTCTCGATACCCTGGCTTGAGCGCGCCGCTTCCATGATGTCGGCTTCTACCAGCCGGGCATGACGCATCCGGCCCTGGAGGATTCGCCCGTCCTCGACGATGACAGTCGGGCCACCGTCGATCAGTTGTGACACCCACTGGGAACGTTGCTTGAGTAGCGACAATCCCACGTCGATGGCGATCAGCGTCACAATCACCATCAACGCGTTGGTGAGCGAAAAATCATCCCCCAGCAACGCCTGCTGAGTCGCCTCGCCGATGATCATCAACAACACGAAGTCGAAGGTGGTGAGTTCCGCCAGCGACCGGCGTCCAGCGATCTTGAACAACACCAGCAATGCCAGGTAAATCGCAGCTGCCCGCAGCACCGAATCCATAGGTCACCTAAGGAAAAATGAACTGATTGAAACTCACCGAGGCACCGCCAGGGGTTGCGATGCGGCTGTGATAGGTCCCGAAACCCTCGCCGAGCAATGACAGGTGCAGGCTGGCCTGCCCTCGTTCATCGGCCTGTACCCAGAGGGTCATGCCCTGCCCCGCGCCCGCCGAGCGCAGGGGTGCAGGTTGCAACGCTTGCACCTCGAAACCTTCCAGCCAATCGCCACCCAACTCGACTTCCAACACGGCATTGGGCTGGCCCTTGAGACGGATGACCAGGACGTTGCTGGAGCCGTTGCGGTGGAAGGCCTGATACTCGACGCCCAGGCTGCCGTCGTCGCTGTGCAGCTCCCGGTTGCTCAGCGGGCCACGGGAGAACAGCCCCAGCAAGGCCAGGATCACCAACAGCACCAACACGTACCAGCCAATTCGCTCGAAACGCCAGACCTTGTGCTGGAACGCCATGTCTTCGCGTACCGGAAACTGGCGGCTGCGGTGGTCGTCCCGCTCGTATGGATCGCTCATGGCCGCCCTCCTAGCGCCGCTCGCCGGCCACGGCGCGCTGGTGAAAGCCGGGCAGTTGTTGCAGCACGTATTCGGCGGCCCACAATTGCACCTGACCGCGACTGCCGAAGAAGCGCACGCAACGGCTGAACAGTGCTCGCTGACCGTCCACATCGAACGCCCAGGCAAAGCAGACGGTGCCGGCGGGTATTCCGTCCTTGTCGTCTGGCCCGAGCAGACCGGTGGTGGCCACCGCCGCATTGGCATTGGCATCGTGCAAGGCGCCGAGGGCCATTTCCTCGGCGACTTCACGGCTGGTGAGATTGAAGGTCTCGATGGTGCGCGGGCTGACGCCGAGCAAGCGCTGCTTGGCCTCAGGGGAGTACACCACATAACCGCTTTCGATCAGTGAACCACTGCCGGGCACCTCGGCCAGCAATGTGACGATCTGGCCGGCGGTGCAGGATTCGGCTGTGGTCAGGCGCAGGTCATGATCGCGCAAATAATCAACCAGGATTTGGGCAACAGTCATGGCAGACGGTCCTTCGGGATGCTGATGGGTTGACCGCTACCGTTGTGTTTCATTCCCTTTATCGCCCCGTTGGCCAGGCCCAGCAAATAAATGAAACCCGAGTCTTTTTCTGTACCTCAAACTCCATAAGGGCCTCATGCAGAGGCCGTCCTGATCAGGAGGTCGTCATGTCCGCACCTTTCGTCAAACTGTTCACACAGCCCGAATTCGCCTGGGCCGACATTCGCGAGCAGGAACAGGCTCATCCGCGCCACTACCTGGCTCATTTGCTGCTGCTCGCGCTGATCCCCACGGTATGCCTGTTCATCGGCACGACATGGACCGGATGGAGCCTGGCCGAAAACGAAACGGTACGGCTCAGCAGTGCCAGCGCGCTTCAATTGTGCGTGCTGCTGTACCTGACCATCGTCGTCGGCGTCACGTTGATGGGGCTGTTCATCCGCTGGATGTCCCGCACTTTCGAAGCGCGCCCGACGGTCAACCAATGCATCGGCTTCGCCGCCTATACCGCAACGCCGTACTTCCTGGCCGGAATCTTCGGGCTTTACCCGAGCCGCTGGTTGGCCGTGGCGGTGCTGTTGCTGGCATCGGCCTACTCGACATTCCTGCTGTTCGTCGGGCTGCCCAAGTTCATGGGCCTCAAGAAGGAACAGGGCCTGCTGTATTCGGCGAGTGTCTGGGGCGTGGGCCTGCTGGTCCTGGTGACGATCCTGGTGGAAATGATCCTGCTCTGGTTCAACTACCTGCAGCCGGAATATTTGCGTGTCCCGGTGGGCTGAATGCGTCTTCGGGGTGCACAATGCCGATGACAGCGGCTTGAGGTTATCCGGTTAAACTTTCTTCATACCGATACGCCTGCGCATCTCAGCCGTAATACTCTGCCGAGTTCGCTTGAGCCCAGCCCAAGGCTCATGCCCAACTTCCGCCAGACGCTCATGAACATTGTGCACATTCCACATGTTCGCCCCCTTGAGCTCAGCCACCTCCTCACGAAATATCGGCACCGACACCGGCAACCCCTCCCGGGTCCGGGCGGCGTAGGCACAAATCGTCGTAGCGCCCAACCCATTGCGCAGGTAATCGATGAAAATCCGCCCTACCCGATTCTTCGGCCCGGACACCGCCGAAAAACGGTCTGGCAGCAGCTTGGCCATGTGACTGACAATCGCATGACTGAAGCCCTTGACCTCGTCCCAACCCAGTTTGCGCGTCAGCGGCACCACCACATGAATGCCCTTGCCGCCGCTGGTCTTGAGGAACGCCTTGAGCCCTAGTTCATCGAGCACCGACAAGGTGAGCTGCGTCGCCTCGACCATGCTTTTCCAGGGCAGCGCCGGGTCCGGGTCAAGGTCGAGGACGAAGCGGTCGGGCTTGTCCAGATCGACAGACGTGGCATTCCAGGTGTGCAGTTCCACCGTGCTCATCTGCACCGCGCCGATCAGCGCCTCGGCGTTGTTGATGATCATCACCGGCTGCCCGGTCAGTTCCTTGTCCAGGCTGGTGATACCGGGAATTGCCAGGCGCTCGGGGTTCTTCTGGAAGAACAGCTCACCGGCGATGCCATCCGGCGCCCGGACCAAGGCGACCGGGCGGTCTTCCAGTTCCGGCAGGATGAATTCGGCCACGCTGGCGTAGTACTCGGCCAGTTGCAGCTTGGTGGTGCCGCTGCTGGCGTCAATGACCCGCTCCGGATGGGTGATGCGGACCTTGCCGTCCAAGGCCGCTGCCTTGGCCTTGCTCTTGGTCCTGGCCGATGTCGCGCCAGGCTCATCCTTGGCTTTGGTTTTTTTTGCCGTTGCGTTTTTTTTCACAGGCTTGGCCAGCTCCGGAGTGATGTCCTTGGCCGGCTTGTCGTTGCGCAAGCCATGGAAGACCGCATGGCGCACCGAGCCGTCCTTGGTCATTTCGGCAAAGGCCACTTCGGCCAGCAGCTTCGGTTCCAGCCAATGCACGCCCTTGGCTTCGTAGCCGGTGGGCGGGTTCACCACGGCGGCCTTTTTCGTCTCCAGGGGCAGCAATTGCTGGTAGATGCTTTTGAGGGTGGTTTCGTTGAACCCGGTGCCGACCTTGCCGGCGTAGCGCAACTGGCCGCTGTCGGCATCATGCAGCCCCAGCAACAAGGCACCGAAGGCACTGCGAGCGCCCTTGGGCTCGCTGAAGCCCACCAGCACGAACTCCTGGCGATTCTTGCACTTGAGCTTGATCCAGTCGTTGCTGCGCCGGGACACATAGGTGCTGCCGACGCGCTTGCCGATCAGCCCTTCCATCTGCATCTGACAGGCGCTATTGAGCAGCGCTTCAGGGGTTTCTTCGAAGGCATCGGAAAACCGCAGCAGAGGGCTTTGGTTGGGCTCCAGCACGGCGGCCAAGGCGGCCCGGCGCTCTTGCACCGGTACATTGCGTAAATCCATGCCATTGAGATAAGGCACGTCGAACAGGTAATAGGCGATTTTGCCGCTGCTGCCGGCCTCGAAGGCGTTTTGCAAAGCCTGGAAGTCCGGCACACCCTGCTCGTTGGCGACCACCATCTCGCCGTCGAGCCAGGCCGATTCCAAGCCCAGCGCGGCCAATGCTTCGGCTTGGCTTGGCAATTTGTGGGTCCAGTCATGGCCGTTGCGGGTCAGCAGCCTTACATCGCCGTTTTCGATCCGCGCCATGACCCGGTAACCGTCGAACTTGATTTCATAGAGCCACTCGCCGTCGGGCGCGCTTTCCACCAGGGTCGCCAGTTCCGGCTTGAGGGTGTCCGGCAGCGGCCTGGCGACCGCGCCGCTGAGGGTGGTTTTCGACGGGCGTTTCGGCGATTTCGGCTGGACGGCTTTTTCCGCTTGTTTCACCGCTTTGGCTGCAGCGGCCTTGCCTCGACGCTTGGGCACGAGGGTGCGATCGCTGAGCACGCTGTCCGGCTCGGCCTGGACCACGTCGTATTCGCTCTCGGGGCGGGCGGCCTGGTCCTGGTGCTTGATCAGGAACCACTGCTCCTGCTTGCCGGGCATGTGGGTGCGTACCAGGTTCCACAGGCCGCTGAGCTTTTCCCCTTGTAGCTCGAACTTGAGCCGGCCTTTTTCATAGGCCTCGTGGGGATCGCCCTGGGGAATCCAGACGCCTCGGTCCCAGACGATCACGTCACCGGCGCCGTAATGGCCCTCGGGGATGTTGCCTTCGAACGTGGCGTAATCCAGCGGATGGTCTTCGACATGCACCGCCAGACGCTTGGCTTTCGGGTCCAGGGAGGGGCCTTTGGGCACCGCCCAGCTCTTGAGTGCACCGTCCAGTTCCAGCCGAAAATCGTAATGCAGCCGCGAGGCGTCGTGTTTTTGAATACAGAACTGCAAGGCATGGGCCGTCTTCGCCGATTGGCGCGAGCGCTTCGCCGCCGGCTCCGGGGTGGCGGCGAAGTCCCGCATACGGTTGTAGTCATCCAGGGTCTTGCTGCTCATGGACCACCAGCCACCTGTTGCAACGCCGGATCGGCAACCGGCAGCCCGACGGTTTCCGCGAGCAATTGATCGACCACGCGGCCCAGGGCCTGTTCGACGGAATCGCCCAGCAGCAGCCCCTGTTCGAAGAGGACGATTTGCCGGTCGGCGCTGGTGCCTTCCTGCACCATGCGGCGCACCTGCTTGAAAACGTCCTGGACGCCCAGCTCTGCTGCGGTCTCACCGAAGGTTTGCTCGGCCAGGGTCAGCCATTCACCGATCAGCATCGGCTGCTCCTGCCCCTCGACGATGAACTCCGCGAGAATCCCATGACGCTTGGCCCGCCAGCGATTTTCCTTGAGGATCCACTGGGACATCTGGCTGTAGTGGGCGCCAGGCCGGCGCTGCGCCACGGCATGGGCCACCATCAGGCGAAACAGCGAGACGAGGCACAGGACGTCGTCGACCCGAGGACAGGCATCACAAATGCGCAGTTCCAGCGTGGGGTAACGTGAGGAAGGCCGTATCACCCACCAGCAATCGCTGGGTTGGCGAATGGACCCGGTACGCATGAGCATGTCGACGTAGCTGGCGAACGCCGACTCGTCTTCGAAAAACTCCGGCACGCCCATGCGTGGCCATTCATCGCAGGCCACTTGTCGATAGCTGCTGAAGCCACTGTAGCCACCGTTCCAGAACGGCGATGAAGCGCTCAGGGCCAGGAACATCGGCAACCAGGGCAGGATCTCATTCATGACCCGCACCCGATCCTGAGTGGCCGGAACTTCCACATGGATATGCAGGCCCGACAGCACGCTGCGCCTCGCCACCCGTTGATAATCATCGAACAGTTGCTGGAAATGCAGCTCGTCGGTCGGCTGCAGCACTTGGGTCGTCATCGGATGTGAACCGGCACTGAGCAGACCCAGGCCATAGGGTGCCAACCGCTGGTTCAAGCCCGTACGCACCTGGCTCAGGTAATCGGCCGCCTCTGACAGGCTGCGAAAGATGGGCGATGCCATCTCGACCTGGCACAAGAACATTTCATGGGCGAAATGCTTGCCCAGCTCGGCCTGGCAAGCTGCGATCGCTTGTGCGGGTGGCTCGCCTGGCATGCAACGGGTTTGCAGATCGGTAATGAAATACTCCTCTTCAATGCCGAATTTCATGCGCCTGTTCATCGATAATCCCTCCGATAACCCCGCCGATACCTGCGCCAATGCGGGTTACAACCAACGCCACCACGGCGATCCTTTCCACGTCCTGATAACCCGGCGTCAGCAATTCCTCACCAAACACGTCCGGGTCCAATTCCTTGTAGGTCCAGCCGAAATCCGCCGAGTCACGCCATTGGCCCAGCGCTTCCAGGAACGGGTCGCGCCCATCCACCATCGCCACGCCGGTGTAGAGCACCAGCGAGCCGCCCGGTGTCAGCCGGGGCAAGGCCTGGTCGACGATACGCAACGACAACCCGGCGCCCAGTGCGCCGCCGCCATGGCGATAGGCGCGCTCGGATGGATCAGCCATGTACGGCGGGTTGGCGACGATCAGATCGAAGTTGCCTGGCACGTCCTGCAGCACGTCGCTGCGAGCGACCTCGACATTGCCCACCTCGGCCAGCGCGGCGTTCACGGCGCTCAGGCGCAAGGCTTGCGGGTTGATGTCCACCGCCAGTACTTGCGCTTCACGCCGGGCGCGGGCCATCACGATCGCACCGACGCCGGCGCCACAACCGATGTCCACGGCGCGATGTACCGCCGTGAAGTTCTGCTGCAGATGAGTATGGATCAGTTGGGCGAAGCGGTAGCTGTCAGGGCCGAAAAACACCGCATCGGTGGCCTGGGTGGGGAACGGCGAATGAGCGAACAGCAAGCCATCCAGGCTCGACCAGCGCACCCGGCTGCGCAGCAGGCCGTCGTGCTCTTCCAGCACTTGGGCCTCTTGCAGTTGCCGCTGTTCATCGGCACTGATCAGTCCCGGCGCAAATGGCCGTGACCAACCGAACACGTCCCGCAAGGTCTTGGAGCGTTCATTGCCGGGGCGCTGGTTGACTCGCTCGTGGGTCAACGGCGTTGGGGTAATGAAACGGTAGCCGTCGGCTTGCAGCCGCCGGCCCAGTTGCAACAGCGCAAGGTCCCGCTCGGACAGGCGTTCTTCATTCATGCAGGGCTCCCTAGCGAAGTGCGGATTTGAGTTCGATGAACCGACGAGTCGCCAACAGGCCGGCCGGATGGCTATGACGCCGGGCACAGAGCCAGGGCATCAGAACTTGCATCTGCTCGTTGGGCGTCCGCCCTTGCAGTGCCTGTTGCAAGCTTTGTACATCGGGATCGTCCATCGGCGTCGTCGGCTCGCAAGCAGCAACCGAAGCGCGCCGGACGCCGGATCTTGTACCCTCGTCCAGCCAGTCACCGGCTATCCAATCGTGCAGCAGCTGTTTTTCGTAGGGGCTGAACACCCCGAACATGGCCGCTCCGGCCCCGTTGACCAGCGTCCAGAAGCGGCTGTTCTGCGGGTCTTCATGGCGTTTGATCCAGCCTTTGTTCTGCATTGCCGCCAAGAATCCTTCCAACTGGCCCGGCGCCGAAAGCCACTGGTTGACGGTCTTGCCTTCGAACTTGCAGTAATCGGAATGCATGTGCTGGCCGAACGGACGTTTGCGTTCAAGCATGTCCAGCACTTCGCGGGTCAGGTCGAACGAGTTGATGATGTCCCGGCTGCCCTGCCCCAGGTCGTTGAGGCGATAGCCCAACGTGACCCGGTGCCAGAAGGCTTCACGGTCGGCTTCCATCGGCATCAGCTGCAGCAGCCCTTGTACGGCCTTATGGGCGTGACCGGTGCTGGCGTTGTCGATGGTGACATGAAGGGTGAAATAGTACGGATCGATGTCCAGCTCGCTCAGCTCATAGGCGCTGATCAGCAGATGCAGGGGCAACTGCTCATAGCCCAAGTTGTAGCCGATGACTTCTGGCAGGTATTCGTCGCCGGCATACCCCAGGGCCAGTTGCACGGCGCCTTGCAGATATAGGTCGTCGTCGATGTCCGGGGCATCCGACAGATCGTGTTCGGCGAGCAATTTTCGATAGAGCACCACATGGTTTTGCGCGGGATGACCGTCCCCCAGTTCTTCCAGGTAGGTGCACAGCAACCCTTCGAAACGATGGTCGTGCCAGTGCTTCACCACGCCATACAGCCAGGCGCCGTCGACCCGTTTGGTCGGCGCCACAGCCTGCAGGAAGTACAAGGCGTGGGCCTTGCTGCTGAAGAACTCCCGCGCGCCGCCATTTTTGCGCCGCTCCAGGTAGTCAGCGTACTGCCGGGCCACGCCGGCGCTGTGTTGCTCGACCCAGGACAGCAGCGCCATGGGGTCATCGGGCATCTCCTGAGGAAGCGCCGCGGCCTTTGCGATGCATTCCTGGAGGAACGCTTGGGCGACGGCTTGCGTGTCAGCGTCGTCGGGGCCCTGGAACAGTCGTTCATAGCATTGGCGCACGTGCCCGTCAGGCGTAACAGGGTGCACGGTTCCCGGCTGGGATTGGAGGGGTGTCAGCGCAGTCATAAGGGCCTCTTGGGTTTCGGCGGACGCTGAATCAGCACGTCTCTTCTGTTGCAGAGCACCGGCAACGACGAAAAATTCCGTTGGGTTGAAGGGCAGGCGGATAAACGGGTTGTCCGTTCACGAGGGGAACCCTCGTTTCGCTCCAACCCTCGAATACTGAGAACCACCCCCAGCTGTTGAATGTGGCAACGGCGCTGTTGTGCCGAGGAGCTTGTTCCCGCTGGACGCGAAGCGGCCCATGCAAGGGGCGCGGTCAAAGCGTTTTTACGACTGCTTCGCAGCCGAGCGGGAGCAAGCTCCCTCGCCATGGGGCTCACTCACCGGCCGTACCAAGCGCTATCCAAGGAGCAACGATGACTTTCACGGTATGGGTAGCGGTGCTCGGTGCGGTGTTGCTGACCCTGGCCTTGACCTCCTCCTATCTGCGCTGGATGCCGGTCACCACCTCGGCGATGTGCCTGGTACTGGGCGTTGCCATCGGGCCGATGGGATTGGACGTGCTGAAGCTGGACATCAGCGAGTCGGCGGTCTGGATGGAACACCTCACGGAGGTCGCGGTGGTGTTTTCATTGTTCGTCAGCGGCCTCAAGTTGCGTTTGCCCCTCAAGAACCGTACCTGGCGAGTCGCCTATGGGCTGGCCGGGCCCGTGATGATCCTGTGCATCGCCGGCCTGTGCCTGGCATTGCATTATCTGTTGGGCCTGGGTTGGGGCGTGTCGATGCTGATTGGCGCGATGTTGGCACCTACCGACCCGGTGCTGGCGGCGCTGGTGCAGGTCAACGACGCGCGCGATGACGACCGGGTGCGTTTCGGCCTGTCGGGCGAAGCGGGACTGAACGACGGGACGGCGTTTCCTTTTGTGATCCTCGGCCTGTTGATGCTGCGTGAAGACGGCAGCGGTTTTCTCGGTGAATGGCTGCTGCGTAACGTCCTCTGGGCGGTGCCGGCCGGTTTGCTGGTCGGCTACTGGATGGGCCGCGGCATTGGCAAGCTGACCTTGTCGATGCGCATCAGGAATGCCGACAGCACGCTGTCGCCCAATGACTACCTGGCCCTGGCGCTGATTGCCCTGGCTTACGTCGTGGCAGAGTGGATCCAGGGCTATGGTTTTCTCTCAGTGTTCGCCGCCGGCCTGGGGCTGCGCCAGGCTGAGGTCAAATCCACCGATGAAGCGGCGCCGCCGGCAGAACACCTGGTGCAACCGGTGGTGGGCCATGAAACCGTCGATCCCCAACAGGCCGTCGCGGGTGATACCGAGTCGCTGGACGATGGTCAATTGGCCGCTGGGGTCATGATGAGCGACATGCTCGCATTCGGCAGCCTGGTGGAGCGATCGATGGAAGTGTTTCTGGTCACCCTGCTGGGGGTCGTGCTGGCCAACCATTGGGACTGGCGGGCCTTGGCGATCGGTGCCCTGCTGTTTGCCGTCATCCGCCCGTTGAGTGTGCTGGCGTTACCCTGGGGGCGATTGCTCGACGGACCGCAACGGCTGCTGATCGGTTGGTTCGGCATCCGCGGGATCGGCAGCTTGTTCTATTTGTTTTTCGCCTTGAACAATGACCTGCAGCCGGAGGTGGCGCAGCTGTGCATCAACCTCACCCTGTCGGTGGTGGCCTTGAGTATTCTGGTTCATGGCGTCACGACCCAACCGACCCTGGCATGGTATGAGCGCCGCAAGCAGCCGAGGTGAGGCACTGCGGCAGGAGATGAACGCTGTTGTGGCGAGGGAGCTTGCTCCCGCTGAGCTGCGAAGCTGCCCCAAGCTTTGCGGTTGCTGCGCAACCGAGCGGGAGCAAGCTCCCTCGCCACGATGATGTTCGTCCGCAAGATCGCGTGGCTCAACCGCCAGGATCGCCCATCTGGATATAGACCGAATACACCCCCAGCAATACCCAGAAGGTGGCGAAGATCCATGGTGTACGCACCGAGAACAGCAGCGACTTGCGATAGCCTTTGTGCGTCGACTCGCGCTCGCTGAACAGCGGTGACTCGTCGTAGGCCAGGCCCATCAAGGGTTCGGCGCGCAATAGCTCGCTCTGCTTGAAATGCCAATGATCGATGATTTCGTAGGCCGCCTTGATGCCCGGCCAGGCATTGAGCGAGCTCAAGAATCCCAGCAAGGCCAAAAATGGCGGCACGATCAACGTGAACAACTTGCCCCACTCCGGGTTCAGGTTGGCCATGCACGAAGCAAAGGCGATCACCAGGAAAGATTGGGCGGCCAGGTAAGCGTCGGTTCGGTTGGCCAGGATGCTGGTTTCGTACTGGATTTCCCGGCGATAGAAATCCAGTCGCTCCTTGGGCGAGCCAAACAGTTTGGCGTTGTGTTCCGTCAGTTCTTCTTCCGGGGTTGGCCCGGTGAGTATTCTGGGCATTGCGCAGGCGGTGCCTCGATGATGATTCGGACTCATTAGAAGAACCCGGCGCGCGGCAAGTTCAAGCCAATGGACCGTAGGTGCATCCAACATCCGGGGAAACGCTCCCCAACCGCCAGGGTCTCTAGTTCATAAGGGCAAGAGGACGATTGTGTGGATTATCTTGGATGGGTGCAATGGCCAGCGATGCTCGTCACGGTGCTGGCCGCCTGGTTGATCGGCTCACGCCAACCGCGACGCCGGATGGCGGGATTCAGTTGTTTTATTGCAAGCAATATTCTGTGGGTGATCTGGGGGCTTCATACCCGCGCGTATGCGTTGATCGTGTTGCAGTTTTGCCTGTGTGCGATGAATTTGCGGGGGTTCAGGAAGAACACTGAATAGGCATATTCCCTTTTTAGGCAGGCATCTTCCCCTAGTGGTGAGGGGATTTATCCCCGTTGGGCTGCGCAGCAGCCCCTCTATCCGCCTGATATGCCGAGGCGTCGGTACTATGGAGGGCCGCTTCGCGCCCCGGCGGGGATAAATCCCATAGGCGCTAACCAAACTCCAAAAATAGTAAACTGATCCGCAATTGAGATGAGTTGCAAGGAAAGCAAGTGTGACACCAGGACTAGATGAAGATTGGCCAAAGCTGTTAGCGCTATTGCCTGCGGGATGGGAAGCCAAGGCCAGGGAATTGGGGGCGTTGAAGTTCGGGCGCCGTTTCACCCCAGAGACTTTATTACGCACCCTATTGCTGTATCTGAGCAGTGATTGTTCGATGCGCGAAACGGCGGCGCGAGCCGACGTAGAACTGTCGGATGTTGGCTTGCTCAAACGAGTCGATAAATCGGGGAATTGGCT
>NZ_FPIX01000070.1:0-19568 GCF_900119205.1 Pseudomonas sp. NFACC16-2 | reverse complement strand
ACAGGTTCACCATGTTCCCGGTCCAAACAGTTCGTTGTGTTTCGCTCAATACGTGGCCGAGTAATCATCGAGGTCTTCCAGGCCCAGCAGTGACAGCTGACGGGACTGGATTTCATCAAGCAGCTCAGTGGATAGCGGCGCGTCGGGCAGCGCCTGCCAGACCACGAGTGCCCGCTGCGGATCGAGAAATACGAACAGCTGCGCGTAGTCGGCCGGCTGGGCAAAACGCCGTTCGAGGGCATGCTGGATCTGGTTTGCACGCAGCGCCTGGCTTTGTATTTGTAAGGCGAGCCCCACGCTGTGTGGCTCGCGTCGCAGACAGAACTCAATGCCTGGGGCTATTTCCCAATACGTCGCGATGCCGGCGATGATGTTCTTCTGGAAGGCCTGGCGAGTGCTTACGCTGTGTACCGAAAAAGACATAGCGTTTCAGTTCTCCAATGGGACGACCGTATGGTCCAGTGGGTGTTCGGGGGAGCCAAGGCCGCCGCGCATGCCGGGTGACCACCAGATCACCAGCCGACCGTTGTCCGGTTCGGCGCGGCTGCAGGCATCGCCCTGGCAGCCTGAGCGGTACGCGCAGCCGGCGAACACCGGCAGGCTCAGCAATAAAACGAGCAGCAGTGGCGTGCGACTCATGGCAGGGTCCTCGCGCTGGTTTGCAGAAGAGAAGGGCGCTCGCCGCCTGGCGTGCGTGTGGGTTGTTTCATGACCACGAACACTTCCGTTTCCTCACCGGGCTCAAGCCACACCTTCGGCCAGGCGGAGGTGGCCAGGGCCCAGCGGCTACCGCAACTCGCTTCGTCGAAGCGCAACCTTTGCTGGCCATCGTTGCGTACCACGCCGACGGCGATGCCGTAATCGGGGCCGGCGAACCATTGGGCCCGGGCAGCGTCCAGCGATAGCCCGGGTTGCAACGCGCACAATGTGTCGGGCGAATAAGGAATCGACGCCGCTTGCTTGAACGTGGCCGGAATGTTGCCGTCGGCGAGTTGGGCGAGCACATCGCTGACCTCGATACGACCGACGGGGCGGGTGCCGTTGCGACGCTCTTCCAGGCGGGCCATGGCGCTGTCGACCTGTTCACGGTCAAGGGCGGAGATGTAGCGGGCCGGGTCGACCTGGTCACCGATCAGGCGAGGCGTCAGGATGAACACCCGTTCGCGGCGACTGGTCTCGCGCGTGGTCGAGGAAAACAGCAGCGGCCCGATCAGCGGGATGCGCCCCAGCCATGGCACTCGTTCGAGGTTGTCGCCGGTCTCTTCGGTATGAAAACCGCCTACCACCAATGACCGGCTTTCCCCCATGACAGCCTGGGTGCTGACCACGCCCCGGCGCACGCTGGGCGTCTGCTGGCCGACTTCCGAGGGTTCGATGCGGCCGTCCTCGATGTCCAGGGACATCTGGATCTGATTGCGGCCCCCGGTCTCGATGGCATGGGGCACGACCTGCAAGCTGGTGCCTGCCGTGATGGGCTCGACGGTGGCGACGCGCTCGCCGATGGCCGAGATGTACTCGGTCCGGCTGAAGTCGATGACCGCCGGCTGGTTCTCCAAGGTCAGTACCGAAGGGTTTGCCACCACCGAGGCCAGGCCACGGCCCTCCAGGGCCCTCAGTTGCGCGGAAAAATCGCCGTAGTCCTGAATGAACACCGTCGAGCTGGCACCAGGGCGAATCATCGAGGCGCCGCCGATCAGATCGCCGCTCTCGACGTTCCAGTTCGAGGCCAGCTCAGCCAGTTGCGTGCGGTCGATGTCGAGGATGATCGCATCGATTTCCACCAGCTTGCGCGGCACGTCCACATCGCGAATCAGCGGCGTGTAGATTTCCCGCCGCTTGGGTGCGTCGTAGATGAGCACCGCGTTGTTGCGCACGTCGGCTTCGACGCGGATCTTGCCCCGAGCGCCTGCACCGCTGTTCGCGCCGGACGGTACACGGCTGGTATTCGGCCGACCCATGCCGTTCAACGCCAACTGTTCGATATTGCCCATGGTCATGGACTGCTGGGTCTGCATGTTCTGGAACGATGCCTGGGGCGAGGCCGTCTGCATGCCCCCCGACACGGCGCTGCGACTTTCCAGCAAGCCTTTCAGGATGCTGGCGACCCCGGGGATGACCAGCGTTTCGCCGCGGTACTTGACGTTGCGGTCGGCGGCGGTGGCATAGCGCAGCGGAAAACTGATCACTTCCTGCTTTTCCTCGGGGGTCTTGCGCGCTTCGGCAAACTGCGCCACCAAGCGCACATAGCGTTCCGGGCCGGAGACCAGGACCACGCCTTCGTCGGGTAATTCACCCCAGCCGAAGCGCGGATCCAGCAGGCCGATGTCGGTCAAGGCTTGCTTCATGTCCGGCACGGCATCGGCGGACACTTCCAGGCGCGTGGAGTCCTGGTTCTGCAAGGGGCTGACGTACAGCGTGTTGCCATACATGAACCACTGGAAGCGATTTTCCAGGCCGAGCCTGTCGAGGAACGCCTGGGGACTTTCGGCGCGCATCCGCCCGTCGACGGTGCCTTTCACCGTGCCGTCGATTACCAGTTGCACGGCGAAGGTATTGGCGAAGTCGCCGAGTACCTTGGCCAGCGGTGTGCTCTGGGCGTCGTAGGCGTAAGGCGTGTTCTTCCAGTCGGTCGGTATGGCCGCCTCTGCCGGCATGCCAGCGCCAAGCGCGCCGGCCAATGCCAGTGCGATCAGCGAAGGTTTCGCCCAGCGGCGTGTGATCGACTGGCGAAGGTGTACCTTGCCTGCGGTCATCAAGCGGTACGGTGCAAGCCACCTGTTAGGCATGGCGGATTCCTGTTCCGAGCAAGTGAGAGTGCGAGAGGCGTCGCGCCACAGGCGTGGCAACGGCACGTTGGTCTTTATTGAGAATGGATTGCCAGGTATCACGCTGGTTGAGCAGTGCTTCGAGCACCTCGATCAAGTCGTCGATGTGCCCGTCCAGCGGCACTTGCGCCAGCAGCCACAACCGACCGTCTTGCGGCGAACGAGCCAGCGCGCCGGGAAATCGTGAGAGGCTTGGGTGCGCCAGCCGAAGCAGGTCTTCCAGAGCCACCTCATGGGTCACCGGGACGGTCAGTTCGACCGATGCCAGCAGGCCTTCGTCGAGCTTGCTGAACGTTGCTTCGCCCTCGTCGATGACAACGGTGAACCGCTCCGGGCCATCGACGTCGGCGTTCCAGCGGGTGAGCTGTGTGCGCAGCTCATGGCATTGCATCGATGATCGCCTTGGCGAGGTTGTGATGGGCTGTGGTCTGTTGAGTCGCTGCGTTCACCGCGACGGACATGCCGTTCATGCTGGTCAGGAATGAGTGCATGTCGTCGAGCGACTGACTTTCCGCTGCGTTCATCGCAGCGTTGTTGACGTTGTCGGTCGCGCGTTGGAAGTAGGTGTCGAGGCGGCGCTGGACGGCATCGGTGGAAGACATGGGCGGTTCCTCTGGGCTTGGGCATATTCACGAGGTGAGTGGCGCCTGTGCCGTTGGCGGTTCCGCGTGAATGAGGAAAAAAATGGGCGTCGGGAGTGGGGCGCGTTTCTCCTGTGGGAGCGGGCTTGCTCGCGATGGCGGCCTGACAGCCGGCCATGCTCTTGTTGACTGCGTACATATCCATTGCTGCGGTAACGGCCACTTAGGGTTCCGCCCTGACGGCGGCTCACTTTTGAAAAGCCCGGAAGCCGGCCCAGTCAAAAGTAAGCAAAACGCTTTATGCCCCACCACTCGGCACCTCGCCTAGGCTCGGTGTGCCCTCACTCCGGCATTGCTCCGTGGGCCCGCCGCGAAGGGCCATCCATGGCCCATCGCGGCTATCCCGGCATCCATGCCGGGATGCCCACTCCACAATGCCTGCGTTCGGCCAGCGTGGTTAACGGGGCGCCGAGATCAACGTCCACCGTGAGGCGGCCTTATAGCCGACCTGGTTCTGGGTGATCGTGTTTCTCCTGTGGGATCACAGGTATGGCAGTCACCAACAATCCTCTGTGGGAGCGAGCTTGCTCGCGAAAGCGATGGGTCAGCTTGCGGTGATGGGTTGTGGTTCGGGCAGGCGTAGGGTTTCGACGGCGGTGGGCCAGTCGAGCAGGTATGTACCGCCCGGCGTTTCCAGCTTCAGTTGATGTCGTTCCATGTCGACATCGGCCACCGGCGTCCAGGGGCGTCGGCCGTCGATGCCCAGGCTCTGGGTCAGGCTTGCCAGGTCTTCAGGATGACAGCGAAGGGTGGCGCTGACCGGGTCGTCCTGACGCGACGCCAGTTGGCGGACGAGTGCATCGATGCGTGCCTGCTCCGGGACTTCGTTCAACAGCGTCCCCAGGGCCTCGTTGACCACGTGTGCAGCGCTCGTTTCGATTCGTTCCCACATGGCTTGACGCTGGGCTTCCCAGGCGGCGAGCACGGCTTCGGCCTTTTCCCAGAATTGTGCTTGAGCCTTGAGCACGGTCGCGTCCGCCTCTGCGCTGGCGCGTCCAAGCAATTGCGCGGCCTGGGCCTGGGCCTGTTCGAGGATGACCTGTGCGCGGGCACAATCGACCAGGGTTTCGCGAGCGATGTAGGGCTGCGACAAGCCTTGGCCATCAGGGCGCAGTTCAAGCGAACGCCGAGCGAGCATCGTGTCTCTCCGTTTGGGTAGGTGCCGAGGCTGTCAGGCTTTGCTCAGCTTTCCAGCAGGCGGACTGCCAAAGCGTATTCAGCTTGGCAGCTGGCGGTTGAGGGGCGGGTGCCGATTCGATGGCGATGATTCTGTCGCGTGGGAACGCCAGGCGCGCCCGTTCCCAGGCCTGTTCGCCCAGCCAGGCACGCAGCAGGGCGAGCGGATCCTGGTCTTGTTCGAGCCAGTGTCCCGGGCGCAGGGCTTTGGCGGTGCGCTCGCACCAGGCCCGGTCCTGCACCGAAAGTGCCTGTGTTGCCGTTAACGGTGCGCAGGTGCTCGCCACCAATTCGCAGGCAAGGACCAAGGTCCGGGGCGTGCCGCAGAACAGCGATTGCAGCGCCGGGCTGGGTTGGGGGGGCGTGCACGGCGTCATACCGAAGCTGCGGGCAAGCGCGGCATGCTGCGCTGGGGCGAGGGCGTCGATCTGTGGCGCGGTCAGCAGGCAAAGCGCTGACGAATACCAGCCCCGGTCTGCTTCGCGCCAGGCGAGGGTCCACCAGCGAACCCATGCAATCTCCGCCGTCATGCGGCGGTCCCGCTACGGTCGGGTTTGGTCCCTGGGTTTTTCACGGCGAACAGCCCAGGTGTCATGCTGTTTTGGGGGGCGGCGGGCGTCCCGGCCGGTTTGGTGAGCGTGCGATCGAGAAATCGTGGCAGTACCAACACGCCGTTGCGCCACAGCCGATAGAGGCCATACAAGACGCCCATCAGGATGGCGAGCAAGGTGATACTTGCCGTCACGGTCACCGCCCGCCAATAGCCGATGTCGTCGGCCTGCATGAGGAAGGGGCCGAAATACGCCATCTTGCGCCGTTCCTGATACGGCGCGGCGGGAACGAATACCACCGATAGCTTGGCCGGATTCTGGGCGGCGTCAGCCATGCCGGGAATCCCGCTGGCGACCAGGTTGCGCACGCGCGGGGTGATGCTGTCGGGGTCCAGCGCACGGGTATGCTTGATAAACACCGAGGCCGATGCGGGTTGGACCGGCTCACCCGGGGCCACCCGTTCCGGCAGGACCACATGGACCCGGGCGAGCACCACGCCATCTATTTGTGACAGCGTCGATTCGAGCTCCTGGGACAGCGCATAGATGTAGCGGGCACGCTCCTCCATCGGCGTGGAAATGACCCCTTCCTTGCGGAAGATCTCCCCCAGGCTGGAACGTGAGCGACGCGGCAGGCCGGCGGCTTCGAGTACCTGGACGGCGCTGTTCATGTCGGCTGGCTCGACCAGCACGGTCAACCCGTCTTTGTCGACTTGCTTGCTCGCCTCCACGTTCTTGTTCGCCAGCTCGGCGATCACTTCGTTGGCATCCTGCTCGGAAAGATGGCTGTGCAGCGCCGTCCGTTCGTCGCAACCGGTGAGCAGCAGGCACAGCAACAGTGTCGAGAACGCGCGCTTGGACATGACCGGCCTTCCCTTTACTGAAGATTGGTGAGCTTCTCGATGGCCTGGGAGCCTTTGCTGACCACTTTCGCGGTCATCAGGCTTTCCAGGTGGAAGGACGACAGTGAGCGGTTCGACTGCAACATGTCCTGCGGGTCGGCAGTGCGGATGGCCTTGAGCATGTCCCGGTTGGCGCGGTCGTCCAGGCGCTGCAGTTCACCGGAGCGGCTCGACAGCGAGTCAATGATGCGTGCCGCGACATTGTTTTCGCTGTTCGGGGCGGGGGCTTTCTCGCGCATTTGTGCAGTGAACCAACTGACATCGCTGGTCTCGGCGCTCGCTGGTGGCCTGGCGCTCGTTTTGGCGGACGTGGAGGCGAGGTTGCTGGGGTCGATGGCGTGTATGTCCACGGAATGTCTCCTGTTTCAACGGTCGGTTTGAAAACTCAAAGGTCGGGTGCCTTCAGACGCACATCAGCCTCAAGACGTTGCGAGCGCTACCGGTGACGCTCAGGTGAAACTCGATTTCTTCCCGGCTGCGCCGGGCACGCTGACGCGGCGGGGCTTGCTGGCCGGCCAGGCGGGCGAGGGCGAAGTCCAGCTCTTCCAGGGCAAGTTGGAACAACCGGGTTTCGCGGGCATCCAGCGCTGTGCCGCGGGCAATGCGTTCGGTCCATGTCCACCGTTCTGCGTCGAGGGTCGCTGGCGGGGGATAGCGCGTCGGATGCTGGTCCATGAATGCGGCGATCTCGAACAACAGGTCCTGGTCGTCTGGTTCATACCGCGCCTGGCCGTCACCTTCGTCGATATCCAGCAGCGTCAGCAGTTTCCTGCGGCCCAGGACCGCGATGATCTTGAGCAGCAGCGACAGGCTCGCGTCATGACGACTGCGCCGCGTGGCGTGATCGCCCTCGATCTCCCAGGCGCCGAACAGCGCGCCACAGAAGGGGTTGTTGGCATTGCCGAAATCGCTTTGGCTGTCGACATCGTTGTCACCGATGGGCTGTCGGCGATAGGCGAACATCTGGGCCAGATCGTTGAACAGGTCTTCATTGGAATAGGCGTCATCGATATCGACGTCGAGATTGGAGCCGGTGCCGTTGTTGATCTCTTCCAGGATGTCTTCCAGTACCAGGCGCAAGGGGTCTTGGGTCTCTGCGGCGAATCCGTCCTGGGGGCTCGGCCAACCAGGTCGGGACTGTCCGCCCGCCGAACCCTTTTCGTTGCCCCACTGGACGAGCGACTCTCGCAACCGGTCGCCGGCTCCGTGCAGCGCCAGGTGCAGGCCTGGCGGAGTCGGCGCAGGTTCGTCATGGGACAGGTCCCTGAGAGCTCGAAGGCTGTCTGGCAAGTCGATGTGCATAGGGCCTCCTCGCATCGCGCTTGAGGTTACCCCGCCGGAGCGGGGCTAAAGCGAGAGGGTCAGAATCGTATGTTTTTCGAGGCTTCCCCCATGGCGGTGATGGCTTTGGTTGCGGTGTCCATCGACCCTGCCGCGATTGCGTTCATGGTGTCAGCGACCAGTTTCTTCTGGTCGAATTCGGATTTCATGGTTGTCATCGCAGCCGAGGTCGCGTCCATCTGCTGCATGGCAGCCGTGGAAGCCGCGAGAGAAAGTCCACCAAAACTCATAGTCGTATCTCCGGGTTGTGGAATGGCGAGACGATCGTGAGCGTCTCGCTGGTTAAGTGGCGATCGTTGCGTAAACGGTTCCACCGATCCCACTCAACTCGTCGATATTTGCAGGCACTTCATCCGGTAATACAGCGTGCGCCGGGCGATACCCAGTTCGGCGATGACCTTGTCGATGCAATGATGGTGGCGGCGCATGCAGTCCTCGATGAGGATTTTTTCGAACTGCTGCAGGTGTTCTTTCAACTTGAGCGTCGAGCTGCTGTGTTCCAGTTGCTCGGCGCGGGGCAGCGCCGGCAAGCCGAGTACGTACCGCTTGGCGGCGGACTGCAGCTCGCGGATGTTGCCAGGCCAGGCGTAACCGAGCAGTTGGCGCAACAGCGCTGGCGACGGCGCGACGTAGGGCCGGTCAAGTGCCTGGGCCTCCCGGCGCACCAGCGACTGGAACAGCGGCACGATGCGCTCCTTGCGGCTGCGCAGTGGCGGCAGCTTGAGGCTGATGATGTTCAGGCGAAAATAAAGGTCCCTGCGAAACTCGCCACGTTCGACCATTTCTCCCAGCGGGCACTGGGCGGAGGCGATCACTCGCATGTTCACCGGGATGTTCTGGGTCGAGCCCAGGCGCTGGACCGTCCTGGATTCCAGGACTCGCAGCAGCTTGGCTTGAAGGCCCAACGGCATGCTGTCGATTTCGTCCAGGTACAGCGTGCCGTTATGTGCGGCTTCGACGAACCCCGCGCGATTTTGGCTGGCCCCGGTAAATGCGCCGGTGTTGGCCCCGAAGAGCTGGCTCTCGGCGAGGGTTTCGGGAATGGCGGCGCAGTTGATGGCCACGAACTTGCCGGAGCAGCCGGACATGCGATGGATCTTTTCTGCCAGCGTGTCTTTACCGGTACCCGTCTCGCCGCGCAGCAACACATCGATCATGAGCGGAGCGACGCATTGGACGAACGCCTCGAGGTTGAGGGCATCTTCTTTATAGGGATTGGAAAGTGCAGCGCATAGCAGCTTTTGCATCACTGACGATTCCATTTCTTGTTTGGTTAGAAGGGTCGACAAGTTGAACGATGAAAAGGCGTGTGAAACTTCCTCGGGTTAGCGCCGCCGCGCGACTGCACGGGTAATAAACATTTTGCTGGTCACGAGGTTTAGAGAAGAGATTAAAAAAAAGTTCATGCTGGCACGACCGCTGTTAATCGATTCAGCTAAACGGTCAACCGGGCTGAAATGCCCTGCACAACCCGTCTGGCATGGGGCACAGGCCGAAAAGGAGCGGTAATGGCGTCGTTTGGAAAAATTGGATCCGACAAACGGTTCAGCCCGGGCCCTTACTTTGAGCAAGAGCTCTAGAAGCAAGCACTAGTCTCAACTTTGTCGCTGCCCAAGAGGGAGAGGTGTAATACGCGTTGTAGTTAATTCGTCAGTTTGAAACCGACCATGGGCAATAACAGCCCACCGCCAACGTGTGAGTCGCACTAACTTCCCGGTCGACACTCAACGCCTCGAGAATGGGCTCGATGAAGCTGTTGCTCGAGTTGCAGGTCAGGCCTTCGCTGTAGGGGCCGAAGTACGCCAGTTTGCCGCTGCGATCCCAGATCGCTACGGCCGGGCTTGCAGGAATCTGGCTTGAACCGGGGAGCGCCGGGAGGGTTTTCAAGTGACTCAACGTGACCGGCAGCTGACCTTGGCTGCCGGCTTTTTGTACCGCATAAAACTCGACGCCTTGCGGTACATATTTATCGACCAACTCGGCAAGGTGTTGCTGGTTGCCGACGTTGCACGGGCACGCCGGGTCCCAGAAATGCACCAGGCGTATTGCGCCGGGGCCGGCCAGATCGGCAGGCAGGCGCAGCGGGTCGCCGGAAAACACCGCGGTGTGTTGGCTGAAAGCCCGCAGGAAACGGCCTTGGAACCAGTCGTAGGCCATCCACAATACGACGGCGCATCCGAGGGCGAGCAGGCTGGCGAGCAAGGCTGTGCGGTGGGACGGGCGCATGGAGTCGATCCTCTGAAGCCGCGTAGCTTGCCATGCCTGCCGCGACAGATGAATATCGCAGGCCTACAAAGTCTGTTTCGCGCGATGCGCCTATGCCTGGAAATCTTGATGCCTGCCACTTTCGCCCCCGATCTCCTGCGTGCCAGCCTGCAGCCGCTGGCCCAGTGGCAAGCCCTGTCCGAGCAAGCCCAGGCCTACCAGCGGTTCTATGGCCTGGACTTTCCCCAACGCAGTGTGCGCAAGGGATTGGGGCGTTTCGAGGTGGGTGGGTATGAACTGGTCAGCCAGGTCTGGTGGCCGGAAAAAGCCGTGGCGACCTTGTTTGTGTTCCACGGTTATTACGATCACATGGGGCTGTATCGCCACTTGATCGAGTGGGCTCTGGAGCAGAAGTTCGCGGTGATCGCTTGTGATCTGCCGGGCCACGGCCTGTCCAGTGGCGAGCGCGCCAGCATCGAGGATTTTGCCGAGTACCAGGCCACCTTGCAGGGCCTGTTGGCCGAGGCCGGGACACTCGACCTGCCGCAACCCTGGCACCTGTGCGGGCAAAGCACCGGCGGGGCCATTGTCGTCGATCACGTGCTCAACCAGGGGGCACAGAGCCCGGCCCAGGGCCAGGTCATCCTGCTGTCACCCCTGGTGCGGCCGCGGGCCTGGGGCTGGTCGCGCCTGAGCTATTACCTGCTCAAGCCCTTCGTAAGGGGGATTGCCCGACGTTTCAGCGAGAACTCCACCGACCCGGACTTCCTGCCGTTCCTGCAAGCCGACCCGCTGCAACCGCTACGCCTGCCCACCGCCTGGGTGGGCGCGTTGGGGCAATGGATCAAGCGTATCGAAGCCGCCCCGAGCAGCCCGCGCCAGCCATTGATCGTGCAGGGGCAGGCGGACATGACGGTGGATTGGATTCACAACCTGCAAGTGCTACGCAGCAAGTTCGATCGGCCGCAGGTGTTGATGTTGCCCGAGGGACGCCATCACTTGGCAAATGAGGCGCTGGCGTTGCGCCAGGAGATGTTTGGGTTTCTGACGAAGCGGATGAGCCGGGTTCGGCGCTGAACTACTGCCCGAGATTCTGCCCCACTGCCAACCCCGCCCGAATCGCCGCCAGGGCCGCTTGATAATAAGCCTGGCCCTCGGTCGATTCGGCGAAGGTGGCGAACTCTTCCAGCTCGGTATCCGTCAGGTCACGGTAGACGTACAGCAGCGTGTTGTTCAGGTCCGCGCCGATCTGTTCCATTAACCGCTGGCGCTGGCTGTCGAGCATGCCCTGGGCCTGGCCGCCGCCCAGCAGCCCCGGGATCATCGAACTCAGGCTGTCGGCCGCCACGCCGGCGATCGCCAGGCTGACTTCGGCGCCGGCCTCGCGGGCGGGCAGGGCCTGGGCCAGGTGGCCGATGATCAACAAGCGGTTGTCGCTGGCTGGCATCTTCGGCAGGCCCTTGGCGTTTTTCGCCAATTGATCGCGCCGGGTCGCCAGCAACTCGGCCGCCACGACCTTGCGGCCCAGGGGCGACTGGAAAAAGCTCAGGGCCGGGCTGGGATCACGCAAATTCTTGCGCATTTGCGCCTCGGCCCGCTGGTCCATGGCCTGGGGGGCGAAACGTTGATTGCTGTTGTTCACCAAGGCTTGGAACACCGCCGGCGGCAGGCTGCTCTGATAGCGCTGCTGGGCGGCGCTCAAGGCGTCATTGAAATGCGCCCGCTGTTCCGGCCAACCGGCGACCTTGTACAACTGGTCGTAGCTGTCTGCCCAGGCGGGCAAAACGCAGAACATCAACAGTGAGAAAAGCAAACGGCGCATAGGGACTCCTGTCAGCAGCCGACTATTCTCCGTGGGGTGTGGGGTCTTGTCGAGAATTCGTATCAAGTTCGTACGATGGTGCTATCTGGCGGCAAAAAACCTGCCGAGCGTCGCTGTCGGTTTTGCAGGCACAGGCATACTATGCGCGCCATGCAAATACCTTCTGATCACCCGCTGCTGTTACGTATCGTCGACGACCTGGCCGAGCGCGGCTGGTCGCAGCAGGACCTCTTTCTGCCGGAGGCGCTGACCCGCGCCCTGGCGGCCGAATGCCGCCAGCGTGCCGCCGAGGGCGAACTGGCCCCGGCAGCGGTCGGGCGCGGGCCGTTCTCGGAGATCCGCGAAGGGATCCGGGGTGATCACATTCAGTGGATCGAACCCGGCCAGGCGCAAGCCTGCGACCATTACCTGGCGCTGATGGACAGCCTGCGCGAGGCGATGAATCGCGGGTTGTTCCTGGGCCTGGAAGACTTCGAAAGCCACTTTGCCCTCTATCCGCCTGGCGCGTTCTACCTCAAGCACGTCGACCGCTTCCGCGATGACGACCGACGCACAGTGTCGGCGGTGCTTTACCTCAATGACGACTGGTTGCCGGAACACGGCGGCCAGTTGCGCATGTACCTGGACGAGAGCCTGGAACAGGACGTGGTGCCCATCGGCGGTTGTCTGGTGGTGTTCCTGTCGGGGGACATTCCCCATGAAGTACTGCCGGCCACGCGTGATCGCCTGTCCTTGACCGGTTGGTTCCGCCGTCGCGGCAACGAGTTGTTCTGATGATGGAAAAGATCCTGGTCAGTCGCTGCCTGCTCGGGCATCGCGTGCGCTACGACGGCGGTGCCAGTGGGCCGTTCGATCAATTGCAGCAATGGCTCGACGAAGGCCGGATCGTGGCGCTATGCCCGGAAGTCGCCGGCGGTTTGCCTACGCCCCGGGCGGCGGCGGAGATTCCTGGCGGGCAGGGTGGGCAAGTGCTCGACGGCCAGGCACTGGTCATCACCACCGACGGCGAAAATGTGAGTGCGCAGTTTTTGTCCGGTGCGCATCAAGCGCTGGCGTTGGTGCGCGAACACGGCATCCGGATCGCCGTGCTCAAGGCCAATAGCCCATCGTGCGGTAACCTGTTGACCTATGACGGAACGTTCAGCGGTGTGAAGGTCAGCGGCGAAGGCGTGACGGCGGCGCTGCTCAAGCGCCATGGCGTGCAAGTGTTCAGCGAGCTGGAGTTGGTTGAAGCGGCTTTGGCGCTCAAGGCATTGATCGACGACTGACTAAGGGGCAGCGCTGCTTTTTTGTGGTGAGGGGATTTATCCCCGTTGGGGTGCGAAGCGCCCCAAAAATGGTTGAACGCTATTGACCTGACAAACCGAGGTGTCAGGTTTTGGGGCTGCTGCGCAGCCCAGCGGGGATAAATCCCCTCGCCACAAACTATGTCCACCTTATCCCCGGTTCAGGCAGGGGATGTCTAGAGCTGCTCAGCCAACTGCTCGATCAGCTCCTGGCGCTCTGCTTGGCTCAACCGCGCCTGGGGATTGAGGGATGACCACTGCGGATGCGCCCGCGCCTTGTTCAAGGCTTCGGGCAGCTTGCCCTCGCGCCAGGTCTTGTCCAGGGGCGTGGCGATGCGGATGCTGTCCATCGCCGCATGGCCGCGCTGGTCGAGGGCTTGCAGCAGTTGGCGTTGGCGCAGGGCCAACAGGCGCAGCACGCTGTCGTCCACGGTCAATTCCCGTTGCCCCTTGAGCTTGCCCATCAGCCGGTTGCCATAGCTGCGGGCGGTTTGCAGGGTGCCGCCGACAATGGCCCCGGCCAGGGCGGCGGCGCCAAGGGTCAGGCCGCCCACCAACAAGTCCACGCCAGCCCCCGCCGCCGCGCCCGCCGCGATCCCGCCACCGACGCGTACGCCCAGTTGCTTGAGAGTCTCGGGGTTGAACAGGTCATCGCCCCAGCGTCCGTCGAGCAGCGGCAGATCGCTGGCGGCGGCGTCCTGGGGACGAAAAGCATAAAGCTTGAGCAGGGCTTCGACGCAGCGCTGCTCGCGCTGACGCACCGCTTTGCGCAGTTCACTGATGGCCTCGCGTTCCAGTTCGGCGTCGCTGGCGACGCTGCGTCGGCAGGCGGCGCAGTCGATCAGCAGTTCGGCGATCAAGCGCGCCGCGCTCTGCTGGCGGGCCAGGCGTTGGACCTGTTGATCGGCGACCAGGCGTTCCAGTTGCCCACGTGCGCTTTCCAGCAACAGCGCGAGGCTCTCATACAGGCGTCGCTCGCCGTCCTCGGGCGGAGCCACGCTGTCAAAACGCACCAAGGCGTGCAGCCCCAATCGCGCCAGGGCTTCGCGCCAGTCGGGCTCGCGATGGTGGGCGCTGCTGACGAAATTCAACACCGGCAGCAGCGGCTTGCCACAACTGGCGAGGACTTCCAATTCATCGCGGTACTTGGCCAGCACCGGTTCCCGGGCGTCGATCACATAAAGCCCGGCGTCGCTGGCGAGCAGTTGTCGCAGCACTTTGGCTTCTTGTTCGAAGCGTTGCCGCGCCTCGCTGCCCTCGAGGAAGCGGGCCAGGCGCGCCGGGCCGTCGAGGCGTTCGCCAGGACGCTCCAGGCGCTCGAGGTAATCGAGCAGGGCGATGGCGTCTTCCAGGCCCGGCGTGTCGTACAGTTCCAGCAGCGCTTCGCCGTCCACCGACAGGCGCGCACCTTCGACATGGCGGGTGGTGCTCGGGCGATGGGACACTTCGCCGAAGCCGACGTCGCGGGTCAAGGTACGCAGCAGCGAGGTCTTGCCGACATTGGTGTGGCCGACCACCGCCAGCTTCAGCGGCTTCATGGGTTCAGTCATGGCCGGTCTCCAGCCAGTTCAAGGGCATGCAGTCGGCGAAGGGCAACTGCAACTGTTGCAGTGCGGTGTGCCAGTCGCCCAGGCGCTCGGCGTCCAGCGCTTCGCCAGGCGGCGCCTGCAACAGCCAGACGCGGGTGGCGCTGGCGCTGCGGGCCAGCTCGGCGATCAGCGCCAGGCTGCCGCGGTCCGGCGAACGGCGTGGGTCGCAGGCAATTGCCAGGCGTGCCGGCGCAAAGCGCGACAATTGCTCGAGAAGTTTGTGGCGCGACTCGCGGCTGTCGAGAATGCCGGCGCTTTTCACGGTTTCGGGCAGCTTGGGCGGCCAGGGCCGATCGTCCAACTCGATTGCCACCAGCAGCGCGCCGTCGCTGTTTATTGCACTGGCAGCATTTTCGATGGGATGCAATTGCGCGGGGGCGGCGTCGTTGACGCCCAGTCGCTCGCTGCTGGGCATCAGCCGTTCACGCAATTGGGCGTAGCCCGGCAGGTTCAGGTCCAGGCGCAGCGTGGCGCGGCCGCGCCGCCAGCGCCACAGGCACAACAGTGCCAAGCACAAGCGCGGCAGCAGGCCATAGACCAGCAGCACACCGACCAGCCAGGCAGCCCAGGCCTGGCGCGCGCTCTCGATGTTCAGGGCGGCATCGCCACTGGCGCGGATCATTTCCACTGTCGGCACACTGAAACCCAGCAGGGCGGGCAGCGCACCGAGGGCCTGGGTCATGGCGACGAAGGTCTCGCCGCCGAGGAGGGTGGTTTCCCAGACGAAGCCGTAGCGCCGGGTCGCCATCAACATCAGTACGATGGCCAGCGCGCTGAGCATCGCCAGCAGCCACAGGCCATTGACCAACACGCCGAGGGCCCAGCGATTGAGCTTGTGCCGTTGCAGCAACAGCAGCAGGGCCGGCGCCAGTTGGGCGGCCTTGGCATCGCGAGCGAGTTTTTCACTGAGCCACAACCACAGGCGTCCCAGCGTGGCACCTTGCTCGCCAGCGAATATCAGGCCCAGTGCCCAGCTGATGAGCAGGATCAGGTTCAGCCCCAACAGGCTGCCCAAGGCCCAGAACACATTGACCGGTGTCAGCCCGTCGCCGAGTGCGGCAAATCCCAGGCCGGCGCCGCTGATGATGGCGATCAGCGCCAATGCGATCAGCGCCAGGCGCGCCCCTTGCAACCAATGGCGCAGGGCCTCGGTGAGGCCATCGCGCTCGGCCAGCCAGCGGGCACGGTGGTGGATGCGAGTGGCTAAGTCGCCGCCGGCCGCACGGGCCAGGCGATTGGCTTCCTGGTCCTGGAGCGGGCCGGCGTGTTCTTCACGCAGGCGTATCGTCTCGGTCAACCAGAGGTTCTGCAGTACTGTCACGAGGGTTTCCGTTGCTCGAATGAGGGTTGAGCATAACCGCTGTGAAGCCTGTCGGGGTACGCCGAGCCTCTGGTATCCTCGCCGCCATGAACAAAACTCTTCCCCTAAGCCTGATCGCAGCCCTCGGTGAAAACCGTGTGATCGGTGTCGACAACAGCATGCCCTGGCACCTGCCGGGGGATTTCAAATACTTCAAGGCCACCACCCTGGGCAAGCCGATCATCATGGGGCGCAAGACCTGGGATTCCCTCGGTCGACCGCTGCCGGGACGCCTGAACATCGTGGTCAGCCGTCAGCCAGGCCTGGTGCTGGAGGGCGCGGAGGTTTTTTCCACGCTGGAGGCGGCGGTGGCGCGCGCCGAGGCCTGGGCACTGGAACAGGGCGTCGATGAGCTGATGTTGATCGGCGGCGCGCAACTGTACGCTCAGGCGCTGGCGCAGGCGGATCGGCTGTACCTGACCCGCGTGGCCTTGAGCCCGGAGGGGGATGCTTGGTTTCCGGAATTCGATTCGAGCCAGTGGACGTTGGTCTCGAACCAGCCGAACCCGGCTGAAGGCGACAAACCGGCCTACAGCTTCGAGGTGTGGGAGAAACGTTGAGACAAGCGTAGATCGTTCCCACGCTGCGTGGGAACGATCAATCGATCAGGTGTCGCCCATCAAGCGTGTACCAACTCCCCATGTTCCTCGGCATCCAGCAACGCCTTGTCAGTCTGCTGCATCACCTGGCTGGTAATCGCCCCGGCGGTGATCGAGCCGCTGACGTTCAACGCCGTACGGCCCATGTCGATCAGCGGTTCGACGGAAATCAGCAACGCCACTAGCGCGACCGGCAACCCCATGGCCGGCAGCACGATCAGCGCGGCGAACGTCGCGCCGCCACCGACCCCGGCCACACCGGCCGAACTCAACGTCACAATCGCCACCAGCGTCGCGATCCACACCGGATCCAGCGGGTTGATGCCCACAGTCGGCGCGACCATCACCGCCAGCATGGCCGGATAAAGGCCGGCGCAACCGTTCTGGCCGATGGTGGCGCCGAACGAGGCGCTGAAGCTGGCAATCGTCCGTGGAATGCCGAGGCGGCTGGTCTGGGCTTCAATGCTCAACGGGATGGTGGCCGCGCTTGAGCGGCTGGTGAAGGCGAAGGTCAGCACCGGCCAGATCTTGCGGAAAAAGCGCAACGGGTTGATCCCGGCAGCAGACACCAGCAGGCCATGGACCACGAACATCAGGCCCAGCCCCAGGTACGACACCACGACAAAACTGCCGAGCTTGATGATGTCCTGCAGGTTGGAACCGGCCACCACCTTGGTCATCAGCGCCAGCACACCGTACGGCGTCAGCTTCATCACCAGCCGCACCAGGCGCGTCACCCAGCTTTGCAGGGTGTCGATGGCGTTGATCACTTTCTGGCCTTTCTCCACGTCGTCCTTGAGCAACTGCAGCGCCGCGACCCCGAGGAACGCGGCGAAGATCACCACGCTGATGATCGGGGTCGGCTTGGCCCGGGCCAGGTCGGCAAAGGGGTTCTGCGGAATGAACGACAGCAGCAATTGCGGGATATTCAGGTCGGCGACCTTGCCGGCGTAGTCGCTCTGGATCACTTGCAGGCGCGCCAGTTCCTGGGGGCCGGCCACCAGGCCTTCGGCGGTCAGGCCGAACAGGTTGGTCAGGCCAATACCGATCAGCGCGGCGATGGCGGTGGTCAGCAGCAGCGCGCCGATGGTCAGGAAGCTGATCTTGCCCAGGGACGAGGCGTTATGCAGGCGGGCCACGGCGCTGAGGATCGAGGCGAAGACCAGCGGGATAACGATCATTTGCAGCAACTGCACGTAGCCGTTGCCCACCAGGTCGAACCAGCCGATCGAGGCCTTGAGCACCGGGTTGCCGGCGCCATAAATCGTGTGCAGGGCGAGACCGAACGCCACGCCCAGTACCAGCGCCAGCAGCACTTTCCTGGCCAGGCTCCAGGTGCGGTGACGGGTTTGCGCCAGGCCGAACAGCAAGGCGAGGAACACCAGAAGATTGAGGGTCAGCGGCAGATTCATCAAAAAGACTCCGACAAGGCGTGCCAGTCGCCCGAAGCCGCGACTGTGAGCCGGGAAGCCTAACAGCCTGATAACTAATGAATTAATACTAAAAACGCATGTAGATTGTCGTTTATGGAATAAGGCAGCGACGTTTACGGATACGTCGCTGGCGCAATCAAGACGCAAGCGGTCGCGGGTAGGCGAGGACTGTCACAACCATTTGTTAGCGTCGAGTTCTTTTGAACCCGGGAGAAATGCCGATGAAACTCGCACCTCGTTTTCTCGCTGTCGCCTTGAGCCTTGGTCTCGCCGGCCAGGCACTGGCCACCGATCTCAAACACTGGCCGGCGGAACAAGCCAAGGCTCTGGAGACGATGATCGCGGCTAACGCCAACAAGGGTAACTACGCGGTGTTCGACATGGACAACACCAGTTACCGCTACGATCTGGAAGAGTCGTTGCTGCCGTTCATGGAGAACAAGGGCCTCATCACCCGGGAAACCCTGGACCCGTCCTTGAAGCTGATGCCGTTCAAGGACACCGCCGATCACAAGGAAAGCCTGTTCAGCTATTACTACCGCCTGTGCGAAGTGGACGACATGGTCTGCTATCCGTGGGTGGCCCAGGTGTTCTCGGGCTTCACGCTCAAGGAACTCAAGGGTTATGTCGACGAACTGATGGCGTCCGGCAAGCCAGTGCCGACCACCTATTACGACGGTGACAAGGTGGTCCAGTACAACGTCAACCCGCCGAAAGTCTTCACCGGCCAGGCTGAGCTGTACAACAAGCTGATGGAAAACGGCATCGAGGTCTATGTCATGACCGCCGCTTCCGAAGAATTGGTGCGCATGGTCGCCTCCGATCCGAAGTACGGCTACAACCTCAAGCCGCAGAACGTCATCGGCGTGACCACGCTGCTCAAGGACCGCAAGACCGGCGAGCTGACCACCGCGCGCAAGCAGATCACCGCCGGCAAATATGACGAGAAGGCCAACCTCGGCCTGGAGTACACGCCTTACCTGTGGACCCCGGCGACCTGGATGGCCGGCAAGCACGCGGCGATCCTGACGTACATCGACGAATGGAAAAAACCGGTGCTGGTCGCTGGCGACACGCCGAGCAGTGACGGCTACATGTTGTTCCACGATGTGGACGTAGCCAAGGGCGGCATCCACCTGTGGGTCAACCGCAAGGACAAATACATGACCCAGATCAACGGCATGATGGCCAAGCACGCCGCGGCCCAGGCCAAGGAAGGACTGCCGGTGACGGCGGACAAGAACTGGGTGATCGTCAAGCCGGAAGATATTCAGTAAGCCCCACCACAGGGATACCAAGGAAACCTGTGGCGAGGGGATTTATCCCCGTTGGGCTGCGAAGCGGCCCCAAACCAGGCAACTCGGTGTGCCAGGAAGATGAGTAGGGCTGCTGCGCAGCCCAGCGGGGATAAATCCCCTCGCCACAAAGATCACTCGGCTCCAAGGGTCGAAGGAATCAAAAAAAGCCCCGCACTTGGCGGGGCTTTTTATTGGTGCGCCAGGCATGGCGCGTTGCGCGCAAGCGCAACCAGCTTGGCTGTGGTGGCCACGCTGGTGACTTGGAGGTGCAAGTCCTCTACACACCCGGCAAGGGGAAGTGTTAGCCAGAGGCAAGGGTGTCGCGGGCGACTGCGAATCTGAAGAAAGCCCGAGGCAAAATGCTGGCCTGACGAACAGGAAGCGGATTAGGCGGCACAGCGGGGTAAGAAGGCCAATATCTTCAAAGCCCGATACTTGCACGGAACGCTGTGACGTAGATCCGACAGGCATAAGCAGGAAGGTCGCGCGAATTACCCTGGGAGATCTGTTTAGCCTGCCATGTGCTACCGGCGCCGTGAG
>NZ_FPIX01000018.1:32113-119274 GCF_900119205.1 Pseudomonas sp. NFACC16-2 | reverse complement strand
GCGGGGGCTCTAAACAGGTTCAGCATCCAGTTCGAAGACAGGCTTTTGCAGGATTAACAGCAACCCCGTTTACACAAAATTCAGTACACCCCCGCGACCTGGTGTTCCACCGCCTCTTGGTAGATGCCGCGCACAACCCTGCACTCAGTGAACTCTATCGCTACTTCTCCAGCGTCATCGGCGCACAGTTGCGCCAGAGCCTCAACATCTCCCCGCGTCATCAACATGTCTTCGACCTGCACGTCGAAATCCTGGACGCCGTCGAGCAACAGGACCCGCAACGGGCCAAGTCCCTGTGTCGCCAGTTGATCAATGAACCCTGAGCGCTTGAAACCCTGAACCCCGAACCCGAGTTTTCCATGTCCCGCAATCTGCTTGACTCTGCCACCTCGACGACGCCCAAACGCGCCGCCGAACTTGAAGAACTGTTGATCGACGCCGAGGCCGACGATGAGCAGGCCCAGCAGCGCCCTCCGTTGGTGCGCCGGCCCTGGCTGTTGCTGCTCGGGTTGATCCTGGTGGCGCTGAACTTGCGTCCGGCATTGTCGAGCATGGCGCCGTTGCTCAGCGAAGTGTCAAGAAGCCTCGACCTGTCGGCTGCCCAGGCCGGTTTGCTGACCACATTGCCGGTGCTTTGCCTGGGCCTGTTCGCGCCGCTGGCGCCGGTGCTGGCGCGGCGCTTCGGTGCCGAGCGCGTGGTGTTGGGGATCTTGTTGACGCTGGCGGGCGGGATTGTCTTGCGCAGCGCCTTCGGCCAGGTCGGGCTGTTTGTCGGCAGCATCCTGGCCGGCGCGAGTATCGGTGTGATCGGCGTGCTGCTGCCGGGCATCGTCAAGCGCGACTTCGCCAAGCAGGCCGGCACCATGACCGGCGTCTACACCATGGCTTTGTGCCTGGGCGCGGCGATGGCGGCCGGGGCGACCGTGCCGCTGAGCGAGCAGCTTGGCCACGGCTGGGCCTTGGGCCTGGGTTTCTGGGTGGTCCCGGCGCTGCTGGCCTCGGTGTTCTGGTTACCGCAAGTGGGCGAGAAACACGGTGCCCACCAAGTGGCTTATCGAGTCCGCGGCTTGCTGCGTGATCCCCTGGCCTGGCAAGTGACGCTGTACATGGGGCTGCAATCGTCCCTGGCCTACATCGTCTTTGGCTGGCTGCCGTCGATCCTGATTGGACGTGGCCTGACGCCGACCCAGGCCGGGCTCGTGCTATCCGGTTCGGTCATCGTGCAGTTGATCAGTTCCCTCGCGGCGCCCTGGTTGGCAACACGTGGCAAGGACCAGCGCCTGGCCATCGTGATCGTCATGCTCATGGTCCTGGGCGGATTGTTCGGTAGCCTCTACGCTCCGCTCGATGGCTTGTGGGGCTGGGCGATCCTGCTGGGCTTGGGGCAGGGCGGATCATTCAGCCTGGCGCTCACACTGATCGTGCTGCGTTCGCGGGACGCCCACGTGGCCGCCAACCTTTCCGGCATGGCCCAGGGTTTCGGCTATACGCTGGCCTCGCTGGGGCCGTTCGCGGTGGGTGTGGTCCACGACTTGACCGGCGGCTGGAATGCCCTGGGCTGGATCTTCGGCCTGGTTGGCCTGGGGGCGATCATCGCCGGCATCGGCGCAGGCCGGGCGTTGTACGTCGGGGTCAGCAGCGAAAGGGTCACTGATCTTCGTTGATATCATTTTCATGGCGAATGACGATAGTCTTCCCAGCGGCGGCAGATTATCGTGCTGGCCTACTGAAACGTTTTTCGGAGCCTGTCCATGAGTGATGCCCACAACGCCTTGATCAGCCGTTTTTACCAGGCCTTCCAACGCCTGGACGCCGAAGCCATGAGCGCTTGCTACACCGACGACGTGCTGTTCAGCGACCCGGCGTTCGGCGAGCTGCGCGGGCGCGATGCCGGCGACATGTGGCGCATGCTGACGACCCGGGCCAAGGACTTTTCCCTGACCTTCGATAACGTGCGCAGTGATGAGCGTACCGGTGGTGCCCATTGGGTGGCGACGTACTTGTTCAGCCAGACCGGCAACGTGGTGATCAATGACATTCAGGCACGCTTCGTTTTTCGCGACGGCAAGATCTGCGAGCACCACGACAGCTTCGATCTGTGGCGCTGGTCTCGCCAGGCATTGGGTGCCAAGGGCCTGTTGCTGGGCTGGACACCACTGGTACGTAACGCCGTCAGGGCCCAGGCGCTCAAGGGGCTGCGGGCGTTCCAGGCCAGTCGCTGATAAGATCGCGGTTTGTCTTTGCCGACCTGTTGAACATCTAGTGACGATCGCCACCCCCTCTCCCGATCTGCCAGCACAAGGCCCCGCCGAACCGGACAAACCCTGGTTCGTCTACCTGGTGCGGGCGGCCAACGGTTCGCTGTACTGCGGCATCAGCGATGACCCGGTGCGGCGTTTCGCCAAGCATCAAAGCGGCAAGGGTGCACGTTTCTTCCTTTCCAGCCCGGCAGTGGCTTTGGTGTACACCGAGGCCTGTCGCGACAAGGGCGAGGCCCTGCGCCAGGAGCGGCTGATCAAAAAACTCAAGAAAAGCGCCAAGGAATGCCTGGTGGCCAGTGCGCTGTCGCTCGATCAGCCGGGCTGATAGGCCTTTATCAGGCCGGTAGGCTGTCCCGATCAGGCGCGCTAAGCTGTAGGACTTCATTCCTGCAGTGGCTAATCTCATGTCAGAGCTGATCCTTCATCATTACCCTACGTCTCCTTTCGCGGAAAAAGCCCGGCTGTTGCTGGGCTTCAAGGGGCTGTCCTGGCGTTCGGTGAGCATCCCGCCGATGATGCCCAAGCCTGAGCTGACGGCGCTGACGGGTGGTTACCGCAAGACGCCGGTGTTGCAGGTCGGCGCGGATATCTATTGCGATACGTCGCTGATGGCCCGCCGCCTGGAGCAGGAAAAAGCCTCGCCGGCGCTGTTCCCCGAAGGCCGGGAAATGCTTGCCGCATCCTTTGCTGCGTGGGCCGATTCGGTGGTGTTCCAGCATACGGTGAGCCTGGTGTTCCAGCCGGAATCGGTGGCGGTGCGGTTCGCCAAGCTATCGCCCGAAGCGATCAAGGCGTTCATCAGCGACCGCGCCGGGCTGTTCAGTGGCGGCACGACTACACGCTTGGCCGCCGAGCAGGCCAAGCACCAATGGCCGACGATCATGGCGCGTCTCGAGCAACAGTTGCAGCGCGAGGAGGGCGATTTCCTGTTGGGTGATCCATCGATTGCCGACTTCGCCATGGCTCATCCATTGTGGTTCCTCAAGGGCACTCCGGTCACCTCGTCGCTGGTGGATGCCTATCCGGCTGTCTCGGCCTGGTTGGCGAGGGTGTTGGGTTTCGGCCATGGTGCCTCGAGCCAGATGAGTGCCGAAGAAGCCTTGGACGTTGCCCGCAACGCTACGCCAGCAGCGCTGCCGGATGAGGCATTCGACGAGCCGAACGGGTTCACGGTAGGGCAGCAGGTCAGCATAGCCGCGACGGACTATGGCGTTGATCCGGTGGTTGGGGAGTTACTGTTTGCTGGCAGCGAAGAATTGATCCTGCGTCGCGAAGATGAGCGTGGTGGGGTGGTGCATGTGCACTTTCCGCGGTTCGGGTTTCGGATCGAGGCTCGCTGAGCAACGAATGACTTGTGGGAGCGAGCTTGCTCCCACAGGGGATTTGCGGCGATGACTAGATGGTAGATAACGCCTTGAGAATATGCTCCGGCTCATACCCACGCATCAACGTGCCATTCACATCCAGGATCGGAATCCCCCGGCCGCCCAGTGCCTCGTAGGCCTTGCGCGCGTCGGCATCTTTCTCGATATCGAACTCGCGAAACGGCACGCCTTTCTCATCCAGGAACCGCCGGGTGGCCTTGCAGTAGCCGCACCAGTCGGTGGCATACAGCACGACGCGGGCGTTGCCGCGAATCTGCTCGGAAACCATCTGTGATGGGTTGAACACCCGCTCGATCTTGCCCCAGTTCTGGTAGGCCACCACCACCAGCAGAATCAACAGGAATTTCTTCAGCACTCCACCAAACATCAATTGCGACGCTTGAGCTGGTCGGTCAGCGACGTGGGCAGGCCCTTGATGATCAGCGTGCCAGCCTCTTCGTCGTACTCGATCTTGGAACCCAGCAAGTGCGCTTCGAAGCTGATGGACAAGCCCTCGGCGCGGCCAGTGAAGCGGCGGAACTGGTTGAGGGTGCGTTTATCCGCCGGGATTTCCGGCGACAACCCGTAGTCCTTGTTGCGGATGTGGTCGTAGAAGGCTTTCGGTCGATCTTCATCGATCAGCTCGGACAGTTCTTCCAGGCCCATCGGCTCGCCGAGCTTGGCCTGGCTGCTGGCGTAGTCGACCAGGGTCTTGGTCTTTTCCCGGGCATCCTCTTCCGGCAGGTCTTCACTTTCGACGAAGTCACTGAAGGCCTTGAGCAGGGTGCGGGTCTCACCGGGGCCGTCGACACCTTCCTGGCAGCCGATGAAATCACGGAAATATTCCGAGACCTTCTTGCCGTTCTTGCCCTTGATGAACGAGATGTATTGCTTCGATTGCTTGTTGTTCTGCCATTCCGACACATTGATCCGTGCCGCCAGGTGCAACTGGCCCAGGTCCAGGTGGCGGGACGGGGTCACGTCCAGCTCATCGGTCACCGCCACACCTTCGCTGTGGTGCAGCAGGGCGATGGCCAGGTAGTCGGTCATGCCTTGTTGGTAATGCGCGAACAGCACGTGGCCGCCCACCGACAGGTTGGACTCTTCCATCAGTTTTTGCAGGTGTTCCACCGCCACGCGACTGAAGGCGGTGAAGTCCTTGCCGCCGTCCAGGTACTCCTTCAGCCAGCCGCTGAACGGATGCGCCCCGGACTCGGCATGGAAAAAACCCCAGGCCTTGCCTTGCTTGGCGTTATAGCTCTCGTTGAGGTCGGCGAGCATGTTCTCGATGGCCGTGGACTCTGCCAGTTCGGAGTCGCGGGCATGGAGCACAGCAGGGGTGCCGTCGGGTTTTTTGTCGATCAGGTGGACGATGCAATGACGGATCGGCATGGATTTCTCGGCTGTTGAAAGAGAGGAGGGCGCGCTCCCCGAAAAAGGGCCCCAGTGTACCGCAATCACTGGTTTTGGAACCCGGCAAAGGCCCTTTCAGACCCGTCCGACATCCTATATGCATTTTTTTAACGTTTTAGCGCAAGAAAGCTGACCAAATGGGTAGCTAGAGGCGGATATTTCAGAGGCGTTGTGCTAGTTTTGCCCGGTCTTACGCGAAGTCACTGCGTTAAGCGTGCATTCAGCATCTGTCAGGTCGAACCAATCCCGGTTTTCGGCATCTATTACCCCGATCCGTCGTGGTGATTGCCGAGGGTGCCTGATCAAGAGAGATCGGGCTCGATGGCTGACACTGCACTCTGCAATCCATATGAATTTGATAGGGAAGGAACACTACATGGCTCTTACTAAAGACCAACTGATCGCTGATTTGGCTGAATCTGTAGACGCACCAAAAGCTACCGTGCGTTCGCTGCTGGACCAACTGGGCCAAGTCGTTGCCGATCAGCTGGAAAATGGCGGCGAAATCACTCTGCCAGGTGTTGGCAAGCTGAAAGTCACCGAGCGTCCTGCCCGTACCGGCCGCAACCCTTCGACTGGCGCTGCCATCGAAATCGCTGCCAAGAAAGTGATCAAGCTGGTTGTGGCCAAAGGCCTGACCGACGCGGTCAACAAGTAAGATCGTTGCAAAAAAAACCGTGCTGCGGAGCGATCCGGGCACGGTTTTTTGTTGCCTCGGAAAAAGTGACCTGTGGCGAGGGGATTTATCCCCGCTGGGGCGCGAAGCGCTCCTAAAGCCTGACACCCGAGTTGACTGCTTTTAGGGCCGCTGCGCAGCCCAGCGGGGATAAATCCCCTCGCCACAGGTTTCTGTACTGGCTGAGCGATTGGCGGTGGCGCTATCGCGATTCAGTCCTTACGGACCCAGCGCGCCTGGCGCCAGGCTTGTTGCTGGGCCTCGGTCTGGAAGGTCCAGGCGACGAAGCGACTCTGCTTCTGGCCTTGGGACATCTCCACCACCTGGCTGTGCAGCACCCCGGCCTTTTTCAGCGCGGTTTGAATCGCCGGCAGGTTCGACGCTTTTGACACCAGGGTGCTGAACCACAGCACTTGCCCGGCCAACTGCGCGCTTTCGCCGATCAGTTGCGTCACGAACCGTGCTTCCCCACCCTCGCACCACAACTCCGCAGCCTGCCCGCCGAAATTCAGCACCGGCAGCTTGCGCTTCGGATCGGCCTTGCCCAGTGCCCGCCACTTGCGCTGGCTGCCCTTGGTGGCTTCCTCCAGGGACGCATGGAAAGGCGGGTTGCACATCGTCAGGTCGAACCGTTCGGTATTTTCCAGCAGGCCCAGGAGAATCTGCTTGCGGTTGGCTTGCTGGCGCAACTGGATGGCTTTGTTCAAGCCATTGGACTGGACGATGGCCTTGGCCGAGGCGATGGCCGTCGGGTCGATCTCCGAACCGAGGAAGTGCCAGCGGTAGTCGCTGTAGCCGATCAACGGATAGACGCAGTTGGCGCCGGTGCCAATGTCCAGCACCTTGACTGCTGCCCCGCGGGGGATTTCACCGGCGTTGTGGCTGGCGAGCAAATCGGCGAGGAAGTGCACATAGTCCGCCCGACCTGGCACCGGCGGGCACAGGTAATCGGCCGGGATATCCCAGTGGGCGATGCCATAGAAAGCTTTGAGCAGCGCCCGGTTGAACACCCGTACGGCTTCGGGGCTGGCAAAGTCGATGCTTTCCTTGCCGTAGGGGTTGATGATCACGAACTTCGCCAGTTCCGGCGTGCCCTTGATCAACGCCGGGAAGTCATAGCGGCCCTGGTGGCGGTTGCGCGGATGCAGGCTGGCCTTCTCACGCGGCGCCACGGTTTTAGCCTCTGGGGTGGCCTTGGGCTTCTGGCGGGCTGGTTTGGGTGTGCGGGGGGCGGTCATGGGCGGGTCGATTCGGGATGGCTCAAAAAGTGGCGGGCATTGTCCCACATCCGGCCCGGTCTTGATGACTGCACAGTTCAAATGTGGGAGTGAGAAGGTACCAGGCAAAAAGAAGGAGGCCTCCAGGGCCTCCTTCTTCAGCGACGAATCGCCGTTACAGGCTGGAGATCCGCGCGTGCTGCTCCGCCAGCTTGCCCAAGGCCTGTTCCGCCTCGGCCAGTTTGGCCCGTTCTTTCTCGATGACTTCGGCCGGCGCCTTGTCGACGAAGCCGGCGTTGGACAGCTTGCCGCCGACCCGCTGCACTTCGCCTTTGAGGCGCAGGATTTCCTTGTCCAGGCGCGCCAGTTCCGCGGTCTTGTCGATCAGGCCCGCCATTGGCACCAGCACTTCCATCTCGCCGACCAGGGCGGTGGCCGACAGTGGCGCTTCTTCGCCGGCGGCCAGGACGGTTACCGATTCGAGCTTCGCCAGCTTCTTGAGCAGCGCTTCGTTTTCGTTGAGGCGGCGCAGGTCTTCGGCGCTGGCATTCTTCAGGAACAAGGCCAGTGGCTTGCCCGGGCCGATGTTCATTTCGGCGCGGATGTTACGCAGGCCGAGCATGAAGGTCTTGAGCCATTCGATGTCGTCTTCGGCCGCCGGATCGATGCGGCTTTCGTTGGCAACAGGCCAAGGCTGCAGCATGATCGTCTTGCCTTGGGCGCCGGCCAGCGGTGCGATGCGCTGCCAGATTTCCTCGGTGATGAACGGCATGAACGGATGCGCCAGGCGCAGGGCCACTTCCAATACGCGCACCAGGGTGCGACGGGTGCCGCGCTGGCGCTCGACCGGGGCGTTTTCGTCCCACAGCACTGGCTTGGACAGCTCTAGGTACCAGTCGCAGTACTGGTTCCAGATGAACTCGTACAAGGCTTGTGCGGCCAGGTCGAAACGGAACTGGTCCAGTTGGCGGGTCACTTCGGCTTCGGTGCGTTGCAACTGGGAAATGATCCAGCGATCGGCCAGGGTCAGTTCGTAGGCTTCGCCGTTCTGGCCGCAGTCTTCGCCTTTATCCAGCACGTAGCGCGCGGCGTTCCAGATCTTGTTGCAGAAGTTGCGATAGCCTTCGACGCGACCCATGTCGAACTTGATGTCGCGACCGGTGGACGCCAGCGAGCAGAAGGTGAAACGCAGGGCATCGGTGCCGTAGCTGGCGATGCCCTCGGCGAATTCTTCGCGGGTGGCCTTCTCGATCTTCTTCGCCAGTTTCGGCTGCATGAGGCCGGAGGTGCGTTTCTGCACCAGGGTTTCCAGGTCGATGCCGTCGATGATGTCCAGCGGGTCCAGGACGTTGCCCTTGGACTTGGACATCTTCTGGCCCTGACCGTCGCGCACCAGGCCGTGGACGTAGACCGTCTTGAACGGCACTTGCGGGGTGCCGTCCTCATTCTTCACCAGGTGCATGGTCAGCATGATCATCCGGGCGACCCAGAAGAAAATGATGTCAAAACCGGTGACCAGCACGTCGGTGGAGTGGAATTTCTTCAGGAACTCGGTCTGCTGCGGCCAGCCCAGGGTCGAGAAGGTCCACAGGCCCGAGCTGAACCAGGTGTCGAGGACGTCGTTGTCCTGCGCCAGGGCGACGTCCGGACCGAGGTTGTGCTTGGCGCGGACTTCGGCTTCATCGCGACCGACATAGACCTTGCCCGATTCGTCGTACCAGGCCGGGATGCGATGGCCCCACCACAGCTGACGGCTGATGCACCAATCCTGGATGTCGCGCATCCACGAGAAGTACATGTTTTCGTATTGCTTGGGCACGAACTGGATGCGGCCGTCTTCCACGGCGGCAATCGCCGGCTCGGCCAGCGGCTTGGTGGACACGTACCACTGGTCGGTCAGCCACGGCTCGATGATGGTGCCGGAGCGGTCGCCTTTCGGGACCTTCAGGGCGTGATCGTCGACGCTGACCAGCAGGCCAGCGGCCTCGAATGCCGCGACGATCTGCTTGCGTGCTTCGAAGCGGTCCAGGCCGGCGTATTCAGCCGGGATCTGGCCGTCGACGCTTTCGTTCAGCGTGCCGTCCAGGTTGAACACCTGGGCTGCCGGTAGGACGTTGGCGTTCTTGTCGAAGATGTTCAGCAGCGGCAGGTTGTGGCGCTTGCCGACTTCGTAGTCGTTGAAGTCGTGGGCCGGGGTGATTTTCACGAAGCCGGTGCCGAATTCCGGGTCGCAGTAGTCGTCGCCGATGATCGGGATACGACGGCCAACTAGGGGCAGCTCGACGAACTTGCCGATCAGCGCCTGGTAGCGTTCATCGTTCGGGTTCACCGCCACGGCAGAGTCGCCCAACATGGTTTCCGGCCGCGTGGTGGCGACGATCAGGTAATCCTTGCCTTCGGCGGTCTTGGCGCCGTCGGCCAGTGGGTACTTCAGGTTCCACAGGAAACCTTTCTCGTCGTGGTTTTCCACTTCGAGGTCGGAAATGGCCGTGTGCAGCTTGGTGTCCCAGTTGACCAGGCGCTTGCCGCGATAGATCAGCCCGTCTTCGTGCAGGCGTACAAAGGCTTCTTTCACCGCTTCGGAGAGGCCATCGTCCATGGTGAAGCGCTCGCGGCTCCAGTCTACCGACGAGCCGAGGCGACGGATCTGGCGGCTGATGTTGCCACCGGACTCGTCTTTCCATTCCCAGACTTTCTCCAGGAATTTTTCGCGACCCAGGTCATGGCGATTCTGGCCCTGGGCTTCGAGGCGACGCTCCACCAGCATCTGCGTGGCGATACCGGCGTGGTCGGTCCCTGGTTGCCACAAGGTGTTGCGACCTTGCATGCGGCGGAAACGGATCAGCGCGTCCATGATCGCGTTGTTGAAGCCGTGGCCCATGTGCAGGCTGCCAGTGACGTTAGGCGGCGGGATCATGATGGTGTAGGAATCGCCCGCGCCTTGCGGAGCGAAATAATTCTCGGACTCCCAGGTGTTGTACCAGGAAGTTTCAATGGCGTGCGGCTGGTAGGTCTTATCCATGCGCGGCGGGACCCTATTGGCATTTATTCAGGAAAAGCCGGGAAGTATAGCGGGGGGGGCAGCTACAAGCCATAAGCCACAAGCTGCAAGCGGGGTCCGGCTTTTGCTTTTGCTTTTGCTTGCAGCTTAAAGCTTGCCGCTCGTAGCTGCGGCGACTAGCCGTTCCATCCTTGCCTCCAGCCGACGCTTGATCTCGGTCTCGATGTGCGGGGCGAAGTCGTCGATGACGTCTTGCATGATCAACTGCGCAGCAGCACGCAGTTCGCGGTCCAGGTGCAACAGGGCGTCGGGCCCTTTGGCTTCGGTCTTGGCAGCAGGCTTGGGTTCCGGCTGGCCGTTGATCGGGTCGAACAGCAGGGGGATCTGTTCGTCATGCACCGGCTCGTGCACGACCGTGTCGGTCAGCAGCGGCGGTTGCAGGTTGTCGTCGCCGAGCAGTTGGCGGATCGACTCGAGGTCATCCAGCAGGTGCGCGGGTTTTTGTGGCGGTTTTGGAGTGTCCATCGTAGGGCTCAGAGTCGCTGTAAACGGTGGTCTTGCAGAGGATAGCCCTGTTCGCGGTAGAAACGGAAACTCTCCCGCGCGGCTTGTCGGATGGCCGGGTCTTCGACCACCACTTCCGCCACACGGGCGAAGCGCTGGGCAAAGGCCGGAACTTTCAGGTCGAGGTTGACCAGCAGGTCCTGGTGCTGGCCGCAGTCGTCCCCCAGTCCCAGCACGATCAACCCCTCGGGTTCGCTTTCGGCCGGGCCGTGGGGCACGAAGCTCTCGCCCTTGAAAGCCCACAGGCGTGCGTCCAGGTCCTCGCGCTGGGCGGCATCGCTGCAATGCAGGTAGATGCGGTGCCCCATGCGCCAGGCTTTTTCAACGAGCTTGCAGGCGAAATCCAGCCGCGCCGACGGGTCGGCGCTGGGCAGGATATAGAAATCGACTTTGGTCATTGCGGTTCCTGAGCCGCCGTTGGCGCCACCCGAGAGCGACGCCGACGACGGTCATTGGTGTCAGGCCTTGGCGCGGTCCAGCAGGTACTGGGTCAGCAGGGGCACTGGGCGACCGGTGGCGCCTTTGTCCTTGCCGCCGCTGGTCCAGGCCGTGCCGGCGATGTCCAGATGCGCCCAGTTCAGGTTCTTGGTGAAGCGCGACAGGAAGCACGCCGCGGTGATGGTCCCGGCTTTCGGGCCGCCGATGTTGGCGATGTCGGCGAACGGGCTGTCCAGTTGTTCCTGGTACTCGTCGAACAACGGCAACTGCCAGGCGCGATCGTCGGCTTGCTGGCCGGCGCTGAGCAATTGGCTGATCAGTTCATCGTTGTTGCCCAGCAGGCCCGAGGTGTGGGCACCGAGGGCGACGACGCAGGCGCCGGTCAGGGTCGCGATGTCGATCACCGCTTGCGGCTTGAAGCGCTCGGAGTAGGTGAGGGCGTCACACAGCACCAGGCGGCCTTCGGCATCGGTGTTGAGGATTTCCACGGTCTGGCCGCTCATGGTGGTGACGATGTCGCCCGGACGCGAGGCCGTGCCGCTGGGCATGTTCTCGGCGCAGGCCAGGATGCACACCAGGTTGATCGGCAGTTGCAGTTCGAGCACGGCGCGCAGGGTGCCGAACACGCTCGCGGCGCCGCCCATGTCGTACTTCATCTCATCCATGCCAGCGCCCGGCTTGAGGCTGATGCCGCCGGTGTCGAAGGTGATGCCCTTGCCGACCAGGGCGTACGGCTTCTCGGATTTCTTGCCGCCGTTGTATTGCATGACGATCAGGCGCGGTGGTTGGGCGCTGCCCTGGCCAACGGCGTAGAACGAGCCCATGCCCAGGTCCTTGATCTTCTTCTCGTCGAAGACTTCGACCTTCAGGCCCTTGAATTCCTTGCCCAGTGCCTTGGCTTGTTCGCCTAGGAACGTCGGGTGGCAGATGTTCGGTGGCAGGTTGCCCAGGTCGCGGGTAAACGCCATGCCGTTGGCAATCGCGGTGGCGTGGGTCACGGCGCGCTGGACTTCAGCCTGGGCGGCTTTGATGGTCAGCACGGTGATTTTTTTCAGGCTGCGGGGTTCGGCTTTCTGGCTCTTGAACTGGTCGAACCGGTATTCGCCGTCTACCAGCGTTTCGGCCAGCAAGCGGTTCTTGCCGTAACTATCGCGGCCCTTGATCACCAACTCGTCCAACGCCAGGGCGGCATCAGCGCCGCCAAGGCTATTGAGGGTGCCCAGCACGCCGGCGATGATTTTACGGAACGGACGGTCGCCCAGTTCGGCGTCTTTACCCACGCCTACCAGCAGCACCCGATCAGCCTTGAGGTTGGGCAGGTTGTGCAGCAAGAGGCTCTGGCCGACCTTGCCTGCCAGGTCGCCGCGCTTGAGCACGGCGCTGATGGCACCGCCGCTCAGGCTGTCGAGCTGGGTGGCGACGACGCCGAGCTTGCGGTTTTCACCGACGGCAACCACCAGCGTGGCGGTTTTCAACGTTTCTGGGCTGACGCTTTTTACAACCAGTTCCATGTCCGGATCCCTGAGTGAATGGTCAAGAGGCCAGGCGCCGACACAATGGCGCGCTGAGCGAGCTTCTTCTATATAAAGAAGCGCCGGTGCTTGCCGGCGACAAAGGCCGCAGTTTGAACCCCGGCGCCCGAGCCTGACAACCCTCGACGGCGCTAACTTTTGGCTTTAAGCACCGGTTTAAAGCGTGCGAAGTGACAGGCGCCTCCAATCACAGGATAATGCGGCTCTTTTTTCGGCGGTTCGCGTTGGCGGACCGGCTCGATACGTTTGCTTGTTTGGCCGCCTTAAGGTTTTGTATGAAAAGTCGCGCAGGCACTTTTCATACAAACCCAGCCTGACAACCCTGGAGTGTCTGGTTTGATCGTCTTTCGTTATCTATCCCGCGAAGTCCTGTTGACCCTGAGCGCCGTGAGCGCCGTGCTGCTGGTCATCATCATGAGCGGACGCTTCATCAAATACCTTGCCCAGGCGGCCTCCGGCGCCCTGGATCCGGGCTCCCTGTTCCTGATCATGGGGTTCCGCCTGCCGGGCTTCCTGCAACTGATCCTGCCGCTGGGGTTGTTCCTGGGCATTTTGCTGGCTTATGGGCGCCTGTACCTGGACAGCGAAATGACTGTGCTGTCGGCCACGGGCATGAGCCAGCAACGGCTGTTTCGCATGACCCTGTTCCCGGCCACATTGGTGGCGCTGGTGGTGGCCTGGCTGAGCCTGAGCCTGTCGCCCCAGGGCGCCAACCAATTCCAACTGCTGATCAACCAGCAGGACGCCATGACCGAATTCGACACCCTGGTGCCAGGGCGTTTCCAGGCCCTGCGCGACGGTACGCGGGTGACCTACACCGAACAGCTCTCGGATGACCGGATCGACCTGGGCGGCGTCTTCATTACCCAAAAGAACCTCTCTTCGGACACCAAGAAAGACCGTGGCATTTCCGTGCTGGTGGCCGAGAAGGGTCGGCAGGAAATCAACCCAGACGGCAACCGCTACCTGATCCTGCACAATGGCTATCGCTACGATGGCAAGCCGGGGCAGGCCGACTACCGGGCCATCAAGTACGACACCTATGGCGTGCTGTTGCCCAAGCCCGAGGTCAGCGACGAAGTCACCGATCGCGACGCGATGCCGACCGCCAGCCTGCTGGGCAACAAGGACATTCGTGCCCGCACCGAGCTGCAATGGCGCCTGTCGTTGCCGCTGCTGGTGTTCATCGTGACACTCATGGCGGTCCCGTTGTCGCGGGTCAACCCGCGCCAGGGCCGTTTCCTCAAGTTGCTGCCGGCGATTCTCCTGTATATGGCTTACCTGACCATCCTGATTTCCGCCCGCGGCGCCCTGGAGAAGGGCAAGATACCGCCGGCGCTGGGCTTGTGGTGGGTGCATGGCATCTTCCTGGCCATCGGCCTGGGGTTGCTCTATTGGGAGCCCCTGCGCCTGAAACTGGCCAGTCGTCGCAGCGCGCTGGAGGTGGCCCGTGGTTAAGCTCGACCGCTACATCGGCAGCAGCGTGTTCATGGCGATCCTCGCGGTGCTGGGGATCATCCTTGGCCTGGCGACCCTGTTTGCCTTCATCGATGAAATGAGCGACGTCAGCGACACCTATACCCTGACGGACGTGGCGAGCTACGTGCTGCTGACCGCGCCTCGGCGCCTGTACGACATGCTGCCGATGGCGGCGCTGATCGGCTGCCTGATCGGCCTGGGCAGCCTGGCCAGCAACAGCGAACTGACCATCATGCGCGCCGCAGGCGTGTCCATTGGTCGGATCGTCTGGGCGGTGATGAAGCCGATGCTGGTGCTGATGCTGGTGGGGGTGTTGATCGGCGAATACATTGCCCCGGCCACCGAGAACACCGCCCAGGCCAACCGTTCCCTGGCCCAGGGCGGCGGTGATGCGCAAAGCGCCAAGCACGGCCTGTGGCACCGCCAGGGCGACGAGTTCATCCACATCAACTCGGTCCAGCCCAACGGCATTCTGTACGGCGTGACCCGTTATCGCTTCGATGACCAGCGGCACATGCTGTCGTCGAGCTTCGCCAAGCGCGCCAAATTCGCCGAGGACCACTGGCAGTTGATCGATGTCACTACCACCTTGTTCCATGACAAGCGCACCGAGGTGGTCGCCGCCCCGCGGGAGCGTTGGGACGTGTCGATCAGCCCGCAGTTGCTCAGCACCGTGGTGATGGCGCCTGAATCCCTGTCGATTACCGGCTTGTGGGGGTATATCCACTATCTGGCGGACCAGGGCTTGAATAATGGCCGCTATTGGCTGGCTTTTTGGGTCAAGGTGTTGCAACCGTTGGTCACCGCCGCCCTGGTGTTGATGGCGATTTCCTTCATTTTCGGTCCGCTGCGTTCGGTGACCCTTGGCCAGCGGGTGTTTACCGGTGTACTGGTGGGCTTCACTTTCCGCATTGCCCAGGATCTGCTGGGGCCGTCGAGCCTGGTGTTCGGCTTCTCGCCGCTGTTTGCGGTGCTGGTGCCGGCCGGTGTCTGCGCGTTGGCCGGGCTCTGGCTGTTGCGTCGGGCGGGTTGACTCGGATTTCTTATGGTGAGCGGGCTTCTGTGGCGAGGGAGCTTGCTGTGGCGAGGGGATTTATCCCCGCTGGGCTGCGAAGCAGCCCCCTGCGCCCTGCCTGGCACATCGCGATGGCTGATGGATCGTGGGGCTGCTTCGCAACCCAGCGGGGATAAATCCCCTCGCCACAATGGCGTCTGTATCAGGTACAATTCCCGGCTATTTTTCGGCGGGCTATGCCTGCAGCCTTTTTGAGTGTTGATCCGTGAGTGATTTGAGTCATATCCGCAATTTCTCCATCATCGCCCACATTGACCATGGCAAGTCGACGCTGGCCGATCGCTTCATCCAGATGTGCGGCGGCCTGGCCGAGCGTGAAATGGAAGCCCAGGTCCTGGACTCCATGGACCTCGAGCGTGAACGCGGGATCACCATCAAGGCCCACAGCGTTACCCTCTATTACAAGGCCCGCGACGGCATCACCTATCAGCTGAACTTCATCGATACCCCGGGCCACGTCGACTTCACTTATGAAGTCAGCCGGTCGCTGGCGGCCTGTGAAGGTGCGCTGCTGGTGGTCGATGCCGGCCAGGGCGTCGAAGCCCAGTCGGTTGCCAACTGCTACACGGCCATCGAGCAGGGCCTGGAAGTCATGCCGGTGCTGAACAAGATCGACCTGCCCCAGGCCGATCCGGACCGCGTGAAGGAAGAAATCGAGAAAATCATCGGCATCGATGCCACCGACGCGGTCACCTGCAGCGCCAAGACCGGCCTGGGCGTGGACGAAGTGCTCGAGCGCCTGGTGCACACCATTCCCGCGCCGACCGGCAACATCGAAGATCCGCTGCAAGCGTTGATCATCGACTCCTGGTTCGACAACTACCTGGGCGTGGTGTCCCTGGTTCGCGTGCGCCATGGCCGCGTGAAGAAGGGCGACAAGATCCTGGTCAAGTCCACCGGCAAGATCCACCTGGTGGACAGCGTCGGTGTATTCAACCCGAAACACACCGCTACCGTAGACCTGAAGGCCGGTGAAGTGGGCTTCATCATCGCCGGTATCAAGGACATCCACGGGGCGCCGGTCGGCGACACCCTGACCTTGAGTTCCACCCCCGACGTCGATGTGCTGCCAGGCTTCAAACGCATCCAGCCGCAGGTCTATGCCGGCCTGTTCCCGGTCAGCTCCGACGACTTCGAGGATTTCCGCGAAGCCCTGCAAAAGCTGACCCTGAACGACTCGTCCCTGCAATACACCCCGGAAAGCTCCGATGCCCTGGGCTTCGGCTTCCGTTGCGGATTCCTGGGCATGTTGCACATGGAAATCATCCAGGAGCGCCTGGAGCGCGAATACGACCTGGACCTGATCACCACGGCACCGACGGTTATTTTCGAGCTGTTGCTCAAGAACGGCGAGACCCTCTACGTCGACAACCCGTCCAAGCTGCCGGACCTGTCGGCCATCGAAGACATGCGCGAACCGATCGTGCGGGCCAACATCCTTGTGCCTCAGGAGCACCTGGGCAACGTCATTACGTTGTGCATCGAGAAGCGTGGCGTACAACACGACATGCTGTTCCTCGGCACGCAGGTCCAGGTGACCTACGACCTGCCGATGAACGAGGTGGTACTGGACTTCTTCGACCGCCTCAAATCCACCAGTCGCGGCTATGCTTCGCTGGACTATCATTTCGATCGTTACCAATCGGCTAATCTGGTGAAGCTGGATGTGCTGATCAACGGTGAGAAAGTCGATGCCCTGGCATTGATCGTGCACCGTGACAACGCGCACTACAAAGGTCGTGCATTGACCGAGAAGATGAAGGAACTGATTCCGCGGCAGATGTTCGACGTGGCAATCCAGGCCGCCATTGGCGGGCAGATTGTGGCGCGTACAACCGTCAAGGCGCTCAGAAAGAACGTATTGGCCAAATGCTACGGTGGCGACGTGAGCCGTAAGCGCAAGCTGTTGGAAAAGCAGAAGGCCGGTAAAAAACGCATGAAGCAGGTCGGTAACGTGGAAATTCCACAGGAAGCCTTCCTTGCGGTGCTCAGGTTGGATAGTTAGGTCCTATGTCGCTAAATTTCCCGCTGTTGCTGGTTATCGCCGTGTTTGTCTGCGGCCTGTTGGCGTTGCTTGATCTGTTGTTCCTGGCGCCTCGGCGCCGGGCGGCCATCGCCTCTTATCAGGGCAGCGTCAGCCAGCCTGATGGTGTGGTGATCGAAAAGCTCAACAAGGAACCGCTGCTGGTCGAGTACGGCAAGTCGTTCTTCCCCGTGCTGTTCATCGTGCTGGTGCTGCGCTCGTTCCTGGTGGAGCCTTTCCAGATCCCGTCCGGCTCGATGAAGCCGACCCTGGACGTGGGCGATTTCATCCTGGTGAATAAGTTTTCCTATGGGATCCGCCTGCCGGTGATCGACAAGAAGGTCATCGAAGTCGGTGATCCGCAACGCGGCGATGTCATGGTGTTCCGCTTCCCGAGCGACCCGAACGTCAACTACATCAAGCGTGTCGTCGGCCTGCCGGGCGACACGGTTCGCTACACCGCCGACAAGCGCCTGTTCGTCAATGGCGAATCCGTGGCCGAACAGTTGCTCGGCTCCGAGCCGGGTACGCTGGGCAGTGCCGAGCTCTACCGGGAAAAACTCGGCGAGGCCGAGCACCTGATCCGCAAGGAAATGAGCCGCTACCGCGCTACACCGGACCATTCGTGGACCGTGCCGGCGGGGCACTATTTTATGATGGGAGACAACCGCGACAACTCCAACGACAGCCGGTACTGGGATGATCCGAACATTCCCAAGGACCTGCTGGGCATGGTCCCGGACCGGAACATCGTCGGCAAGGCCTTTGCGGTCTGGATGAGCTGGCCGGAACCCAAACTCAGTCACCTGCCGAATTTCTCGCGGGTTGGCCTGATCAAGTAATCACCCACGGCGCTGTTGAACACAGCGCCGAATGCTTTTCTGGAGCCTGCGCAAGGTTGCCCGAAGGCATGAAGCCAACGATAGTCAGGACGTATTTTTGAACACAGCGTTAATTGTCCCAAGCCAACGGCGCCTTGCCGCCGCGGCGGTGGAATCCAGCCACGAACTCAGCGTGGGTAAACCGTGAGCGTTTCTCTAAGCCGTCTCGAGCGTCAGCTCGGCTACACCTTCAAGGACCAGGACCTGATGCTCCTGGCCCTCACTCACCGCAGTTTTGCCGGGCGTAACAACGAACGCCTGGAATTCCTCGGTGATGCCATCCTCAACTTCGTGGCCGGTGAGGCGCTGTTCGAGCGTTTCCCGCTGGCCCGCGAAGGCCAATTGTCGCGTTTGCGCGCGCGCTTGGTAAAAGGTGAGACCCTGGCCGTACTGGCCCGTGGTTTCGACCTGGGCGACTACCTGCGCCTGGGTTCCGGCGAGCTGAAAAGTGGCGGTTTCCGTCGCGAATCTATCCTGGCCGATGCCCTGGAAGCATTGATTGGCGCGATCTATCTGGACTCAGGCATGGAAATGGCGCGTGAACGCGTGCTGGCCTGGCTGACGTCCGAGATCGACAGCCTGACGCTGGTGGACACCAACAAGGACCCGAAGACCCGTTTGCAGGAATTCCTGCAATCGCGCAGTTGCGAGCTACCGCGCTACGAAGTCGTGGATATCCAGGGTGAGCCGCATTGCCGTACCTTCTTCGTCGAATGCGAAGTGGTCCTATTGAATGAAAAAAGCCGGGGTCAGGGTGTGAGTCGTCGTATTGCCGAACAGGTAGCGGCCGCCGCAGCATTGATTGCCCTGGGTGTGGAGAATGGTAATGACTGATACAACCGTCACCCGCTGCGGCTATGTCGCCATTGTTGGTCGGCCGAACGTGGGTAAATCCACGCTGCTGAACCACATCCTGGGCCAGAAGCTGGCGATCACCTCGCGCAAGCCCCAGACCACCCGCCACAACATGCTGGGCATCAAGACCGAAGGCGCCGTGCAGGCGATCTACGTCGACACCCCGGGCATGCACAAGGGCGGCGAAAAGGCCCTGAACCGCTACATGAACAAGACTGCCTCGGCGGCGTTGAAAGACGTCGACGTGGTGATCTTCGTGGTCGACCGCACCAAGTGGACCGAAGAAGACCAGATGGTCCTCGAGCGCGTCCAGTACGTCACCGGCCCGCTGATCGTGGCGCTGAACAAGACCGACCGGATCGAAGACAAGGCTGAGCTGATGCCGCACCTGTCCTGGTTGCAGGAACAGTTGCCGAACGCCCAGATCATCCCGATCTCTGCCCAGCACGGCCATAACCTCGACGCACTGGAGCGGGTCATTGCCGAACATCTGCCGGAAAACGATCATTTCTTCCCCGAAGACCAGATCACCGACCGCAGCAGCCGTTTCCTCGCCGCCGAGCTGGTGCGTGAGAAAATCATGCGTCAGATGGGGGCCGAGCTGCCCTACCAGATCACGGTCGAGATCGAAGAGTTCAAGCAACAGGGCAAGACCCTGCACATTCATGCTTTGATCCTCGTCGAACGTGACGGCCAGAAGAAAATCATCATTGGCGACAAGGGCGAGCGCATCAAGCGCATCGGCACCGAGGCGCGCAAGGACATGGAACTGCTGTTCGACTCCAAGATCATGCTCAACCTGTGGGTCAAGGTGAAGGGTGGCTGGTCCGACGACGAGCGGGCGCTGCGGTCGTTGGGTTACGGCGACCTGTAATCCCAGGATCATGGTGGGCGGGCTCTTGTGGCGAGGGAGCAAGCTCGCGCTGGGCTGCGCAGCAGCCCCAATACCCTTCCGGCAACTCGGTGTGTCTGGTAGATCCAGGGGGCTGCTTCGCAGCCCAGCGCGAGCAAGCTCCCTCGCCACAAGGCTCTCTTCCATAGTCGATATCTTCTGATATTCAGGCCCCTGATGTCCCCAACCCACCCCATCGCCCAACCCGCCTACGTCCTCCACAGCCGCGCCTACCGCGAAAGTAGCGCCCTGGTGGACTTCCTCACGCCGCAAGGGCGGCTGCGGGCGGTGTTGCGTGGAGCGCGGGGCAAGGCCGGGACACTGGCGCGGCCGTTCGTGCCCCTGGAAGTCGAATTCCGTGGCCGGGGCGAGTTGAAAAATGTCGGGCGCATGGAAAGCAATGGCGTGGCCGCGTGGCTCAACGGCGAGGCATTGTTCAGCGGTTTGTACCTCAATGAATTGCTGATCCGCCTGCTGCCGGCCGAAGATCCCCATCCTGCCGTCTTCGACCACTACGCCGCCACGCTGCTGGCCCTGGCTGAAGGGCGGCCGCTGGAGCCGCTGCTGCGCTCCTTTGAGTGGCGGCTACTGGATGACCTGGGCTACGGCTTCGCGCTGAACACTGATCTGCACGGCGAACCCATTGCGGCGGATGGTCTGTACCGCTTACAGGTGGATGCTGGCCTGGAGCAGGTCTACCTGTTGCAACCGGGGCTGTTCAACGGGGCCGAGCTGCTGGCGATGGCCGAGGCCGACTGGAGTGCGCCAGGCGCCTTGTCGGCAGCCAAGCGGCTGATGCGCCAAGCCCTGGCTGTGCACCTGGGCGGGCGGCCACTGGTCAGTCGCGAGTTGTTTCGCAAGCCCTGATCAACCCGTATGCTGTGGGCCGACTATTCGTCCATTCAGGAGCCTTTTCGTGAGCACCAGCAATCGCATTCTTCTCGGCGTGAACATCGACCATGTCGCCACTCTGCGCCAGGCCCGCGGTACGCGTTACCCGGATCCGGTCAAGGCCGCATTGGACGCGGAAGAGGCGGGCGCCGACGGCATCACCGTACACTTGCGTGAAGACCGTCGTCACATCCAGGAGCGAGATGTGCTGCTGCTCAAGGACGTGCTGCAAACCCGCATGAACTTCGAAATGGGCGTAACCGAAGAGATGATGGCGTTCGCCGAGCTCATCCGCCCGGCGCACATCTGCCTGGTGCCGGAGACTCGCCAGGAGCTGACCACCGAAGGTGGCCTCGACGTGGCGGGGCAGGAGGCGCGGATCAGCTTGGCAGTGGAGCGCTTGTCGAAGATCGGCGCCGAGGTATCGCTGTTCATTGATGCCGACGAACGGCAGATCGAGGCTTCCAAGCGTGTTGGCGCGCCGGCCATCGAGCTGCACACGGGCCGTTACGCTGATGCCGAGACTCCCACGGATGTGGCCGATGAGCTGCAGCGAGTCGCTGACGGTGTCGCCTTCGGCCTGGCCAAGGGCCTGATCGTCAATGCCGGCCATGGCCTGCACTACCACAACGTCGAAGCCGTTGCGGCCATCAAGGGCATCAACGAGCTCAACATCGGCCACGCGTTGGTGGCCCATGCGTTGTTCGTCGGGTTCAAGTCGGCTGTATCGGAAATGAAAGCGCTGATCCTGGCTGCCGCGAAAGCCTGATGCCACCCCATAACTCAATGTGCCTGCTCGTTTAAGGCCTGCTTGATTCATTGTGGCGAGGGGATTTATCCCCGTTGGGCTGCGAAGCAGCCCTAAAAAATCTGGCGCCTCGGTGTGTCAGGCAGATTGAGTTGACTGCTTTGGGGCTGCTGCGCAGCCCAACGGGGATAAATCCCCTCGCCACAGATTCATCACTGCATCGGGATGGTGCATAGCTTCAGAGCTGCGGGCTTTCCTGGTTAGGCTTGCTCTTGTCGACACCCGGCACGTGCAGGTTGCCCTCGGCCACCTGGTTGCCTTCCAGCTGCGGCTGCGTCACCCAGGTCAGGATGTCGTAGTAGCGACGGATGTTCGCCACGAAATGCACCGGCTCGCCGCCCCTGGCGTAGCCATAGCGGGTCTTGCTGTACCACTGTTTCTGCGACAGGCGCGGCAGGATCTTCTTCACGTCCAGCCACTTGTTCGGGTTCAGCCCTTCCTTGGCCGCCAGTTTGCGCGCGTCGTCCAGGTGGCCGCTGCCCACGTTATAGGCAGCGAGGGCAAACCAGGTGCGGTCGGGCTCCTGGATGCTTTCGTCCAGTTGGTCCTTCATGTAGGCCAGGTACTTGGCGCCGCCCATGATGCTCTGCTTCGGATCCAGGCGGTTGGACACGCCCATCGCCTGGGCGGTGTTCTGGGTCAGCATCATCAGGCCGCGCACGCCGGTCTTGGACGTGACCGCCGGTTGCCACAGCGATTCCTGATAGCCAATCGCAGCCAGCAGGCGCCAATCGACTTTTTCTTGCTTGGCGTAGGCCTTGAAGTGCTGTTCATATTTGGGCAACCGTTGCTGCAAATGCTGGGCGAACGTGGTGGCGCCCATGTAGCCGAGGACATCGACGTGCCCGTAATAGCGGTCTTTGAGGCGCTGCAGGGTGCCGTTCTTCTGCACTTTGTCCAGGTAGCTGTTGATCTCGTTGAGCAGGCTGTTGTCTTCACCGGGGGCGACCGCCCAACTCTGGCTGCGGGCATCACCCAGGTCGAACGCCACGCGCACGTTGGGGAAGTACACCTGGTTCATCGCCACTTCGTTGGAATCCACCAGGGTCAGGTCGATCTGGCCCTCATCCACCATGCGTAGCAGGTCGACCACTTCAACCGCGTCGGACTCTTCGTATTCGATGCCCGGGTATTGCTGTTTAAGCTGTGCCAGTTGTTCGGCGTGAGTGCTGCCCTTGAGCACCATGATTTTTTTGCCGGCCAAAGCGGCTGCGTCGGTGGGGCGCGACTGGCCGTTGCGGTAGATGATCTGCGGGGTGACTTCCAGGTAGGAGCGGGAAAACCGTACCTGCTTCTTGCGCTGTTCGCTGCTGACCAGGCCCGCGGCTGCCAATACCGGACCGTTGGGCTTGCCGATCTGGCTGAACAGGTCGTCGAGGTTGTCGGCGGTCTCTATCTTCAGTTCCACCCCCAAATCGTCGGCGAAGCGCTTCACCAGCTCGTACTCGAAGCCGGTTTCACCGTTACGATCCTCAAAGTAGGTGGCGGGGCTGTTTCGGGTAACCACCCGCAGCACGCCATCCTCCTTCACGCGCTCCAGTGTGTTGGGTTTCTCAACACAACCACTGAGCACTAGGAAGAGTCCGGTTGCGATCAGCCATCTGGCATATCGCGGACGCAAAGCCGTTGGGGAAAACATCTGCGCAGTATACGCAAACGGCCCCTACCGCCATATCTCGACAGCAAAAGGCCAGTCTGCTAGCCATTGCAAAACATGTCCGCAACACAGGCCGGCCGGGGCGCGCAGGGCTTTGCATCGCTGAAAAATATCTCTTCGGCAGCCTTGGCACGGATGTCCAATACCGCCGCGCACGCAAAGACCGACATTCGGCCAGCACTGCGCGTGCCGTTTCGGGTGCCGTTGCCGGCGGTTTAGGCTAGAATGCACGGCCTCAAAGCACACCCCCTTCCCGAGGCTGTCCCGAAGATGTTGATCCTGCGCGGCGCTCCTGCCCTTTCTGCCTTTCGCCACAGCAAACTCCTTGAGCAACTGAGCCAGAAGGTTCCGGCTGTCAGTGGCTTGTATGCTGAATTCGCTCACTTCGCCGAAGTCACCGGCGGTTTGACCGGCGACGAACAGCAGGTGCTTGCGCGCCTTCTGAAGTACGGTCCCAGTGTTCCTGTCCAGGAGCCGGCCGGTCGCCTGTTCCTGGTACTGCCGCGTTTCGGCACCATTTCGCCGTGGTCGAGCAAGGCCAGCGACATCGCCCGTAACTGCGGCCTGGCGAAAGTCCAGCGCCTGGAGCGCGGCATTGCCTTTTATGTCGCCGGTGAGTTCAGCGAGGCCGAGGCCCAACTGATCGCCGACGGCCTGCATGACCGCATGACCCAGGTCGTGCTGGGCAACCTGGAGCAGGCCGCCGGCCTGTTCAGCCACGCCGAACCCAAGCCACTGACCGCCATCGACGTACTGGGCGGCGGCCGTGCCGCGCTGGAGAAAGCCAACGCCGAGCTGGGCCTGGCCCTGGCCGAAGACGAGATCGATTACCTGGTCAACGCTTTCCAGGGCTTGAAGCGCAACCCTCACGACATCGAATTGATGATGTTCGCCCAGGCCAACTCCGAGCATTGCCGCCACAAGATCTTCAACGCCAGTTGGGACATTGACGGCCAGAGCCAGGAAAAAAGCCTGTTCGGCATGATCAAGAACACCTACCAGATGCACAACGAAGGTGTGCTGTCGGCCTACAAGGACAACGCCGCGGTGATCGTCGGCAACGTCGCCGGTCGCTTCTACCCGAACCCTGAGACCCGCCAGTACGGTGCGGTCCAGGAGCCGGTGCACATTCTGATGAAGGTCGAGACCCACAACCACCCGACCGCGATTGCGCCGTTCCCGGGTGCGTCCACCGGCTCCGGTGGCGAGATCCGCGACGAAGGCGCCACCGGTCGCGGCGCCAAGCCCAAGGCTGGCCTGACCGGCTTCACCGTATCGAACCTGCAGATCCCGGGCTTCGAACAGCCCTGGGAAAAGCCGTACGGCAAGCCTGAGCGCATCGTCAACGCCCTGGACATCATGATCGAAGGTCCTCTTGGGGGCGCGGCGTTCAACAACGAATTCGGCCGTCCGGCCCTGACCGGCTACTTCCGTACCTTCGAACAGTCCATTACCACTCCGCGTGGTGAAGAAGTTCGCGGTTACCACAAGCCGATCATGCTCGCCGGCGGCATGGGCAACATCCGCGCCGACCACGTGCAGAAAGGTGAAATCCTGGTCGGCTCCAAGCTGATCGTCCTCGGTGGCCCGGCCATGCTGATTGGCCTGGGCGGCGGCGCGGCTTCCTCCATGGCCACCGGCACCAGCTCGGCGGACCTGGACTTCGCCTCGGTCCAGCGGGAAAACCCGGAAATGGAACGTCGTTGCCAGGAAGTCATCGACCGTTGCTGGCAGCTGGGTGAACACAACCCCATCAGCTTTATCCACGACGTCGGCGCCGGCGGCCTGTCCAACGCTTTCCCGGAACTGGTCAACGACGGTGGCCGTGGTGGCCGCTTCGAACTGCGCAACATTCCGAACGACGAGCCGGGCATGGCCCCGCACGAAATCTGGAGCAACGAATCCCAGGAGCGTTACGTCCTGGCAGTCGGCCCGGCCGACTTCGAGCGCTTCCAGGCCATTTGCGAGCGCGAGCGCTGCCCGTTCGCCGTGGTCGGAGAAGCCACCGCCGAGCCGCAACTGACCGTCACCGACAGCCACTTCGGCAACAGCCCGGTGGACATGCCGCTGGAAGTGCTGCTGGGCAAGGCCCCGCGCATGCACCGTTCGGCCGTTCGCGAAGCCGAGCTGGGGGACGATTTCGATCCGTCGACCCTCGACCTCGCCGAGTCCATCGAGCGCGTGCTGCATCACCCGGCCGTGGCGAGCAAAAGTTTCCTGATCACCATTGGCGACCGCACCATCACCGGCCTCGTGGCCCGTGACCAGATGGTCGGCCCGTGGCAGGTGCCGGTGGCCGACGTTGCCGTGACCGCCACCAGCTTCGACGTCTACACCGGCGAAGCCATGGCCATGGGCGAGCGTACGCCGCTGGCACTGCTGGACGCTCCGGCGTCGGGCCGCATGGCGATTGGCGAGACCCTGACCAACATCGCGGCGTCGCGCATCGGCAAGATCTCCGACATCAAGCTGTCGGCCAACTGGATGTCCGCCGCTGGCCACCCGGGTGAAGACGCCCGTCTGTACGACACCGTCAAGGCCGTCGGCATGGAGCTGTGCCCGGAGCTGGGTATCACCATCCCGGTGGGCAAGGACTCCATGTCCATGGCCACGCGCTGGAACGACGAAGGCGTGGACAAGAGCGTGACCTCGCCGCTGTCGCTGATCGTGACCGGTTTCGCCCCGGTCACCGACATCCGCCAGACCCTGACCCCGCAGTTGCGCATGGACAAGGGCACCACCGACCTGATCCTGATCGACCTGGGCCGTGGCCAAAACCGCATGGGCGCCTCGATCCTGGCCCAGGTGCATGGCAAGCTCGGCTCGCAAGCGCCGGACGTCGATGATGCCGAAGATCTGAAGGCGTTCTTCGCCGTCATCCAGGGCCTCAACGCCGACGGTCACTTGCTGGCCTACCATGACCGTTCTGATGGTGGTTTGCTGACCACCGTGGTGGAAATGGCTTTCGCCGGCCATTGCGGCCTGAGCTTGACCCTCGACAGCGTTGCCGAGTCCACCGCTGAAATCCCGGCCATCCTGTTCAACGAAGAACTGGGTGCGGTGATCCAGGTTCGCCAGGACGCCACCCCGGACATCCTCGCCCAGTTCAGCGCGGCTGGCCTGGCCGACTGCGTCTCGGTGATCGGTCAGCCGATCAACAACGCCCATATCAACATCACCTTCAACGGCGACACCGTCTTCGAAGGCCAGCGCAGCCTGTTGCAGCGCCAGTGGGCGGAAACCAGCTACCAGATCCAGCGCCTGCGCGACAACGCCGACTGCGCCGAGCAGGAATTCGACGCACTGCTGGAAGAAGACAACCCGGGCCTGAGCGCCAAGCTCAGCTACGACGTCAACCACGACGTGGCCGCGCCCTACATCAAGAAAGGCATTCGCCCACAAGTGGCGGTCCTGCGCGAGCAGGGCGTCAACGGTCAGGTGGAAATGGCGGCGGCGTTCGACCGTGCCGGTTTCAGCGCGATCGACGTGCACATGAGCGACATCCTGGCCGGCCGTGTCGACCTGAACGACTTCAAGGGCATGGTGGCGTGTGGCGGTTTCTCCTACGGCGACGTGCTGGGTGCCGGTGAAGGCTGGGCCAAGTCGGCGTTGTTCAACAGCCGCGCCCGCGACGCGTTCCAGGGCTTCTTCGAGCGCACCGACAGCTTCACCCTCGGCGTGTGCAACGGTTGCCAGATGATGTCCAACCTGCACGAGCTGATCCCGGGCAGCGAGTTCTGGCCGCACTTCGTGCGTAACCGTTCCGAGCAGTTCGAAGCGCGCGTGGCGATGGTCCAGGTCCAGGAGTCGAACTCGATCTTCCTGCAGGGCATGGCCGGTTCGCGCATGCCGATTGCCATCGCCCACGGCGAAGGCCATGCCGAATTCGAAAGCGAAGAAGCCCTGCTCGAAGCCGACCTGTCCGGTTGCGTGTCGCTGCGTTTCGTCGACAACCACGGCAAAGTCACCGAAACCTACCCGGCCAACCCGAACGGCTCGCCGCGCGGGATCACTGGCCTGACCAGCCGCGACGGCCGCGTCACGATCATGATGCCGCACCCGGAGCGGGTGTTCCGCGCGGTGCAGAACTCGTGGCGTTCGGACGACTGGAACGAAGACGCACCCTGGATGCGCATGTTCCGCAACGCCCGCGTCTGGGTGAACTAAGGCGGTGTACAAGCTCTGCTTCTTCGTCCCGGCCAGCCACTTGGAGGTGGTCAAAAGCGCCGTATTCGCCGCCGGTGGCGGGCGTATCGGCGACTATGACCACTGCGCCTGGCAGGTGCTGGGCCTGGGCCAGTTTCGCCCCTTGGACGGCAGCCAGCCGTTCATTGGCGAGGCGGGGCAGGTCGAGCAGGTCGAGGAGTGGAAGGTGGAGCTTGTCGTTGCCGATGAGTTGATCCGTGCGGTGGTGGCGGCGTTGAAGCAGAGCCATCCCTACGAGACACCGGCGTATGAGGTGTGGCGGTTGGAGGATTTCTGATCCGCTGGCCGCTGAAATAAAAAACCCGCTGATTGAATCAGCGGGTTTTTTATTGGGCGCTATTTGAAGCCGATTTATCTATGTACACGAACCCTGTGGCGAGGGAGCTTGCTCCCGCTGGGCTGCGCAGCAGCCCCCTGGATCTGCCAGGCACACCGAGTTGCGAGGGAATTATTTGGGGCCGCTTCGCGCCCCAGCGGGAGCAAGCTCCCTCGCCACGGAAATTGCGGTCTGTCAGACGCACCGAAGTTTCCGACATGTTTTTAGGGTTGTCCCTCGGAAGCGCGGCTCCAGCCTTTGGGTGTCGCTGCTCGCGTGGGAATGCATCCCGTGACGCTCTGCGTCACCTTGTAGAAGCGGAACGCGGAGCGTCCCTGGCGGCATTCCCACGCGGGAGCGTGGGAACGATCGAGCGCGGTGTGTCAGGTCGATTGAGTTCGGGCTGCTTTGGGGCTGCTGCGCAGCCCAGTGGGAGCAAGCTCCCTCGCCACGGGGGATGGTGTTTTGTGGCGAGGGATTCATTCCTTGAGAATTATTGATGGAGGTTCTCAAGCCGGCACGCTTCTTTTTCGATGCCAATGCACTCGACCGGTTGGCTCACGCCTTTCTCGAAACGGCGGGCGTTCATCAATAGGCCGCCTTTGATACCGCCGATGAAGGCGACAGCGCCGTTACGTCCGCCGAAATTTGGCCGTGCCAGATCCACCGCTGGGGTGTTGGGTCTGACTTCATACACCCAGCCGCCGTTCTGTGCTTCCGTGATCGCCCAGACCCTGGCGTCATTGTATTCATAGAAGGCTATAACAGCCGAATTCGTGTAGATATTGTCCTCCGGGGAGGTCCCCAGTCTCAAATTGGGAGCCATAGAGTTCCTGCCTCGTAATCCGTTAGCAAGCGCATCCGCTCCCTGTACGGGGTTGGCTATCGGAGAACTGACTGCCCATAGAGAGTCTTTAGTGTTTACCCATGGCATGCCTTCCGGGGGGGCTATCCGACTCCAGTCAATGGTCACGGCCGCAACGTCAGATGGGCTTTCTTGGCCGGTCGGTTCACGGTAGTTCGGGTTCGCGGCGCAATCGGAGAGATTATCCTTCTTGCATGCCTGCTTGACGAACTGACGCTTGATTCCCCCAGGGAAACTGATTTCCTGCTCGCTGACTGCCCCTCCCGATTTATCCTGGTCGATTCCATGGGGGGCTTTGATCTCGTACACCCATTCCTGGGCGAAACTCTGAGCGATAGCCTGATCACGGGTTGTACTGCTATAGATCGATTTTCCTACTCCAGCCCCGTGGTCCCACCAGTCATACATCCAATCGATCACGGGAAAGCCTATGGCTTTGGGCAAGATACCGTCCCTGAAGGCCCCGAGGCCCTGACCGGTGGTGTCGCCGCGATAGAGCGCGTCCATGTCGGTGCGCCACTGCAAGAATGGCTTGGTATCGCGAATCGGCACGCTCGAATCCGCCGTAACCTGAAGCCAGGCTTGATACCACGGCTCCTCTTTACCCTCCGCAGGCGCCCCGGCCCCCCACGCGTCGCCTCCCAACTGCCAAACACCCGCCAACGCCACCACCGCAACCGCGGTCGTCCGTATAAAACTGTTATGAGTTGTCATGATTTGATGTCCATCTGGAACGGTGAAGCCCTGTCGAATCACATACGTCATGACTGCCTATGCTTCGACGTGACACGTCTCACTATGAATTCTGCGGGGCATCGCGCCACCGCATCAGTTTTGAGGGTAGATCAAAGCTGATAAGGCGGTTGCGCTCCGCTTCCGGGACTTGTAGCAAGATGTGAAACCAACACCGTCCCCTGTGGCGAGGGAGCTTGCTCCCGCTGGGGCGCGAAGCGGCCCCAAAACCTGGCAACCCAGAAGCGGAACGCAGAGCGTCCCTGGCGGCATTCCCACGCGGGAGCGTGGGAACGATCGAGCGCGGTGTGTCAGGTCGATTGAGGCTGGCTGTTTGGGTCTGCTGCGCAGCCCAGCGGGAGCAAGCTCCCTCGCCAGGGGGGAATAGTGGTGTGGCGAGGGGTTACGGACGAATCTCGATCATGGTGCCATCCGGCACCAGGTTCCAGACTTCGCGCATGTCGACGTTGCGCATGGCGATGCAGCCATCTGTCCAGTCCAGCGTATGGAACAACTGCTCAGGGTTCTCTTCCGAATCAGGCGTGCCGTGGATCATGATCATGCCCCCCGGTTCCACGCCTTCACGGCGGGCGCGGGCGGCGTCGGTGATGTTGGGGTAGGAAATGTGCATCGACAGATAGAAGCGGTCGCTGGTCTTGCGCCAGTCGATCCAGTAGAAACCCTCAGGGGTGCGCTTGTCGCCTTCGATCAGCTTGGGGCCTTTCTTGGCGCCCTTGCCCAGGGAGATGCGATAGCTCTTGAGCGGCTTGCCGTCGTTGATCAATTGCAATTGATGGGCGGACTTGAGCACCAGCACTTTTTCGATGACCTTGCCGTTGTAGGTTCCCACCGCAGCGGCCTGGGACATCGCAGTGAACGACAAGCAGAACAAGACAAGCAACCAGCGCATTGAAACGATATCCCTAGAGGTGTTGTGGCTATATTGGTTTTTCAAGTATTGGCAGGCTGAGCCAACGGCGGGATCGATTCGGATCGCACCGGGTAATCTTCGCCCCGACGGTCCGCATAGAAATATTCCAGGGTGCGGCCCACCGTGCGGAACGCCAGTTCATCCCAGGGAATATCCGCTTCTTCGAACAGTTTAACCTCCAGGCTCTCAGGCCCGGCAGAGAAATCTTCGTCCACCAGCTCGGCGCGGAAGAATACATGCACTTGGCTGATATGCGGTACGTCGATCAGGGTATAGATGCTTAAATTTCGCACGCGGGCGCAGGCTTCCTCGGCGGTTTCGCGCACGGCGGCCTGTTCGACCGTCTCGCCGTTCTCCATGAAGCCCGCCGGCAGCGTCCAGTAACCACGCCTTGGCTCGATGGCGCGTCGGCACAACAAGACTTTACTGCCCCATGTCGGTACGCAACCGGCGACGATGTTGGGGTTCTGGTAATGGATGGTGTGGCAGGTGTCGCAAACAAAACGCAGGCGCGAGTCGCCTTCGGGGATGCGCTGGGTCACCGGGTTACCGCACTGGCTGCAGAATTTCATGCTTGGATTCCTGAATGCTGCGCCTATCTTGGCGTGCGTGGGCCGGTGCGGCAAGTTGTCGTTTCGCGACACGACGCGGTGCGGGGGTTGGGCCGCTTGAACGATTGGTGCATGATGCAAGGTAGCGAATAAATCGAGAAGTCTCATGCTGGACGAGCTACTGCATCGAGTAAGCAACCATACCCCGCACGATCTGCAGGCTGACCGACGTTTCCCTGAAGCCGCGGTGCTGGTGCCGATTACCCGCAGCGATGAACCGGAGCTGGTACTGACCCTGCGCGCCAGCGGGCTCTCGACCCATGGCGGCGAGGTGGCGTTCCCCGGCGGGCGTCGCGACCCGGAAGACCCGGACCTGATCTTCACCGCCCTGCGCGAAGCCGAGGAAGAAATAGGCCTGCCGCCCGGCCTGGTGGAAGTGATTGGCCCGCTCAGCCCATTGATCTCCCTGCATGGCATCAAGGTCACGCCGTATGTCGGAGTGATTCCGGACTACGTCGAATACCAGGCCAACGATGCCGAGATCGCTGCGGTATTCAGCGTGCCGCTGGAGTTTTTCCGCAAGGATCCGCGCGAACACACGCACCGGATCGATTACCAGGGCCGCAGTTGGTACGTGCCCAGCTATCGGTTTGGTGAATTCAAGATCTGGGGCCTGACGGCGATCATGATCGTCGAATTGGTCAACCTGCTGTACGACGCCGAAATCGACCTGCACAAACCGCCCAAGAGTTTCATCAATACCTGACGCCCCGAGGACTCTCATGAAATACCGCCTGGGCGATGCCCGTGTCGAAACCCACCCACAGAGCTGGGTTGCGCCCAACGCCACGCTGGTGGGCAAGGTCCGCCTCGAAGAGGGCGCCAACGTCTGGTTCAACGCCGTCCTGCGCGGTGACAACGAACTGATCCTGATCGGCAAGAACAGCAACGTGCAGGACGGCACGGTGATGCACACCGACATGGGCTATCCGCTGACCATCGGCACCGGCGTGACCATCGGCCACAACGCCATGCTCCACGGCTGCACGGTGGGCGACTACAGCCTCATCGGCATCAACGCGGTGATTCTCAACGGCGCGAAGATCGGCAAGAACTGCATCATCGGCGCCAACTCGCTGATCGGCGAGGGCAAGGAAATTCCCGACGGTTCGCTGGTGATGGGCTCGCCTGGCAAGGTGGTGCGTGAACTGACCGAGGCCCAGAAGAAAATGCTCGAGGCCAGTGCGGCGCACTATGTGCACAATTCCCAGCGCTACGCCCGTGACCTGTTCGAGCAGGAACCATGAGCGCCCCTGAACGCCCGGTGCCTTCGCCCTGCGTGAACATCTGTGCGCTGGACGATGACGACATCTGCACCGGTTGCCAGCGCACCGTGGCGGAGATCACCCGTTGGAGTCGGATGGACAACGAGGAACGCCGTGGGGTCTTGGCGTTGTGTCATGAACGGGCCAAGGCCAGTGGGCTGGTGTGGATGTTGCCAGCCAGGTCTTGAATCCCTTATTTCAGACACAACTCCTGTGGCGAGGGGATTTATCCCCGCTGGGCTGCGAAGCAGCCCCAAATCAGGCTTCCAGGTCTGTCGGGGGAAACACTTAGGCTGTCAAGAGGGGCTGCTGCGCAGCCCAGCGGGGATAAATCCCCTCGCCACAAGGAATTCATCAGCAATGCTTAATGCGACCGCCGCCCCAACCACCGATCCAACCCCACCACCCCCAGCGCAATCCCGACAAACCCCAGCAATATCCCCCCGGCATTGATGAACACCTGTGGATAACCCAGGTTCGCCACATCGATGAAAGGGTAGGGGTAAGCCGCCAATAGATCCCCGCGCAGCAGGACATAGGCGAAATACACCAAGGGGTAGATCACCCACAGCTTGATGTGACCCAGGCGCAAGGTACCTTTGGGCACCCACAGCCACCAATAGGCGATGTACAGCAAGGGCACCACGTCGTGCAGTAATTCGTCGGCCACGAACTGCCAGCCTTCGGGTTGCCAGAGGTGGCGCAGCAGCAGGTTGTAGGCCAGGCCGACCAGGGCGATGCTCACGGCGATGCCGCTGCGCACGCTGGGCAGCAGGAACCAGCGCCGGGCCGCCGATTCGCCAGGGGTCAGTTCCCAGGTCAACACCACGGCCACCAGGGTGTTGGTCAGGACCGTGAAGAAACTGAAGAAACTCACCAGCCCGCCCAGCAGGCTCGCGTCCAGTTTCCAGCGACCCAGCAGGATCAGATACAACTGGATGCTCAATCCCACCCAGCCCAGCAGTGCCGCCACCGAGACAAAACGCTGTCGCAGCGTGAGGTGACGACCCCGAGCACTGCCCACGGCTCAGACCGGCCGCTTGGTGCGCATCAACTTGATGTACAGGCGCTCGACTTTCTCCCGCGCCCACGGCGTCTTGCGCAGGAAGGTCAGGCTCGACTTGATGCTCGGGTCGCTCTTGAAGCAACGGATGTCGATGCGCTCGGCCAGCCCCGACCATTCATAGTGCTGCACCAGGACGTTGAGAATCTGCTCCAGCGTCACGCCGTGCAGCGGGTTGTTGTTGGGTTCGCTCATGGGAGGTCTTCGCGCTAAAGATGTAAAGCCGCGCACCTTAGCCGAGGTGCCCCTTTGGTGGAAGCATAGCCTTCATCATGGCCGCCAGCGCCAGGCGCACTGTTACCGAATCCGAGATGATTCATGTCAGCAAAAGCCCTTTCTCTATTGAGAACAGGACATTATCCTTGCCCGCTTGCTGAAACGCTTCTTCTGGCGTGCCGAAGGCTCTGCGTCCAGCTCAATCCTGCTGAAAGATCAAAGAACGCCCAGTGTTCAGATTTTGAAAGACAGCGCTGTCTTTCAGGATTTCTGTGGGAGCGCGGCAACCGAATTTGCTTTTTTCAACTGAACCATGCCCCTGCAAGATCGTCATCTACAGTGACTACTTGCGCGGAACTCCTTAAACGTCACGGAGAAACACACTATGAGCACTGAGGGTGCTTTGAGTCGAAGCCGTCTGCTACCGAGTTTGCTCGGCATTCTGCTTCTATTGATGGGCCTGGCCCTGTTGGCCGGGGGAGTCAAGCTGAGCACGCTTGGCGGCTCGTGGTATTACCTGCTGGCCGGTATCGGCCTGGCGCTGACTGGCGTGCTGTTGATCATGGCCCGCCGCGCGGCCCTGGGCCTGTACGCGCTGGTGCTGTTCGCCAGCACCGTGTGGGCGTTGTGGGAAGTGGGCCTGGATTGGTGGCAACTGGTGCCGCGCCTGGCGCTGTTGTTTGCCCTGGGCATCGTCATGCTGCTGCCGTGGTTCCGCCGCCCGCTGTTGACCGCCGATGCCTCGGCCACCGGAACCCGCGCATTGGGCGCCGCCGTGGTCATCGCCGGTGTCGCCGCCCTCGCCAGCCAGTTCACCAACCCGGGTGAGATCAAGGGCCAACTGGATCGTGACAGCGTGCCGGGTATGGCCAACACCGCACCGGCCATGCCGGACGGCGACTGGAACTCCTACGGGCGCAGCGCCCACGGTGACCGCTATTCGCCACTGGCGCAGATCACCCCCGAGAACGTCAGCAAACTGGTGCCGGCCTGGACCTATCGTACCGGCGACCTGCCAGGACCGAACGACCCTGGCGAGACCACCGCTGAAAACACCCCGCTGAAGGTCAACGGCATGCTTTACGTGTGCACGCCCCACAGCCAGGTGATTGCCCTGGAGCCTGACACCGGTAAGGAAATCTGGCGTTTCGATCCGAAGCTTTCCACGCAAAAAGCGGAGAACTTCAAGGGGTGGGCCCACATGACCTGCCGTGGCGTGACCTACCACGATGACGCGGTGTACGCCTCCGCCGAACAGAGTCCCACCGGCACCGCCAGCACTACACCGGCCAGCACCGTCTGCCCGCGGCGGATCTTCCTGCCGACCGCCGACACCCGCCTGATCGCCCTCAACGCCGACACCGGCAAGATGTGCGAAGACTTCGGCGACAAGGGCCAGGTCGACCTGACTGCCAACATCGGCGGTTTCACGGCCGGCGGTTACTACTCCACGTCGCCACCGGCGGTCACCCAGAACCTGGTGGTGATCGGCGGCCACGTTACCGACAACGTCTCCACCGACGAACCAAGCGGTGTGATCCGTGCCTACGACGTGCACACCGGCAAGCTGGTGTGGAACTGGGACAGCGGCAACCCGGACGACACCGCGCCGATTGCCGAGGGCAAGACCTACACCCGCAATTCGCCGAACATGTGGTCCATGTTCAGCGTCGATGAAAAACTCGGCATGCTCTACCTGCCGATGGGCAACCAGACCCCCGACCAGTTCGGTGGCATGCGTACGCCGGAATCGGAAAAATATTCAGCTGGACTGACCGCCCTGGACATCGCCACCGGCAAGGTGCGCTGGTACTTCCAGTTCACCCATCACGACCTGTGGGACATGGACGTCGGCGGTCAACCGACCCTGATGGACATGAAGACCGCCGATGGTGTGAAACCCGCTGTATTGGCGTCGACCAAGCAGGGCAGCATCTACGTGCTGGACCGCAGCAATGGCCAGCCGATCATCCCGATCAAGGAAATCCCGGTACCCCAAGGCGCGGTGGAAGGTGACCACACCTCGCCGACCCAACCGATGTCCGACCTGAACTTCGTGCCGCCGGTCCTCAAGGAACGCGACATGTGGGGCGTGACCCCGTTCGACCAGATGTTGTGCCGGATCGACTTCAAGTCGCTGCGCTATGACGGCATGTACACGCCGCCGTCGCTGCAAGGCTCAATCGTTTACCCGGGTAACTTCGGTGTGTTCGACTGGGGCGGTATTTCGGTGGACCCGGTGCGCCAGATCGCCTTCGTCAACCCGAGCTACATGGCGTTCAAGTCCAAATTGGTGCCAGCAGCCGAAGTGGCTGGCGGTCCGGGGCGCAAGAGCGAAACCGAAGGCGTACAGCCGAACAAAGGCGCGCCGTATGGGGTGATCCTCGAAGCGCTGCTCTCGCCGATGGGCCTGCCTTGCCAGGCGCCGGCCTGGGGTTATGTGGCGGCGGTGGACCTGACCAACAACAAGACCCTGTGGAAACACAAGAACGGCACCGTGCGCGACAGCTCGCCAGTACCGATCCCGCTGAGCATGGGTGTTCCGAGCCTGGGTGGTACGTTCACCACTGGCAGCGGCCTGGCGTTCCTCAGTGGCACCCTCGACCAGTACCTGCGTGCCTATGACGTGAAAAACGGCAAGCAACTGTGGGAGGGTCGCCTGCCAGCGGGCGCCCAGACCACGCCGATGACCTACACCGGCAAGGACGGCAAGCAATATGTGCTGGTCGTCGCCGGCGGCCACGGTTCCCTGGGCACCAAGCAGGGTGATTATGTGATTGCCTACAAGCTGCCGGATTAAGCCCAACCGGCGGCAATGAAAAAGGCGACACCTTGGCGGGTGTCGCCTTTTTTTTTTTTGGCCAATTTCACTCAGGTTGAGGTTGCACTCCGGCTTTTTGTGGCGAGGGGATTTATCCCCGCTGGGCTGCGCAGCAGCCCTAAAACCAGACAACTCGGTGGATCAGAGACATTGAGGGGACTGCTTTGGGGGGCTGCTGCGCAGCCCAGCGGGGATAAATCCCCTCGCCACAGATAAATCCCCTTACCTCAGGCAAACCCCCTTACCTCAGATAAATCCACTTTCCACAGGGGGCTGTATTTTGCCCCGGGTTTTACAACTCGATCTTGACGGCTTGCGAAGCTCGGGTCGCCTTGGCGCGGGCCGCTTCGATGGATTCGTCGCGGGCCAGGGCCACGCCCAGGCGGCGCTGGCCGTTGACTTCCGGCTTGCCGAACAGGCGTAGGGCGGTGTCCGGCTCGCTCAGGGCGGCGCCGAGGTTGGCGAAAGCGGTCTGGGTCGACTGGCCTTCCACCAGGATCACCGCCGAAGCCGATGGGCCGAACTGGCGGATCAACGGAATCGGCAGGCCGAGAATGGCGCGGGCGTGCAGGGCGAATTGCGACAAGTCCTGGGAAATCAGCGTCACCAGGCCTGTGTCGTGCGGACGTGGCGAGACTTCGCTGAACCACACCTGGTCACCCTTGATGAACAGCTCGACGCCAAACAGGCCGCGACCACCCAGGGCCTCGGTCACTGCCTTGGCGACGCGCTCGGATTCAGCCAGGGCCACCGGGCTCATGGCTTGCGGCTGCCAGGACTCCTGGTAGTCGCCTTTCTCCTGACGGTGACCGACCGGTGCACAGAACGTGGTACCGCCGACATGACGCACGGTCAGCAAGGTGATTTCGTAGTCGAAGTCGATGAAGCCTTCGATGATCACCCGGCCCTTGCCGGCACGGCCGCCTTCCTGGGCATAGTCCCAGGCTTTCTGCACGTCGTCGGCACTGCGCAGCAGACTCTGCCCCTTGCCCGAGGAACTCATCACCGGCTTGACCACACACGGGAAGCCCAGGGTTTCGACGGCCTTGCGGTAGTCTTCCACGGTGTCGGCGAAGAAATACGGCGAGGTCGGCAGGCCCAGTTCTTCGGCGGCCAGGCGACGGATGCCTTCGCGGTTCATGGTCAACTGCGCGGCGCGGGCGGTGGGGATCACGGTGAAGCCTTCGGCTTCCAGTTCCACCAGGGTGGCAGTGGCGATGGCTTCGATTTCCGGCACGATGAAATGCGGCTTCTCGGCCTCGATCACCGCCCGCAGGGCGGCGCCGTCGAGCATGTTGATCACATGGCTGCGGTGGGCCACTTGCATGGCCGGCGCGTTGGCGTAGCGATCCACGGCGATCACTTCAACGCCCAGGCGCTGCAGCTCGATTACCACTTCCTTGCCCAGCTCGCCGCTGCCACACAACAAAACGCGGGTCGCGGTGGGCGACAAGGGAGTTCCGATACGGGTCATCTGAAGGTCCTCAAACAGGAGCGGTCGTCGAGGGTTGCACGCCGGGCGAGCTTCCCGTGGGGGAGAAAACGCGGCATTTTACATGAACTGCGGGGTTTGGCTTCAGGTGGTGACGGTTTGCTTGCGCAAACGCCAGGCCATGATCAGCCAGACAGCCGTGACCCCGGCGAATTTCGAGAGCAGGGCGGTGATCACCACGGCAGGCGTCAGGGCGTCGATCAGACCGAAGAAAATGAACGTGTCCAATGGAATGCTCAGGGCCGAACTGATCCACAGCCGATCATGCAATGGGCGTTTGGTGATCGTGAACACCAGCCAGTCGATGCACTCCGACACGGCAAACGCCGTGGCACTGGCCAGGGCGATGGTCGGATCCGAGGTGACATAGGACAACACCAGAGCCACCAGCATCGCCGCGATAGCACCATGGCCGAAACGGGTCTGCACCATGTCCCGCAGGATAAACACCAGCCCGCCCCAGGCCGACCAGATGATGTCCAGGTGTGGCGCGGCGGAAAACGCGAAGTTGATCAGCACGACGCTGGCGATGTAGGCGATCAGGAAGAGCATGGGGGTACCTGGTGAAATGTCGTGCCAAATATTGAAGGATAGCGATATTCCCCGTGGCGAGGGAGCTTGCTCCCGCTGGGGCGCGAAGCGGCCCCAAACCAGGCAACCCGGTGGATCAGGTTAATTGAGTGGTCTTTGAGAGGGGGGGCTGCTGCGCAGCCCAGCGGGAGCAAGCTCCCTCGCCACGGAGTTCTGTGTCGCTCAATGGGTAGTTTAGCCGCCGCCAATAGCTCATTCCTCTTCACTCCCCTCCGCCTTCCAATACCCTACAGCCTTCACGAAATCCTGATCCAACCCTTTCTCGTCCAGCAACACCTTGCGAATCTGCCGCGACACCTTGCTCTCGGTGGCGACCCAGGCGTAGAGCTTGCCACCGGGCATATCCAACTGCTGCACGGTGGTCAGCAAGTTATCCTGGCGACCTTCGCGCAGCACCCAGATCACATGCACCTGCGCCGGGCTCTGGAGGACCTGCTGCTCGGCGCCGTTTTCCACTTCCACCACCACCAGGGCACGCCGGTTCGGCGCCAGGCCTTCGAGGCGGCGGGCGATGGCGGGGAGGGCGGTTTCGTCGCCGATCAGCAGGTAGCTATCGAAGATGTCCGGCACGATCATCGAACCCCGTGGCCCACCGATGTCGAGGTATTGCCCGGGCGTTGCCTGGGACGCCCAGGTCGAGGCAGGGCCGTCGCCGTGGAGCACGAAATCGATATCCATCTCCAGGGTGTCCAGGTCATAGCGGCGCGGGGTGTAGTCGCGCATTTGCGGCAGCGCGCCCTGGGCCTTGCCGGCGCTGAGGTTGAGGCTTTCCAGCGCCGCCCGTTCCTCAGCGTTCTGCGGGAAAAACAGCTTGACGTGATCATCCGTGCCCAGGCTGACGAACCCGGCCAGTTCCGGTCCGCCGACGGTGATACGGCGCATGCGCGGGGTTAGGTCCTGCACCCGCAAGACTTCCAGGCGACGGCGTTTGACCTCGTGATTGACACGGTGAATGGTGTTTGGATCGACTGCAGTCATGGCGTTGACTCCGAAACGGGTGGACGGTCGAGGCCGTCGATGATGGCTTTGGCGGTGTCGTTGAGCAAGTCGCTTACCCGCTTGATCTCCTCCGGGGTCCAATGCCCGGGGTGCTTGTGCAGCGCATGCCGCAGGTTATACACCGCTTCATGGATTTGTGCGGGGCGGTCCTGTCCGCGCAGGGCGCGTTTGCTGGCTTCAATACGCATCCTTACCTCATCCAGCGCCACGGCTTGCTCCTCAAGGGATAGACGTCCGGCGTCGGTCACTCTGTAGCATTTTTTCCCGTCCTCGACGCCGCAGGTCACCATCGTGCTCATTTCCAGGAAGGTCAGGGTCGGGTAGATCACCCCGGGGCTGGGGCTGTAGGCGCCGTCGAACATATTTTCGATCCGACGGATCAGGTCATAGCCATGGCAAGGCTGTTCGGCAATCAGCGCCAGCAACAGCAGCTTCAGATCGCCGGAGGCGAAGACCCGTGGACCCCGGCTGCCACGCTCACGGACTGCCGTGGGTTGTTCAAGTCCATCGTTCTTGGGAAGGGAATAAGTGACTGTCATATGCGCGCTCTCCATTCTGCATAAGATAAAACTTAGATATATCTTTATTTAAAGATATATCTTTGATAAGTTTCTGGAACTAAGATGTATTTTTATTCGCAAGGTCTTACTTGGGTTCGGAAAAAACCTTACATGAAAGCTCTAGACCCGGGGTGACAAGCATACGGGCTGCATACATTTGTAATGATTGAGTAGCGTGTAGGCTGGCAATGTGGGTTGTTTCTGACAGCCAAACTTCAACTTTATAAGAAATGGCTTCTTTTTCTTCGTGCTATATGCACGAAGTACTACATGCTTATGGGAAAGTGCCTGCTTATTTTTGATTAAAGAGAGCCGATCATGCCCCGGCGTTGAAGGGGGCAGGCCAAGCGGTTATTGGCCTGCAACTTTCAACCCTTCTCTTTATGTCAAGAACAGGTGTTAACAACATGCTCAAACAATTCGTATCCGGTACTGCTCTGGTCGCTGCTGCCCTGGGTTCTTCGGCGGCGTTCGCCGCTGATGATGCGCGCTCCTCGATCCATATCACCGCGACCATTCCTACCAAGCAGTTCCATGTACTGCCGCGTAATCCGGACTTCGGTAAGGATGAGGTCATGAACTACAACCCTGTGACCAATACCCTGAGCTCTTTGCGCCAGACCTATGACGTGAAGAACACCGACGGTTCGGTTCACGCTTACATCTTGGGCGGCCAGCCTTCGCTGACCAACGGTTCGGATGCCATTCCGCTGCTGACTCAGTTCAACAATGTCACCCTTACCGAGTTCCCTCAGGAAGTGGTGACCGATGCTGCCTCTACTCCGGGCACCCAGGCCGACATGCTCATCAGGGCCTCGACCAACCCTACCGATACCCAAGTGGGCCAATACGCGGCTGACTTCACCGTGATCTTCGACGCGGTGCCACGCGTTACTCCGTGATGCCGTTCGATGCCCGATGAGTTTCACCTCATTGCACGGGCATTGCTGCAGGCCGTCCAGCGCTCCCTAGCCGGGCGGCCCGCACCTGAAAACGCCCTGATCGTTCGTTGATTATGAGAATCCGTTGATGTTTCCGATGACACCCATCGCGGGTGCCCTCGCGCTATTGCTGTGCGCGAGCGCATTGGCTGCGCCGACTGCCCCCGGTACAACGCCCAGAAGTCTGTTGTCTCAGGCCAAGGGGTTGCCGGAAGAGTTTGAAGCCCACTTTTTCGATGTGCCTCTGGCGGTTCGTGTAGAACTCGATCAACAGTACCTCGGCGAAGCCATGGTGGTGTTGACGCGGGATGATCGCATCACCTTGCTTGAATTCACCGACACCCAGGACAGCCCGGTCTCGGCTGTCGATCGCGGGCAATGGGAACAACTGCTCAAAGAAGGGCGCCCCTTGGGGGCTTGCGAAACCCGATGCACGTCGGGACTCCTGGCGGTGCATTACAGCCTCGAACATTCGCTGGTGTCGATCCTCACTCAGAATGTGGAACGCGGCGGTGCAGAGAAGCGTTTTTACGACCAGCCAGAAGAGGGCAGCCTTGGCCTGATCTTCAATAACCAACTCAATCTCAACGGTGGCCAGGAGCAGGACACCGGCGGGCGTTATGGCCTTAACGCCAGTTCCAGCCTGGGCAACTGGACCCAGTCGTTCGACTTGCAGCTTTCGCGCCTGGGTGGCCCGGACGACAAGCTCTATCACGCGGTCCATGAACTCTTCACCCAACGTGAAATGGAAGACAGCTTTTTTCGCCTGGGTTATTTCATGCCGGGTTCCGATGGCCTGAACCGGCAGATCCGTTCGTTCGGCGCCAACCCGGACACCGCAGTGGGTGTGATGTACGGCAGTTCCGACAGCCTGGTCATCAACAATCCCAAGCCCAGTGTCTATCCGATTTATGTCACCGCCAGCCGTCAGGCTGCGGTGGAGATATACCGCAACGGCCTGCTGATCAACACCCAGGCCGTCAGCGCCGGTTTGCAGAGCCTGGACACCCGGCCATTGCCTGGCGGTATCTATGAAGTGGAGGTGCGGCTGATCGAGGACGGACAGACCACCGCCACCACTCAGGAACTGGTCTACAAACCCAACAATTGGCGCAGCGCCGACGATCGCTGGCGCTACAACCTGTTCGCCGGGCGGGAAAGCAAGTTGCTGAGCAACTGGGACGATCAGCCGTCGGGCTTCATGACCGCCGGGGTTGGCCTTAATTACCTGCTGCATCCACGGGTGGTACTGGGACTTTCCACGCGCCAGGTGCAGGACAAACTGCAATACGGCACCTCGGTGGACTGGACGCTGGCTAACAACACCAGCCTCTTTGCCAACGTCTACCAGACCGAGCAATACGGCACCGGCATGGACTTGCAAGCGCTGTACAGTTATGGGCTGGGCAGTGTGGTAGCCAGCCATAACCGCAGTTGGCTGGACACTCGCAACACCTACGAAGTCCTGCCGGACGGCACCCGAGTCCGCCAGCGCAACGTGTTCGTCGGCCAGACCAGTAACTCGTCGCTGGCGGTCAACCACCGGTTGAGCAACAAATCGTCGGTCAATGGGCGGCTGTTCTACAGCGAAGGCAACGTCGAGGGCGCCGGCCTGGACCTGGGTTGGACCCAGCGCGGCAAGCTGGGCAGCAGCGATGCCAACTGGCGGCTGTCGGTATTCGATCGCCCGGGCACCTCGAGCACCGCCGATCGGCGTAATCGCGGCTTGGACCTGAGCGTCAGCGTCGCCCTGGGCGGGCCGGGGGAGTATTGGTCGGGCAGCATCGGCACCCGCACCTCGCGGGACGGTGACCGAGACAACAATGCTTCGCTGACCTATCGTCGGGACCTGCAGGACCACGTGCTGCAAAGCGTGTCCGCCACGGCCCTGACGGACACCTACGGCATGGGGTTGTCGGGCCTGGCCAGTTTCGAAACCGATTCGTTGTATGGCGACGGTTTCGTCCAGCGTTCTTCCTACAACGGCAACCTCACCGGGGGCTTGAACCTGAGCAGTACGGTGGCCGTGGGCGGCCGGAAAGTCGCCTTCACCGGCCTGCCGCAGAATGGCGGCGCGGGGATGATCGTCGACGTGGAAACTGACCTGGACGACATCGTCCTGCTCGCCGACGACCTCACAGGCGGTAACACCACGTTGCGCCCGGGTCGCAACTTCGTGCCCATCACGGCCTACCAGAACAGTCTGGTCACCTTCGACTTCGACGGTCTTCATCCGCCAGCGGCCAACATCCAACCGGCGCGTACCCGCTATCACCTGAACAAGGGCGGCGTGGACTACCGCAAGGTCAGCGTCATGCGCAGCGTGACCGTGCTCGGCCGCCTGCTGGACGGGCAGGGCCAGCCGCTCAAGGGCCATCACGTGATCAACCACGCCAGCCGTGGGGTCAGCGAGGTGGACGGGTTCTTCTCCATGGAAATGAACGCCAGCTCGCCGACGCTGGAGGTGCGCTACGGCAACGACTTGCTCTGCCAGTTCCGCCTTGACCCGGACAACGCCAGCAGCGAGGGCGATGTGTTGATGATCGGTGATTTGCGCTGCACGCCGGACACCCTGGCCGGCAACGGCAATCAGCTCGAGGCGGCGGGTTGAGCCTGACGGTTTTAACAACAGTGTTGCGTGAAGCGGTCGCCATCGGCCGCCTTCGATAGATGAGGTTTTGGTTATGAAGCGTTTTTTGGCTCTGTGTGGTTTGGCGTTGGTTTCCACGGTGGCCCAGGCCGGGCCGCAGATTAATGTCGGGGTGGTCTACGACTACCTCGACGGCGACAAGAGCACCTACATGAAGCGGGTGTTCAACGGCGGGACGTCCACCGCGTTCGTCAAGGTCGACATCCTGGAGATCCTCTACAACGAGGATGGCAGCTATCAGGAGGTGGCGCTGCAAGATCAGGAAGGCGCGCTCGCCAAGAACGGCCTGATGGCGAGCCCGGCGCGGATGATCGTTCCGGCCAACGGTATGCAGGGGACGCGTCTGCTGTTCATGGGTGAGCGCAGCAAGGAACGCTACTTCCGGGTTCGCTTCGTACCGGTGGTGCCAGAGGCCGAGGACGAATTTGCGGTCAGCGCCGAGGAGCGCGAGGAGTACAAGAAGGAGCGCATCGCGGCTGGGGTCAAGGTGCTGGCTGGTTTTGGCACGGTGTTTTTCGTGCGGCCCAAGGAAACCCGCTTCGACACGGTCATCGATAACAGCGCCAACCGTTATGTGCTGCGCAATAACGGCAACAGCGTGGTGGTGATCGACGAATTCAAGGACTGTGCGGCGAAGAAAGACAACGATTGCCGGCCGACCATGAAGCATCACGTCATGGTTGGGCGCTCCTTTTCGTTCGACAAGGAGCCCGGCCGTGAGTATCGCTTCAACCTGGTCGAAGGCCGCGACGAGAAAGCCATCGAGATCAAAGGCTGACGGCGCGCCGTCGCTGAATCGCCGTTGACGCCACAGGTAATCATCATGTTCAAGACATCGCTGCACACCCTGATCTTCACCACCCTGGCGCTGCCGAGTCTTGCGGCGTGGGGGGCGGTGGAGCGGGAAACGTTCGAACTCTTCGTCACCATCCCGACCACCGAATTCCATGTGTTGCCGGTTGACCCGCAACTGGTCGAGCGCGAACAGCCGATGCTGTTCAGCACCTTGACCTCGGGACTGCTTCCGCTGCGGGCGAATTACGAAGTGAAGAACATCAACGGGGCCATTGGTGCCCGCCTGGGCGAAGAGGCATACCTGTCCAATGGCCGGGAGCGCATTGACCTGCAGGTGCGGTTCAACAACGTCCAACTGACGTTGGATTCGGCCCAGGTAGTCTCGGCCGCCGAGGCTCGGCCGGGTCGGCGCGTGGGGTTGGAAATCATCGCCGTCAAGACGGCTGAGGAGTATGCGCCAGGGGATTACTTCGGCACCGTGCACATGGTGTTTGATGCCATTGCGCCGTAGTTCATTGGAGCGGGTTTATATGAGTCATCCGGCAATCTTAAAACGGGGTGTTTCGATGTACCGCGCGATCATGGTGCTTGCCTGGTTGTTTGCAGGTTTGGCGACGGCCGATGCTGCTACCAGGGAAATCAGCGCGGTTTTTCGGCCTGATCCCGCGAAGCCCATGGACAACAAATTCGTCAATACCACGCCGGTTACGGGATTTTGTAATCACTGGCCAGCACACTGTGCGGCTGCGGATATATTCAGTCTTACCATTCCCCTTACTTTTGCCTCGTCCAGTGCCATTCAGGCCAATCACCCAGATAACCGGCAAGGCGCCATGTTCATAATTCCCGGCAATTGGCGGACGATGCAGGTCATTAATTCGTCCACGGGTGAAAGTGAAGAGGTTTCAGTACGAATTGCCGGCTTGGGCGGGATGTATCGACTCAGTGAGAGTGCCATGGACTTGGTTGGGGGAGGAGTGAGCCTCTTTGAGGCCCACCGAAAGCTATGGGCGGGTGGTAATTGGAGTAGGCCTCCCCAGCCGTGTAGAGCTACTCCTGTTGAAGCCCACTCTGGCTTTAACGGTTTCTATTTTTTCTGGCTGGCGCCGCATCAAGATGTTGCGTGCGCGAAGCAGGCAAAATACCTGATTCCGGGGCTCCAAGTTGTATACATGGACCTTGCCTACGAATTGCGTACTCCTAACCCTTTGAAAATGTCGACCGGTCACTACACGGGGTCGTTGAACTATACCGTCGGGCCGGGGCAGGACATTGACATGGGCGATGTCATGTTGCCGAACGATTCATTGCTGACGCTCAATTTCAATCTCGAAGTCCAACACACGCTCAAAGTCGAAGTGCCTCCTGGCGGCAACAAAGTCGTACTCGAACCCCAAGGCGGCTGGCAGGCCTGGTTGAACCAAGGACAAAAGCCGACGCGCTTGTTCCGTGACCAGACCTTCCATCTCTGGGCTTCGTCGCGTTTCAAGATGCGCCTGGAGTGCCAGTTCGCTGATGCCGGCGACAACACCTGCCTGCTGTGGGCACCCAGCACCGGTTATTTGATACCGGTGGACATCAGCGTGACCCTCCCCAACGGCCTGACGGACGCTGCCGGCCAACCCGTCAATCGCCGCCGGCTCTATCTCGATGGCAGTGGTACCGAACTGTTCCAGCCGGGGCACTACGTCGACCGCAAGCCGGGCACGCTGCATTTCGAAGTGGGCCGTAGCCAGGTGGAGGAAATGCTGGCGGGAGACGCTAAGCACTACAGCGGCAATGTCACGGTGATCTGGGATTCGGAGGTCTAGCGGCTTACCACCCATATCCCACAGGGGAATGTGGTGATTTGCTGGATCACCACCCACGGCCGGCCTTCGATACCACCGCGCCGTCGCAGTTTATTTGGAGTAACTATGAGTCATTCAAACACCCTCGGACGCGGACTTTCGTTATGCAGGGCTGTCACGGTTTTTGCCTTGTTGCTTGCGGGCATGCCGACGGCCAATGCCCTGACCCAGGAAATCAGCGCTCGTTTTCGGCCTGATCCTGCGAAACCCACAGAGAACAAATTCACCAATACCACGCCGGTGAGTGGGTACTGCGCCACGCTCCCGCGGGAGTGTGAAATCAGCGGTATGTTCAGCATTCGATTGCCACTTACTGCCAATGGGACCAGCGATATCGAGGCGGGTCATGCAAATCCTCGGCAAGGTGCGATGTTTAAAGTGCCTGCCAATTGGCGCCCAGTACAAGTTACCCATACAGCGACGGGCGAAATAGAAGTCGTTGAAGTGCGCTGGGCCGGCTTTGGGTCGAGACAATCGTTCCCCAATAGCACTGTGATCCAATTGGTTGGTGGAGGCGTGAGTGTTTTAAGGGCCCACCAAATGTTATGGACTGGCCTTGATTGGGTATATGCGCCCTCGCCATGTCGATACAGCGGGGTTGGATTGGCTAACGAAAGGGGGTATGGCTTTTTCTGGAAGACGCCAACGGAGGGCGTATGTGCAAAAAAGGCCAATTACCTGATCCCTCTCGGCAGCATGAATTACAGCTATCTGGACTTTGCTTACGAACTGCGCACACCCAACCCATTGAAGATGTCGTCCGGCCAATACACCGGGTCGCTGACCTATAGCGTTGGTCCGGGACAGGACATTGACATGGGTGATGTGATGATCCCCAACGATTCGGCTATCACGCTCAATTTCAATCTCGACGTCCAACACACCCTCAAAGTCGAAGTGCCTCCTGGCGGCAATAAGGTCGTGCTCGAGCCCCAAGGCGGCTGGCAAGCCTGGCTGAACCAGGGGCAAAAACCGACGCGGTTGTTTCGTGACCAGACCTTCCATATCTCGGCTTCATCGCGTTTCAAGATGCGCATGGAATGCCAGTTCGCCGATGCGGCCAACAACACCTGCCTGCTCTGGGCGCCCAGTTCCGGCCAACTGGTGCCGGTGAACGTCAGCGTGAGCCTGCCCAATGGCTTGACGGACGCCGCCGGCCAACCCGTCAATCGCCGCCGGCTCTATCTCGATGGCAGTGGTACCGAACTGTTCCAGCCGGGGCACTACGTCGACCGCAAGCCGGGCACGCTGCATTTCGAAGTGGGCCGTAGCCAGGTGGAAGAAATGCTCGCCGGCGAGGCCAAGCACTACAGCGGCAATGTGACGGTGATCTGGGACTCGGAGGTCTAGTGGCCCCCACAGGGATATCGGGTGACTGTTAGTTCGTCCCACACGGCCGGCCTTCGATACCACCGCGCCGTCGCAATTTATTTGGAGTCACTATGAGTCGTTCAAACATTATCGAACACGGTGTTTTGTTGTGTCGGGCAACCACGGTTTTTGCCTTGTTGTTGACAGCAATTCCGACGGCCAATGCGCTGACCCGGGAGATCACTGCAGTCTTCAGGCCGGACCCAGCTAAGCCTCAAGAGAATAAATTTCGCAATACCACCCCGACCACGGGTTACTGCGCGTCATTTCCAAATCAATGTAAGACGATGTTCAGCATTCGCTTGCCTATCACTTTCAGCTCGACCCTTCCTATCGAGGCGAATCATGGGGACGCTCGGCAAGGTGCTATGTTCAAAGTGCCTGCTGGCTGGCGCTCGCTGCAAGTAACCCATGCAAGTACAGGTGAAACTGAAGTCGTTGAAATACGTTTGTCCGGCATAGGTTCGGAATACCGACTTCCTGTTAACGCAGCCGACTTGGTCGGTGGAGGTGTTGACGCTTTAAAGGCTCATAACATGTTATGGGGCTCTAGTTGGGTCAATGCGCCCTCGCCATGTCGATTCGGCGGTAATGCACCATATCACGTTAATTGGTACGGTTTTTTCTGGACTACCCCGGTAGAGGGTGTATGTGCCAAAAGAGCTCGTTACTTGATCCCCAGTATGACTTACCGTTACCTGGATTTTGCCTATGAACTGCGTACCCCCAACCCGCTGAAGATGTCGGCCGGCCAATACACGGGCTCACTGACTTATAGTGTTGGTCCGGGGCAGGACTTCGATATGGGCGATGTGATGATCCCGAATGATTCAATAATCGCGCTCAATTTCAAACTTGATGTTGAACACACCCTCAAAGTCGAAGTGCCTCCTGGCGGCAACAAGGTCGTGCTCGAGCCCCAAGGCGGCTGGCAAGCCTGGCTGAACCAGGGGCAAAAACCGACGCGGTTGTTTCGTGACCAGACCTTCCATATCTCGGCTTCATCGCGTTTCAAGATGCGCATGGAATGCCAGTTCGCCGATGCGGCCAACAACACCTGCCTGCTCTGGGCGCCCAGTTCCGGCCAGATGGTCCCGGTGAATGTCAGCGTAACCCTGCCCAACGGCCTGACGGACGCCGCCGGCCAACCGGTCAACCGCCGACGGCTGTATCGGGACGGCAGTGGGACGGAGTTGTTCCAGCCGGGGCACTACGTCGACCGCAAGCCCGGCACCCTGCATTTCGAAGTGGGCCGTAGCCAGGTGGAGGAAATGCTGGCCGGTGAGGCCAAGCATTACAGTGGCGATGTGACGGTGATCTGGGATTCGGAGGTCTAGGCTATTTCGTATCGCAGCCCAGACGCATCAGGCGGATCACTACCCCTGTGGCGAGGGAGCTTGCTCCCGCTGGGCTGCGAAGCGGCCCCAATGCAGGCAACTCGATTATCCAGGCATACCGGGGTTGCAGTTGGGGGCTGCTACGCAGCCCAGCGGGAGCAAGCTCCCTCGCCACATGTGTCTGCCCCCACACTGCTGTAACTCATTGCCGTGCCACCAGCGGCTTGCACTGGGTATGGCTACCCGGCTGCAAGTACGGCGAGAGAAACGGCGCCATGCCCTTGAGCACTTGCACCGGCAAGGCCGAGGTGAATTTGAAGTTCTGTGCCGAGGCCCCCGGGACAAAGGCGGTGAGGGTGCCGAAATGGCTGTCGCCGATGTAGAACACAAAAGTGGCGGTGCGGTTGATCGATTTGGAACTGATCACCCGTCCACCCGAGCCGATGGCTTCGATGCGGTTGTCGCCGGTGCCGGTCTTGCCGCCCATGGCCAGCGGTGTGCCGTCGGCCAGTTTGAAACTGCCGGCCACGCGTTTCGCGGTGCCGGCATCCACCACCTGGGACAGCGCGCCGCGCAGGGCCCGGGCCACTTCCACTGGCATCACGCGCTTGCCGTTATCCGGGTTGCTCACCAGCCGTGTCTCGTAGGGCGTGTTGACGGCAAAGTCCAGGCTGTCGACGCGCAGCGCCGGTTGGCGGATGCCGTCGTTGAGGATGGTACCCACCAGCTCGGCGAGTGCGGCAGGGCGGTCGCCGGAGCTGCCGATGGCGGTGGCCAGCGACGGCACCAGGTGATCGAACGGGTAGCCGACTTTCTGCCAGCGCTGGTGAATATCCAGGAAGGCTTCGATCTCCAGCATGGTGCGGATACGGCTGTCGCGGGCGCTCTTGTGCCGACTCTTGAACAGCCAGCTGTAGACCTCCTGACGCTCGAACTCGCTGGCCTTGACGATCTGGCTGAACTTGGCGTCGGGGTTATTCAGCAGGTAGCCCATCAACCATAAATCCAGTGGATGGACCTTGGCGATGAAACCCTGGTCCGGCAGGTCATAGGCGCCGGGGCCGTAGCTCTGGTAGAGCCGTTCCAGGCGTTCGTCGGTGAGCTTCTCGGGGTTCTTGACCGACTTGAGGTGCGAGCGCACGAACAGGTTGAAGCTTTCCTGGCTGTCGCCGGGAAAGAAGTAGCGGTGCACCGCCGCCAGGCGGATCGCCGTGGGACGCATGCCGTCGAGGAAGGTTTCCAGGCGTTGGCTGGTGTCCTTTTTCTGATACTTCTTCCAGAACCTGAGCAGGAACGAAGTGCCTTCGCGGTCGGCGAACTGGGCCAGGTATTCCTGGCGGCGCGGGTCCTTATCGTCCTTGAGCAGCTCGGAACTGTTATTGGGGCCGGCATAGGTGGCGTAGCGCACCAGGTCGCGCATCAGGCGAATAAAGGGCAGGTTGATCGATTCGCGCAGGGCGTCGCGCAGGGTCGGGTTGCGGCCGTTGTCCTCGTTGCGGAAGTTGTGGAAGGTGTGCAGGCCGCCACCGGTGAAAAACGCCTCGCCGGGGCTGGCGGAATAGGTGCGGTCCAGGGCCGCCTCCAGCATCTTCGGCAGGCTGCGGTCGGTGTTCTGGATCAAATAGTCGACGGCCCAGCGCGAGAGGCGATCCTGTTCGGCGATATCGGCCTTCTTCAACGCCGCCGGGGTCTGCTCGGCATACCGCTCGTGCAGCTCGGCAATGATTTGCAGGTACGTGGTGAGGACTCGCAACTTGGCGGTGGAGCCCAGTTCCAGTTTGCTGCCTTCATTGATATCGAAGGGTTGGTCGGTACTGTCGGTTTGCACCCGTACCCGCGAGCCGTCGGGGGTCAGTTCCAGCAGGGTGAAGCTGTAGCGCACCTGGGTGGTGCTGGTGGGGGTCAGCAAGCGTTCGCCCATCAGGCCTATCTCGGCAGCGAACGCCGGGTCGGCCAAGCGCTTGAGGTACTCGGTGGCCTGGGCCTGCAAGTCGCTTTGCAAGGTGCTGGTGGCGGAGAGGTCCAGGCGATCGAGGTCGTACAGCGGGCGATTGAGCAGCGTGGCGAGGCGACTGCGGGCGGCGCTGATGCCTTTGTTGGTTTCGTTGGGTTGCACGGTCGGGTCCTGGACCCAGTCGCGATAGCTGACCTGGCTCGCCAGGGCCGCCTCCGACAGTGCCGCATCGATCACGCCGTTCTGCGCCAACAGCCGGATATGGCTGTCGGTCAGGCGCGCCAGCTCTTCGTGCCCCTTGGACAGGTAATGGGACGGGCGGCGCTGGGCGATCATCAACGACAGCATTTCCCGCAGGGCCAGGCCTTTTTCCGCCAGGCTCTTGGGGTCGTTGGCGGCACTGGACAGGCGTTCATTGGCCTGCTTGAAATCGGCGCCGTACCAAACCCGCAAGCCCTCCGCCATGCCGTGGACTTCACCGTGCCCCGGCACGGCCGAGAGCGGTACGCTGTTGAGGTAGTCGCGGATGATCCGCTGCCGCGCCTCAAGGGTTTGCGGGCCGGCCTGATAGGCCCGCACGCTGGCGGAAATCATCTGGCGGATTTTCTCCCCGCCCGACACGGTCAGGCCCTCGGGGGAGTGACGGTATTTTTCCAACTGCGTCGCCAACGTGCTGCCGCCGGCGGATTGCCCTGGCAGGCTCAACAGCTTGGCCACTTGCGACCAGGCCGCCATGGCGAAACGCGGCCAGTCTACCGCCGGGTTGGCCAAGGGCTGCTTGGGGTCGAGCAGGAAACGGTTCTCGATGAACAACAGGCTTTGCACCACTACCGGTGGGATCGCATCGAAATTGGCGTACAACTGCTGCGGATACTTGAACTGATACACCGGCGCGGCGCGGCAGTCAGTGATGGTCAGCCCGGCCTGGATCTTTTCGGCGTAGGGCACGAACAGGCCTTTTTCGACGTAATCCATCAAGGCCGGTGAGAAACGGGCCTGGGCCTGGATCACGTAGTCGCGCTTGAGCAACCGCGGTAAAAATTCCCCCAGCGAGCTGTAGCCCAACCGCCGATCGAACGGGCCTGCACCCGGGTAGATGATGGCATCGCTGGGCCCTGGTTGCACCGAATAGCTCAGCGACGCGGCGTACTTGCTGATCTCCCGGGCCTGGAAGCGCGAGGTGCGCATTTCCTTGGCCACCGCCAAGCCGACCACCACGACGATAATCAGCAACAACAACCAGAACGCCCGCCAGCCATGCCGGGCGCGGCGTTTTTTTTGAGGTAAAGGCGCTTCTTCCATACGTTCAGTCGGGACCATAGGTTCATTCGAATCGGTTTGCCACAAAGCGCCCATAGTCGACTGATCCATTCACGCAGATTGATCGGACTTGCTTGAAGCTTAGACGGTGGTTGGCGTGGGGGGAGGGGAAATTGTGGGTGGCGGTCTGTCATGGCCAGTGGCAACCCTTTGTGGCAAGGCCTTTGTGACCAGGAGAGATTTATCTGTGGTGAGGAGGTATTTATCTGTGGGTGAGGAGGTATTTATCTGTGGCGAGGGGATTTATCCCCGCTGGGCTGCGAAGCAGCCCCAATGCAGGCAACGCGATTATCCAGGCATATCGGGGTTGCAGTTGGGGGCTGCTGCGCAGCCCAGCGGGGATAAATCCCCTCGCCACAGATAAATGTCCTGGCACAGATAAATGTCCTGGCACAGATAAATGTCCTGGCACAGATAAATGTCCTGGCACAGATAAATGTCTTGTCACAGATACATTCCTGCCACAGACACATCCCCTGTCACAGATAAATATCCTAGCCACAAGTACTACGAACACTTCGGAATATTCGCTCGACCTTCTCAGCGTCGATCAACCAACAGCATGGCTACGCTGCATCCAAACCCTCTTAAAGGAAGTAAGGAATGCATCCACGCCCCAATTCACATCGCCTGCGTCGAGGACGTTATTCGGAGCAGGGACGCGCCTATCTGGTGACGGCCGTTACTCATCAGCGCCGTCCTGTTTTTTCCAACTGGAAGGTTGGAAGATTGTTGGTTACAGAATTCAAATACGCCCATGATTCTGGTCTGGTGAACTCTTTAGCCTGGGTGGTGATGCCGGATCATTTTCACTGGTTGCTGCAACTCCACGACGGCCATCTGAGTCCTGTCATCGGCGCCACCAAAGCTCGATGCACCCATCGCGTCAATAACATGAGTAAAACCTCTGGCCCGCTTTGGCAAAGCGGCTTCCATGATCGCGCGATTCGTGACAATGAAGAGCTGCGGCCCTTCGCCGACTACATCATTGATAATCCGCTACGGGCTGGGCTGGTGGAATGTATTGGCGATTACCCTCTCTGGGATACTGCATGGCTTTGAAGCGCCTCTGGACCGAGGAACATGGATTCCCTGTGGTGAGGAGATTTGTCTGATAAAGATTTAATCTGCGATGGGGGAGATTATCTGTGATGGTGAGGTTATCTGTGATGGTGAGGTTATCTGTGATGGTGAGGTTATCTGTGATGGTGAGGTTATCTGTGGCGAGGGGATTTATCCCCGTTGGGTTGCGAAGCAACCCCAATGCAGACAACTGGATCTTTCAGACATACCTGGATGCCGTAGGGGGCTGCTGCGCAGCCCAGCGGGGATAAATCCCCTCGCCACAGGTGTATCCCTTGCCACAAGTGAACCCCTTGCCACAGGGGAATCCTCACTACAGGGCTGCGATGCCTGAAAGCCTTGTGCCAGAGCCATCGCCCCGCGCCCAGGCATGACGCTGCACCCTCCCTGTGCAATACTCGGCGGCGCTTTCGGAAGTGTCTGTCATACCAGACAATGCATCTCCGGAAACACGGTTTCTACTGAGGTTTCTCCCTGAATTTCCCCGGTTTTACAGTGAATCTCTCTATCCCTGGCTTTTTATACTGCACGGCCCGCTGATCCTGAGGGCGCTGTTCACAGGACGGTCTGTCCACGAAACAGACCGGTTTCGGCAAAGTGGCAGGCTTATCGACCTGCGGCTTTGGAGACTCGGTGGTCAATCCAATAACAAGACGAGGTTGTATCCCTATGGCTGTCGGCAATCATCTGCCCCATGGCGAGACCGCTCAGGGTGGTCCGCTCAAACGTGAGCTCGGTGAGCGGCACATCCGCCTGATGGCGCTTGGCGCCTGCATCGGTGTCGGGCTGTTCCTCGGCTCGGCCAAGGCCATTGAAATGGCCGGCCCGGCGATCATGCTGTCCTACATCATTGGCGGCCTGGCGATCCTGGTGATCATGCGCGCCCTCGGCGAGATGGCCGTGCACAACCCGGTGGCCGGCTCGTTCAGCCGCTATGCCCAGGACTACCTCGGCCCGCTGGCCGGCTTCCTGACCGGTTGGAACTACTGGTTCCTGTGGCTGGTGACCTGCGTGGCGGAGATCACCGCGGTGGCGGTGTACATGGGCATCTGGTTCCCCGATGTGCCCCGCTGGATCTGGGCCCTGGCCGCCTTGGTCAGCATGGGGTCGATCAACCTGATCGCGGTCAAGGCCTTCGGTGAGTTCGAATTCTGGTTCGCCCTGATCAAGATCGTCACCATCATCGCCATGGTCATCGGCGGTGTCGGTATCATCGCCTTCGGGTTCGGCAACGACGGCGTGGCCTTGGGCATTTCCAACCTCTGGACCCACGGCGGTTTCATGCCCAACGGCGTGCAGGGTGTGCTGATGTCCCTGCAAATGGTGATGTTCGCCTACCTGGGCGTGGAGATGATCGGCCTGACCGCCGGTGAGGCGAAGAACCCACAGAAAACCATCCCCAACGCCATCGGCTCGGTGTTCTGGCGGATCCTGCTGTTCTACGTCGGCGCGCTGTTCGTGATCCTGTCTATCTACCCGTGGAACGAGATCGGCACCCAGGGCAGCCCGTTCGTGATGACCTTCGAGCGCCTGGGCATCAAGACCGCTGCCGGCATCATCAACTTCGTGGTGATCACCGCCGCGCTGTCGTCCTGTAACGGCGGCATCTTCAGCACCGGGCGGATGCTCTACAGCCTGGCGCAGAATGGCCAGGCCCCGGCCGGTTTTGCCACCACCTCGGCCAACGGCGTGCCGCGCCGTGCCTTGCTGTTGTCCATCGCCGCGTTGCTGCTGGGCGTGCTGCTCAATTACCTGGTGCCGGAAAAGGTCTTCGTCTGGGTGACCTCCATCGCCACCTTCGGCGCGATCTGGACCTGGGTAATGATCCTGCTGGCCCAGCTCAAATTCCGCAAAAGCTTGAGTGCTTCGGAGCGTGCGGCCTTGAAGTACCGGATGTGGCTGTACCCGGTCAGCTCGTACCTGGCGTTGGCATTTTTGGTGCTGGTGGTGGGGCTGATGGCGTACTTCCCTGATACACGGGTGGCGTTGTATGTCGGACCGGCGTTCCTGGTGTTGTTGACGGTGTTGTTTTATGTATTCAAGTTGCAGCCGACGGGCGAAACCCACGGCTCGGTGCGGTCAGTGTCGTAAATTAACCGCGATATAAAAGAAAGCCCCGGTCAGTGACTGGGGCTTTTTCATTGAGCTGTGATTGACCGTCCGTCGAAGACTGTAGCTGACCTGTAAGTTCTGACAGTAGACCCGCATCGGACCGCAGTCTAGCTTGGAAGCTTGCCAACAGGGAATGGCAAGGCACCAAGATGAAAGATCTATCTGCACTGTTGGCGATTGCACGAGTAACTTATGCGAATAACGAAGGTACTTAGCAAAAAAGAGGTGCTATTGTTTTTTACGGTAGCTTCTTTTGTGTACGTATACCCTATTGTTCATGCCGATTACGCCTATGTAGACGATAGTTGGCGGGAAATATTGGCGATCGATGACTGGTGGAGAATTCACGGCAGAGTGCTGGCTGAAGTGGTTACGAAGCTTATGGCGTTTAACAATGCAACCATTAATATTTTCCCGCTTCCATTGTTAATTGCTACTTTTGCATTTGCATGTGCGATGACTAGGCTGACGTTATGGTATTTTCCTCGCCCCGAGTGGACAGCGTGTCTCGTGGTGCTCCCACTGCTTTGTAATCCTTTTTTTTTAGGTAACATTAGTTTTCAATATGATGGGCCGGGTATGATGTTAGCAGTTGTGGCTGCTATTTTTTCTATAACCTGTCATGTTCGCAATAGTTACCTGCGAGGGTGCGTGTCGGCTATTTTAATAGCGGTGCTGCTAAGTATTTATCAATTGGTGATTACAGTTTTTATTGGGTTGTGCTGTATGGAGTGTTTGTGGAATGTTAGAAATGGAAAGCCGGCGCAGGAAGTGTTGAGAGAAATTGGGTTGCGTGGTTTACAGCTTTTTTGGGGGGGGGGGGGTTATTATTTTACCGCTTTCAAACTGATGAGCGATAGGCGCGGTTCGTTGGCAGAGTTCGATTCGCACTGGCTTGGAGAGGTCGTTAGAAAGTTTAAGTTCTCTATGGAAAAAGTGTTCGAGTTGATCAACGCCGGAAATGGATTTTTTTCTATTTTAATGGTGATCGTAGCCGGCGTGGGATATGTCCTAGTCATTAAGAATGTTTTAGCACTGGCCGGTGGTAGGGGCGAAAAAATTTTAGTTTTAGGGGCCTGTCTATGCGTACCGCCTGTGCTGATAGTTTGTGTCCCCGGTCCGATGTTATTCGTGCTGGATCCTAATTTGGAAGCGCGGAACTATCTGGGGTTTTCTGTAGTATTGTTTTTTTTGCTGCTGATGAGTCGTGAAGTTTTGGGGCGTGCTGGGTTGCGAATGCTTTTGGTGATACCAATTTTGGCGATGTATTCGTTTAGTTACGGCTATGGGCAAGTTCTTATCGCAAAAAAAGAGCTTGAGACGGCCATGGCAATGTTTATAGCTTATGACATTATTGCAACAAAAGAATTTCTCAATTCCCCTGTGCTTTATTATATTGAGCCCCCTATTAATGGGAAGTGGTTGCCCAAAGCGCAGGGTGCCATAAATTATATGCCGGCGTTGCGCTACCTTTTGAGCAGCTCCAGTATGGTGCTCCGCCCAAATACTTTACCTCAGTACGGTATTAATAATGTGGTTTCAGAGGGGCGCGCCGCTTTTGATGCGGCGACGGCTGAGGGCAAGACTTACAGGCGGGTGGTAGACAGGAAGTTCTATTCATTTTATGTCACTGAGTCAGGTGATTTTATTGTCATGAAAGATTTAACAGGTTCCGAAGGGTACATTAGGGGATGGTGGCGATAGTTACGCCGCCACTATTTTCTCCGGCTCAAAACTATCCGCCCGCGCCATCTGCCACATCCGCGAATAAAACGCCCCATTCACCTCACCCGTCAGCAATTCCCCCGGCTTCAAAAACACATGCAACTGCGAAAACAGCTTGATCTCAGTCGCTGACATCCGCCGTACCAAATGCTTGGGCTGCAGTTGCGAAGGATGGTCAAGCCCGGCGGCAGCGAGCATTTCGGCCAGGGCCTTGAGGGTGTTGCGGTGGAAGTTGTAGACCCGTTGGGCTTTATCCGGGACGACCAGGGCGCGCTGGCGCAGGGTGTCCTGGGTGGCGACGCCGGTGGGGCATTTGTTGGTGTGGCAGCTTTGGGACTGGATGCAGCCGATGGCGAACATGAAGCCCCGCGCGGCGTTGGCCCAGTCGGCGCCGATGGCCAGGACGCTGGCGATGTCGAAGGCGCTGACGATCTTGCCGCTGGCGCCGAGCTTGATCTTGTCCCGCAGGTTCAGGCCCACCAGGGTGTTGTGCACGAACAGCAGGCCCTCGCGCAGCGGCACGCCGATGTGGTCGGTGAATTCCACTGGCGCCGCGCCCGTGCCGCCTTCCTTGCCGTCCACCACGATGAAATCGGGGAGGATTCCGGTTTCCAGCATGGCCTTGGCGATGCCCATGAATTCCCAGGGGTGGCCCAGGCAGAATTTGAAGCCCACCGGTTTGCCGCCGGACAGTTCGCGCAGTTGCTGGACGAACTGCATCAGTTCGATCGGCGTGGAAAACGCGCTGTGGCGTGACGGAGAAACACAATCCTCGCCCATGAGGATGCCCCGGGTCTCGGCGATTTCCCGGGTGACCTTGTGCTTGGGCAGGATCCCGCCGTGGCCGGGTTTGGCGCCCTGGCTCATCTTGATTTCAATCATCCGCACCTGCGGGTTCTGCGCCTGGGCGGCGAAGCGCTCCGGGTCGAAGCGCCCGTCGCTGGTGCGGCAGCCGAAATAACCGCTGCCCAGTTCCCAGGTCAGGTCGCCGCCGTGTTCGCGATGGTAGGGGCTGATGCTGCCTTCACCGGTGTCGTGGGCGAAGTTGCCCAACTTGGCGCCTTGGTTCAACGCCCGGATCGCGTTGGCGCTCAGGGAGCCGAAGCTCATCGCCGAGATGTTGAACACCGAGGCTGAATACGGCTGGGTGCATTGCGGGCCGCCGACCGTCACGCGAAAACCGTTGGGATCGCTCAACGGTGCCGGGCGCATGGAATGGCCGATGAATTCGAAGCCGGTCTGGTAAACGTCGATCAGGGTGCCGAAGGGTTTGTCGGCGCTTTCGTTCTTGGCCCGGGAGTACACCAGCGAACGTTGGGCCCGGGAGAAGGGTAGGGCATCGCTGTCGGATTCGAGCAGGTACTGGCGGATCTCCGGGCGGATGCCTTCGACCAGGTAGCGGATGTTGCCCAGGATCGGATAGTTGCGCCGCACGGCGTGGCGGCTTTGCAGCAGGTCGAACAGCCCCAGCAGGCTTAACAGCCCCGTCACCAGTGCCATCGGCCAGAGCCAGTCGTGTTGCAGGAACGGCAGGCTGGCGAGGGTGAAGATCACACAGCCGGCGAAGAAGGCGTAACGGCTCAGCAGCGACAGGCTCATGCGGTTTCCTTGGGGTTGAGCGGTTGATGGGGGGATATGGTACTCAGGAATACGAGGTCTGTGGGGAAGGGCACTTATCTGTGGTGAGGGGATCTGTGGCGAGGGGATTTATCCCCGCTGGGCTGCGGAGCAGCCCCCTAAAGCAACGAACTCAATCTACCTGGCGCACCGAGTTGCCTGGTTAGGGGGCCGCTTCGCAGCCCAGCGGGGATAAATCCCCTCGCCACAGGAAACTCCCTGCCACAGGAAACTCCCTGCCACAGGTAAACTTCCCTGCCATTGATGAATTCCCTTCCACAAGAACGTGGTTGCACCGCGCCTGTCAGCCCGCCTGCTTCATCTGCCGCAACGGTAATTCCACGCGGAAGGTGGTGCCGACGCCGACTTCGCTGCGTACCGTGATTTCGCCGTTGTGTTTTTTCACGATGCCGTAGGACAACGACAGCCCGAGCCCTGTGCCCTGGCCGATGGGTTTGGTGGTGAAGAACGGGTCGAAGATTTTCTGCAGGGTATCGGGGGGGATGCCCGAGCCGTTGTCGGCGACTTCGATCCATACGGTTTCTTCACCAACGCCGTTGCGCAGGGTGATGGTGCCGCGCTCGGGGCCGATGGCTTGGGCAGCGTTGACGATCAGGTTCATGATCACCTGGTTGATCTGCGAAGGCAGGCATTCCACTTCCGGCAACGGCGTGTACTCCTTGACCACGTCGGCCTTGTATTTGATTTCATTGGCGACGATGTTCAACGTCGAATCCATGCCGTGCTGCAAATTGGCCATCTGCCATTCCTGGCTGGAATCGACGCGAGAGAAGTCCTTCAGGTCCTTGACGATCTGCCCGACCCGGCCAATGCCATCCTTGGATTCCTTGATCAGCAGGGGAATGTCCTCGACGAGAAAGTCCAGCTCCACCTGTTCGCGCAGCTTGCGCAATTGCACCACCAGTTCCGGCGAGGCGATGGCCCCCTCGGCGCTGCCGTAGGCGCTGAGCATTTCCTGGAGTTTGCCGAAGTAGCCGTCCAATGCACCCAGGTTGGAAGAAATGAAACCGATCGGGTTGTTGATTTCGTGGGCCACCCCAGCCGCCAATTGTCCCAGCGAGGCGAGCTTTTCCGATTGCACCAGTTGGGTTTCCAGCATCTTGCGTTCGTCGATTTCCATTTGCAGCAGCTCGCTGGCCTGTTTGAACGCCTGGGTGCGTTGTTCCACCAGGTCTTCGAGCTTGTTCATTTTCAGTTGCGCACGGGAGGTCATTTCCCATTTGGTGGTCAGGGTGTTGGCCATCTGCTGGACTTCGATGTTGTCGAACGGCTTTTTCAGGATCAGCAAACGGTCGTGGCCGTTCAGACGGTCGAGCAGTTCATCCCAGGAATAATCCGAATAGGCGGTGCAGACCACCACTTGCAACTGCGGGTCGCGCTTCCAGAGTTCTTCGATGGTCTTGGCGCCATCCCAGCCTTCGGGCATGCGCATGTCGACAAAGGCCAGGGCATAAGGACGCCCTTTTGCCGATGCCTCCAGCAACTTGTTCAGGCCTTCCATCCCGCCATAGGCCGAGTCGAGTTCGAACACGGTGGCAGCAGGTTTTGGTGCTTCGCCGAACAGCGCGCTTTCCATGTCCAGCAAGTCAGCGTTGCTGTCATCCTCCGGGGTGAGGATCTTGCGGAAATCTTCATGAATGGCGGGTGTATCGTCGATCAACAGGATGCGGCGGTTACTCATGCTATTCATGGCTCACCTTCTGCAAGTTTCAGGGGCAGTTGCAGTTGGAACGTCGCCCCCCTGCCTGGCCCCTCACTGTGGGCGGTGAGGCGGCCTTCCATTTCAATGGCCGCCAATGCGCAACTGTGCAGGCCAAAGCCGTGGCCTTCCTTACGCGTGGTAAAACCGTGGGCGAAGATGCGCGTCATGTTTTCCTCCGGGATACCTTCGCCTTCGTCCTTGACGCTGATTTGCAGGGTCTGGCCATCGACGACGGCAGCCTTCAGGGTCATGTTTCGCGCATGATTGGAAACCCCCGCCATGGCGTATTTGGCATTGCTGATCAGGTTGATCAGGATCAACAGCAAGCGGTGTTTGTCACCCATGATCCGCGGCACATCGCCGTATTCCTTGATCACCGTAACATGGTGACGGGTCAGGGCGCCCGAATTCATGCGCAAGGCATCTTCGAGCAGTTCGCTGACCACCAAGGGTTCCAGCAGGCTGTTGGCCCCGGCATAGGATTGCTGGGTGGAGACGATGTCCTTGATGTGGTCCACACTCTTGCTCAACTGGGCCAGTTCGTCAGTCAGGCCCTGTTGCTCGAGCGCGATGGCCTCGACCAGTTGGTTGAGGTAACCGGGCAGCAGCTTGCCTTTGGCGTCCTCGGTGAGAAAGTGCCCGAGGTCATCGGCGTGTTCGTTGATCAATTGCATCGCCTTGCCCAGCCCCTGGGCCTTGCTACTGCGCAGTTTGCGGCTGACCAGGTCGGCGGAGATGTTCACGCTGTTGAGGACGTTGCCGACGTTGTGCAACACGTTGGTGGCGATTTCCGCCATGCCGGCCTGGCGGGCGGTGTCCATCAATTCGCTCTGGGTGTCCTTGAGCTGGCGGGTCCGTTCTTCAACCCGCTGCTCCAGTTCATCGTTGGCGCCTTGCAGAGCGTTGTTGACCCTTTTGATCTCGGCGAAGCTGCGTACCAGCCGGATCGCCAGCCAGATCAGTATCAAGACCAGGAACGTGGCGAACACCAGCAGGTAGACGTGGTTACGTTCGTACCTGGCCGCGGCTTTGCTCTGGTCTTTCTCCAACAGGTCGGTAATGGTGTCCAGGTGTCCGGACACGGGGACCGCTTCGATGGCCGCTAACAGCTCATTGACCCGCGGTTGCTCGCGCAGGATCAGCGCGATGTGCCTGCTCAGGATGTCAACGGGGCCTTGAAGACCCTGGGGCATGCGCTCCTTGTTGATGTCCAGCCGGTTCAGGCCCAGCAGCACTTCGGCGGCTACCTCGCTGGTGCTCAACTGGGCGAACTCCATGCTGCTGAGCAACAGGTCGTAGGTGTCGATGGCGACGTTTTGCAGTTGCAGTCGCTGCGCGTCGGCCAGCCGGGCGAACTGGGCCTGGATGTCGTCCTCGGCGGCGGGCAGGAAGGCCATGGAGTTGCGCAGCACCGCGTTGTGGGATTTGAACTGTTCCACCAACCGGGTTTTTTCCTTGACCGCCTTGAGGTACTCGTCGCGCTGGGCTTCCCAGAGTGACGGCTTGTGGCGTCCGGGCTCAGATTCGATGGCGTCGAGACGCTGCCACAGGCGCGCCATTTCATGCAGGGGCGTGACCAGGGGATCGTAGTTTTGGGTCAGGGCGATCCGCGACTTGAGCACTTCGTTGTCCCAGATGGCGTCTTGCTGCTTGAGCAGGCGAATCAGGTCCCGGGACTCAATGTACGAGGCGGCCTGCTGGGCCCCTGAATTGATGTACATGAACAGCAGGACCGATGCCAGCAACAGGCCGATGAACGCAAGGCCGAGGCGACGGAGAGTGGTCATAGGGGCTTGCCCTCCGATTCACCGGTCAGCGTCTTGAGGAACTCGACGATCAGGGTCGTATCGTTCTTGAGGGGCTCACGCCCCAGTTGGTACTTGAACATGATCTCCACCGCGCGTTCCAGGGTCGGTGCCGACGCGTCATGGAAATACGGGGCGGTGACGGCCACATTGCGCAGGCTCGGCACCTTGAAGACCTGGCGGTCGGCTTCATCGCCAGTGATGTTGAAGCGTCCTTCGTCGGCTCGGGTAGGGTTGCCCCGATCCTTGATGTAGTCGCCCATGACCCCGAACTTCTGGAACATGTTGCCGCCGATGTTCACGCCTTGGTGGCAGGCGATGCAGCCGTATTCCTTGAAGCGCTGGTAACCGAACTTTTCCCGGGGCGTGAGGATGTCGGTATTGCCCAGCAGGTATTGGTCGAAGCGCGAATTGGGTGTCTGCAAGGTGCGCTCGTAATCCGCCAGTGCGCCCTGGATATTGGGCTTGGTCACGCCGTCGGGATACGCGTCCTTGAAGTCCTTGGCATAGCCGGGGTCATCGGCGATGCGCTTGACGACCGATTCCCAGGTGCTGCCCATTTCCACCGGGCTGGTCACGACTGTGTGGACCTGTTCTTCCAACGTGTCGACGCGACCATCCCAGAACTGGTGGAAGTTCAGGCCGGCATTGAACACGGTCGGCGTGTTGACCTCCACCGGCTTGCCGTCGAAGCCCAGGGAGAACGGCTTGTCGTCGGCACCGCCCTTGTCCAGGCGATGGCAACTGGCGCAGGACAGGGTGTTGTTGACCGACAGCCGCGGGTCATTGAACAGCCGCAGCCCCAGTTGGACGCGCTTGGGGTCCAGGGCCGGAGCCGGTGGCAAGGGTTTGAGGGGCTCGTCCAGTGGCTCGGCGTGAGCGGTCACGCTTGATCCCACGAGCAGGCCGAGAGCCAGAATCAGTCCATGTAACGCCATGGGATGCTTTCCTTGAAACTTTGGTTGATAACACTCAGGTGTTCACGAAAACGGGTTCTGGCGTTTTTCCCACTCGGTCATCCAGTCGGCGAAGGCCTGTGGTTCGACGGCCCTGCTGAAGTAATAACCCTGGACCTCCTCGCATTGGTGCTTCTTGAGAAACTCCAACTGTTCGCGGGTTTCCACACCTTCGGCAATGATGTGCAGGTTCAGGCTCTTGCCCAGGCTGATGATGGTGCTCACCAGCTTGGCGTCGTTGCTGTCGATGCTCAGGTCACCGACGAACGACTGGTCGATCTTCAACACATCCACCGGAAATTTCTGCAGGTAGCTCAGGCTCGAATAGCCGGTGCCGAAGTCGTCGATGGCCAGGCGAATGCCTAGCTGCTTGATGGCCTTGAGGATGGCTACCGTGGTATCGACGTTCTGCATCAGTACACTTTCGGTGATCTCCAGTTCCAACTGTGTCGGGTCCAGGCCGGTTTCCTTGAGGGTACGGGCGATGCCTTCGACGAAGCCGCGCTGGCGAAAATCGATGGCTGAGATGTTCACCGACAGGCACAGCGGTCGCATGCCCTGGGCTTGCCAACGGCAGGCCTGCTGGCAGGCTTCCTGGAGTACCCATTGGCTCAGCGGAACGATCAAGCCACTGTCCTCGGCCACCGGAATGAAGTCCCCCGGGTAGACCAGGCCATGTTCCGGCCTGTTCCAGCGCACCAGCGCCTCGACACCGACCACCTTGCCGCCCTTGAGGTCGAGCTTGGGTTGGTAATGCAGCACGAATTCCTTGCGTTGCAGGCCCAGGCGCAGGCCGGATTCGATGGTCTGTTGCTGCCGTGCCCGGCGGTTCATGTCTTCGGTGAAAAACCGGTAGTCGTTGGGGCCGGTTTCCTTGACGTTGCGCATCGCTGTCTCGGCTTTCTTGATCAGCGCCACGGCGTCGAAACCGTCGGAGGGGTACACGCTGATGCCCAGGCTCGCGGTGACGGTCAGGTCATGGCCGTCGATGGGTTGCGGGGAACTGATGGCCGCCAGCAGTTTGTCGGCCACACCTTTGGTCTGCTGCGGGTCGACGATGTCTCCCAGCACCACCACGAACTCATCGGAACCGTAGCGAAACACCGAATCGGATTCACGCACCACGGTCGCCAGTGCCCGGGCCACTCGCTTGAGCATTTCATCGCCCACGGGATGGCCCAGGGCGTTATTGATGCGCTTGAAGCGGTCCAGGCCGATGAACATCACCGCCAGCTGCCGATCGTGCCGGCGACACTGGGCCATGGCCTGGGTCAGGCGATCGCCCAGCAACATGCTGTTGGGCAACTCGGTGAGCACGTCGTATTGCAGCAGGTGGGATACCTTGAGCAATTCCTGGACGCGTTCTTCGATCGTGCGCTCCAGGCTGCGCATTTTCCTCGCCGCATCCTGGGCCAGCTGCCATTTCCAGGTCATGGCGCTGGCCATCTGGCGGATTTCCAGGGTGTCGAAGGGTTTCTTGAGGATCAGCAACTGATCGTCGAACTCGATCCGTTCGGACATGGTTTCCCAGGAGTAATCCGAGAACGCCGTGCACAGGGCGATTTGCAGGCGCGGATCGGCTTCCCACAGCCGCTCGATGGTTTGCAGGCCGTCCCAGCCCGGTGGCATGCGCATGTCAGCGAACACCAGCGCATAGGGCTGGCCTTCGGCCTGGGCGCGCTTGACCAGTTCCAGCGCCTCTTCGCCCTGGTAGGCCGAGTCGATCTGGAATTGCAGCCGGCTGACCTGTGGGGTACCGAACAGCAGGCTCTCGGTGTCGTCCAGTGAGTCATCGCTGCCGGCGCTGGGGCTGAGGATCTTGCGAAAGTCCTGGTGGATCGCCGGTGTGTCGTCCACCACCAGGATTCGCCGGTTGGCAGGTACCGACATCGGGTTCATGGATTGCTCTCCGATAGCTCGCTCGCTGGTCGGGTCCAGTGGTTTGTCGCCGGAACGATGGTGCCGGCCTTGAGCAGTTCGGCGGCCTGGCCGCTGTCGACCACGGTGCTGAAGTAATGCCCCTGGGCCTGCATCGCGCCGCCGCTGGACATCAGCGTGGCGCGTTGCTCCTGGGTTTCGACGCCCTCGGCAATGATCCCGATGCCCACGTCCCGGGCGAAGTTGATGATCGCCCGCAACGTCGTGGCATTCTCGGGATCGGCGTTGGCGCTGTCGAGGAAGCGCTGGGCGAGCTTGAGGTGATTGACCCGGTAGGTCTTGAGGTAATCGAACGAAGAGTACTCGGTGCCGAAGTCATCGATGGCGATCTGCACGCCCAACTCGCAGAGGCGCGGCAGCACGTCGTTGTGGGTCCACTTGGTCTGGGCCAGGGTGGCTTCGGTGACGTCGAAGCGCAGGTCCCAGGGCGCCAGTTCCCAGCGTGCAGTGGTGCGCAGCACGTCATAGATCAGTTCCGGGCCGGTCTTGAGCTGGGTCAGGGACAGGTCGATGGCGATCACCGGGGGCGCCATGCCCTGGTCGCGCCACTGGCGCATTTGTTGGCAAGCCTGGTCCAGCACCCAATGCCCCAGGCCAATGATGATCCCGGTTTTCTCGGCGGCGGGCATGAAGACCGCCGGCTCCAGCCAGCCACGTTGGGGGTGGTTCCAGCGCACTTGCACGCCCATGCCGAGGATCTTGCCGGTGCCGAGGTCGACTTCCGGCAGGTAGTGCAGGTGCAGTTCCTGGTTTTCGATGGCTTGGCGCAGATCGTTGGCCAGGGCGACCCGGTCGGTGACTTCCTGGTTAATCTCCTCGTTATGGAAATGGTACTGGTTGCGGCCCTTTTCCTTGGAGCGGTACAGGGCCATGTCGGATTGCGCCATCAGGCTGTCGGCACTCAGGCTCTGCGGGGTGTACAGGGCGATGCCGATGCTCACCGAGATCCGCACGTCGTTGCCGTCCAGGGAGTACGGTGCCACCAGCGCATCGCGGATCTTGCCCGCCAGCGCGGCGCAATGGGTCGCTTCATGGACGTCCAGTTGCAGGAGGGCGAACTCGTCGCCGCCCAGGCGCGCCACCACGTCGTTTTCCCGGGTGCAGGCCTTGATCCGTGCGGCGACTTCCTGCAACAGCAGGTCGCCGATGGGGTGACCCAGGGTGTCGTTGATCCGTTTGAAGTGGTCCAGGTCCAGGTAGAACATCGCAAACGGCGCCGCACCCCGACGAGCGGCGGCGAAGGCCTGGTGCAGGCGCTCTATCATGGTGGCGCGGTTGGCCAGCCCGGTCAGGCCGTCGGTGCGGGCCAGCAGGGCGATTTTCTCTTCGGCCAGCTTGCGCTCGGTAATGTCGAGGATGATGCCTTCTATTTCCAGCAACAGGCCTTGCTCGTTGCGCACCGGGATGTAGCGGTTCTCTACCCAGCGGTACGTGTCGTCGCCGGTGCGCATGCGGAACTCGATGGACGCCCCCGCGGTGTCGCGGTCCAGAACGCGGACCATGGCCTCATGGACCTTCTCCTGGTCGTCGGGGTGGATCAGGGTTTGCGCCCAGTCCGGCGAGTTGGTCAGTTGCGCTGCGGAATGGCCGAACTTGGTGATGTTGTGGGAGATGTACATCAATGCGAACGGCGGCTCGCCCCGCAGGCGATAGAGAATGGTCGGGCTGTTCTGCACGATGATATTGGCGTCGGCCAGTTCGCGGGTGCGTTCCTCGACTGCGCGCTCGAGCATGTCCATTTTCAGCGCCGCGTCTTCGGTCATTTGCCATTTGACGGTCAGGGTACTGGCCATCTGGCGGATCTCGATGGCGTCGAAGGGTTTTTTCAGGATGAGCAGGCGGTCGCCCAGTTCAAGGCGATCGGCAATGTCTTCCCAGGAATAGTCCGAGTAAGCGGTGCACAGGGCCACTTGCAGCTTGGGGTCGGCGCGCCACAGCCGCTCGATGGTTTCCAGGCCGTCCCAGCCCGGCGGCATGCGCATGTCGATGAACGCCATGGCGAAAGGTTGCCCCTGGGCCAGCGCCGTTTCGACCTTGTTCAGGGCCTCCATGCCCTGGAATGCCGAATCGAGCACGAAACTCGTACCAGAAACCGCCACGGGCGAGCCGAACAAGGCCTCTTCGGCGCTGCTCAGGCTGTCTTGGGTGCCCGCCTCGGGGCTGAGGATCTTGCGGAAATCCTCATGGATAGTCGGCGTGTCGTCGACGATCAGGATTCGCCGATTAGTTTTATCCAACGGCAGGCTCATGGCCGTGCACCGTTTTGATGCTGACTATAGAACCCTGGAAACATCTGATATCCCTTTCGCTGGCATGAGTATTCGGCCTGTACTTGGCCCTTCATGGGATACAGCATAGTCGTCTCATCGGGATACGCTCGGTCAGTGATGGCAAATGTGTCTAAATGTTCGCAATCTACTAGCCTGTATTTCGGGGGTAAGGTAGAACGGTTGTCGTGAATAGGAGGGGGGTTTCAAATGGAAGATCAATCGCCGGATGTTCCGGTAAGGAAGCCAACGGTGCTGTTGGTCGATGACGAAGAGTCGATCCTCAATAGCCTGCGTCGGCTATTGCGCAGCCAGCCGTACGAGATCCTGCTGGCCGACAGTGGTGCCAGGGCCCTGGAAATTCTCAAGGAGCGGCCGGTCGACCTGGTGATGACCGATGCGCGTATGCCGAACATGGATGGCGCCACGCTGCTGGCCGAGATCCGCAAGCGGTACCCATCGACCTTGCGCATCCTGCTCACCGGTTATGCCGATGTGGACATGATGACCAAGGCCATCAACGAGGGGCAGCTCTATCGCTACCTCAGCAAGCCCTGGAACGATGAGGAACTGGTGCAGGCCTTGCGCCAGGCCCTGGCTCACCAGCATTCCGAAAGCGAGCGCCAGCGCCTCGAAGCGCTGAACCGCGAGCAGAACCAGCAACTCAAGACCCTTAACGCCACCCTGGAAAAACGCGTGGCGTCGCGCACCTCCGAGCTGCAGCAGACCGCCGACATGCTCGATTTGGCCTACGAGGAGCTCAAGCGCAGTTATGTGACCAGCACCGAAGTGTTTTCGCTGATCGCCAACCTGCGCCTGCCTAAGGCCAAGCAGACCAACCGGCAGATCATCGAATTGATCAGGGTCTATAGCCGGCTGCATTTCCTCGATGAGTCCACCGACCGCGACCTGACCATGGCCGCGGCGCTCTACAACATCGGCAAGCTGAGCTGGACCGACAACATGATGGTCACGCCCGCCGACATGCTGCACCACAACGAACTCGAGCTCTATCGGGCCTATCCGAAGCAGAGCGAATCGCTGCTGATGACCCTGGACCCGATGAAGGATGCGGCACGGATCATTCGCCATCACCAGGAGCGTTGGGACGGTAGCGGCTTCCCCGAGCACCTCAGGGGCGAGGCCATTCCGTTCGGTTCGCGGCTGTTGAAACTGGCGGTGGACTTCATCGAGCTGCAGCGCGGGTTGATCCTGGAGCGGCAGATGAACAGCGACGAAGCACTGGTCTACATCCGCAAGTACGCCGGCAAGCTGTACGACCCGGACATGGTCGAGGATTTCATCAAGGCCTGCGGCGAGTACTTGGAAGACGTGACCCTGTCGGACCCGACGGTACAAGTCTGCACCACGCGCGAGTTGACCGCGGGGACGATCCTGGCGCGCAACCTCAATGCCGACAACGGCATGTTGCTGCTCAACGCCGGCAAAATCCTGAGCGGGCCGTTGATCGAAAAACTCATTGCCTTCGAAGCGATGGAGGGCGCGCGGTACAGCGTGTTCGTCAAGATCCCCGAAGAACAGGCCGACCCTTCGGCACCGAAGCCGATTTTGGGGTGACGCGGATCGGACGACGCCATCGGTCCCACAAGGCACTGCTGTTCACTTAAGGATGGTTGAATCATTGTGGCGAGGGGATTTATCCCCGCTGGGCTGCGAAGCAGCCCCCAAACCTGAACACTTGGTGTGTCAGGCAAAAGTCATGTCAGAAGCTTTTTTGGGGCTGCTTCGCAGACCAGCGGGGATAAATCCCCTCGCCACAGATTCATCTACTGCCTTAAGTGAACAGCATTGCGCTCCCACAAGGGGATGCGTGGGGACTGAAACTGGGGCCAGGCTTTGCTCCCTGCCACTGTGGTCTGTAATCTCCCAGGCATTTTTCTGCCCAAGGCTTTGACTCATCATGACCACTTCCCTCATCCGCATCGCCGCCGCCCTGTTGCTCGGGCCGGACGGGCGAACCCTGTTGGTGCGCAAGCGCGGCACCCGGGCATTCATGCAGCCGGGTGGCAAGATCGAGGCCCATGAACAACCGGTGCAGGCGCTGGCCCGGGAGCTGGAAGAGGAGCTTGGGTTGCAGATCGCCCCGGCACAGGCCCGTTACCTGGGCGTGTTTAGCGCTCCGGCGGCCAACGAGCCGGGGTTTGTCGTGCAGGCCGAGGTATTTTTGCTGAGCATCGACGCCCCGGTTTCGCCGGCCGCCGAAATTGAAGAGGTGTGCTGGATCGACCCGGCCGGCGCCAGCAATCTTTTGCTGGCGCCGTTGACAGGCGAGGTGATCCTGCCGTTTTATCGAGCGACACTTCTAGCCACCTGCTGATTCACGCCTCAAGGACTGATGCTCATGATTCCACTGCCGGACCTGTTGATTTTCGCCGCCGCCGCGTTGCTGATGGTACTGACGCCCGGCCCGAACATGATCTACCTGATCTCCCGTTCGATCTGCCAGGGCCGCAAGGCCGGCGTCACCTCCCTGCTGGGGGTGGTGGCGGGGTTCTTCGTGCACATGTTTGCCGCGGCCGCCGGATTGACGGCGGTGTTCCTGGCGGTGCCCGTGGCCTATGAAGTATTGAAATGGGCCGGTGCGCTGTACCTGTTGTGGCTGGCCTGGCAGGCGGTCAAGCCGGGCGCGCGTTCGCCCTTCGAGGCCCAGCAGTTGCCAGCGGACTCGACGCGCAAGTTGATCACCATGGGTTTTTTCACCAGCGCCCTGAACCCCAAGATCGCGGTGTTCTACCTGTCGGTGTTCCCGCAGTTCATAAGCCCGGAACACGGTTCGCTGTTCACCCAGAGCATTATCCTGGGCCTGACCCAGATCAGCGTCAGTTTCAGCGTCAACCTGCTGATTGCCCTGTTCGCTGCCGGCATTGCCTCATGGTTCGTCCACAACCCGACCTGGCTGGCGGCGCAGCGCTACTTCATGGGGTTTGTCCTCGGTGCGCTGGCGTTGCGCCTGATGTTTGAGCAACGGCGTTCGGCGTGAGCATCCGACGGTTGAGGGCCGGCGATGCCCAGGCGTATCGCCAATTGATGCTCCAGGCATACGCACTGCATCCCCAGGCCTTCACCTCCAGCGTCACCGAGCGGGCCAAGCTGCCTATCAACTGGTGGGAGTCACGCCTGGGCAGCCGGCTCGATGTACTGCTGGGGGCGTTTGTCGAGCAAGAGCTGGTCGGCATTGTCGGCCTGGCCCTGGAGCCCCGGGAAAAAGCCCGGCACAAGGCGCTGCTGTTCGGCATGTACGTCGCCGATGAACATCGCCATCGTGGGCTCGGCTACCAACTGGTCCAAGCCGCCCTCGCCGAAGCCCGGCGTCATCCCTTCCTGCGCCTGGTGCAACTGACCGTCACCGCCGGCAACGGCCCGGCGGTCAAGCTCTATCAGCGTTGTGGCTTCGTCCTGTATGGCCTTGAGCCGATGGCGATCTGCGTGGACGATGAGTACCTCGACAAAATCCATATGTGGCTCGAGCTGTAAAACAACCGGCCATGACTGCTGAGCTTTATTCGTGGCGAGGGGATTTATCCCCGCTGGGCTGCGAAGCAGCCCCCAAACCAGGCAACTCGGGGTGTCAGGAAGATTGAGTTCGCTGCTTTAGGGCCGCTTCGCAGCCCAACGGGGATAAATCCCCTCGCCACAAAAAGAATGCGCTTCACCGAACGGCACTGACCCCGTCCAACGTGGAAAACGACGTGTCCTTGGCCGTCAGCAAAAAGTCGCGCATGTACGGCGCGTCGAGCATGTCGGTGCGCACCGCCGCATAGAGCGTGGCAAACAAGCCTTTCTCCCCCAGCCGCTTGGCCTTCACGTAACCCCGTGAGCTGTATTCATGCAGGGCCCAGTGCGGCATGCCGCAGACGCCGCGACCGCTGGCCACCAGTTGCATCATCATCACCGTCAGTTCAGAGGTGCGCACCTGGGCCGGCTCGATGTCGGCCGGTTCCAGGAAGCGGGTGAAAATGTCCAGCCGGTCGCGCTCCACCGGGTAGGTGATCAGGGTTTCGCTGACCAGGTCCTCGGGCACGATGTAGGGCTTGCCCGCCAGTCGATGCTGGTTGGCCACGGCGAGCATCGCTTCGTAGGTGAACAATGGCACGTAGGTGATGCCGGCCAGCTCCAGCGGGTCGGAGGTCACCACCAGGTCGAGGTCGCCCCGGGCCAGGGCTGGCAACGGCGCGAAAGCGAAGCCCGAGGCCAGGTCCAGCTCGACTTCCGGCCAGGCATCGCGGAATTGGTCGATGGTCGGCATCAACCACTGGAAGCAGCTATGGCACTCGATGGCCATGTGCAGCCGTCCGGCGGTGCCGCCAGCCAGGCGGGCGATGTCCCGTTCGGCGCCACGCAGCAAGGGCAGGGCGGCATCGGCCAGTTGCAACAGGCGCAGGCCGGCGCTGGTGAACCGTACCGGCTTGGTCTTGCGCACGAACAACGGCATGCCCAGGCGCTCTTCCAGTTCCTTGAACTGGTGGGAGAGGGCGGACTGGGTCAGGTGCAGGCGTTCGGCGGCTTCGACCAGGCTGTCGGCTTCGCGCAGGGCGTGCAGGGTCTTGAGGTGACGGAGTTCAAGCACCGGAGTTGCTCCATGAGTAAAACTTGTGATCAACACGAAAAGGTTGAGTTTGTCTCATGTAGGGTCGGCTGTCGACAATGGCGCCATCTTTTACAGGAGGACGCACACCATGGCCCTGGCCCACACCCTCGGTTTTCCCCGCATCGGCGCCGACCGCGAACTGAAAAAAGCCCTCGAAGCCTACTGGAAAGGTGACCTGGCCCCGGCCGCGTTGCAGGCGGTGGGTCGCGAACTGCGGGCCCGGCACTGGCAATTGCAGAAAGACGCCGGCATCGACCTGCTGCCCGTCGGGGACTTTGCCTGGTACGACCAAGTGCTCAGCCACTCCCTGACCCTGGGCGTCGTGCCACAGCGTTTCCACAGCACGTTGAATGCCCAGGGCCGGCCGACCCTCGACACCCTGTTCGCCATGGCCCGTGGCGCCACGGCCAGTTGCTGCGGGGCCGACCACGGCCAGGCGCAATACGCCCAGGAGCTGACCAAGTGGTTCGACACCAACTACCACTACCTGGTCCCGGAGTTTTCCGCCGACCAGACCTTCGCCCTGAGCTGGGAACAGTTGTTCGATGAAGTGGACGAGGCCCATGCCTTGGGTCATCAGGTCAAACCGGTAATCATTGGCCCGTTGACCTACTTGTGGCTGGGCAAGGCCAAGGGCGAGGCGTTCGACAAGCTCGGCCTGCTGGAGCGCCTGCTGCCCATCTATGGGGAAATTCTCAACCGTCTCAAGGCCCAGGGCGTGGAGTGGGTGCAGATCGACGAACCGATCCTCACCCTCGACCTGCCTCAAGCCTGGAAGAGCGCTTTCGAGCGGGCTTATCACATCCTCCAGTACTCGCCGCTGAAAAAACTCGTGGCCACCTATTTCAGTGGCCTGCAAGACAACCTCGGCCTGGCGGTGAGCCTGCCGGTGGATGGCTTGCACATCGACGCGGTGCGCGCCCCGGAACAACTGGGCCAGGTGCTGGACCGCCTGCCGACCTACAAGATTCTGTCGGTGGGCCTGGTCAATGGTCGCAATGTCTGGCGCTGTGAACTGGAACAGGCGCTGGCGCAGCTGCAACCGGCCCAGGAGCGCTTTGGCGACAACCTCTGGGTCAGCACCTCATGCTCGCTGCTGCACAGCCCGGTGGACCTGGAGCGTGAAGACCGCCTCGATCCGGAACTCAAGAGCTGGCTGGCCTTTGCCGTGCAGAAGTGTGGTGAAGTCGCGGTGCTGCGCGATGCCCTGAATGATCCACACGCGCCCGCTGTGCAACAGGCCTTGGCCGACAGCCGCGAGGTGCAGGCCAGTCGCGTCCGTTCGGCGCGCATTCACAAACCCGCGGTCCAGGCGCGCCTGGCGGCAATCGGGCCACAGGACAGTCAGCGGCGTTCGCCGTTTGCCAAGCGCATCGAACGCCAGCGCGCCCGTCTGAAACTGCCGGCCTTTCCCACCACCACCATCGGCTCCTTCCCGCAGACTCCGGCGATTCGCCTGGCGCGCCAGGCCTACAAGCAAGGCAAGCTGTCGGCCAATGACTATCAGGACGCCATGCACACCGAGATCCGCCATGCCGTGCAGATCCAGGAACGCCTGGGCCTGGACGTGCTGGTGCACGGTGAAGCCGAGCGCAACGACATGGTGGAATACTTCGCCGAGCAGCTGGACGGCTACGTCTTCACCCGTTTCGGTTGGGTGCAGAGCTACGGTTCGCGCTGCGTGAAACCGGCGATCATCTATGGCGACATCAGTCGACCGAGCGCCATGACCGTCGACTGGATCCGCTACGCGCAAAGCCTGACCGACAAGGTCATGAAAGGCATGCTCACCGGCCCCGTGACCATGCTGATGTGGTCGTTCCCCCGCGAAGATGTGTCGCGCCAGGTCCAGGCCCGACAACTGGCCCTGGTCCTGCGGGACGAAGTGCTGGACCTGGAAAAGGCCGGGATCAAGATTGTGCAGATCGACGAGGCGGCGTTCCGCGAAGGGTTGCCGCTGCGTCGCGGGCAATGGCAGGAGTACCTGGACTGGGCGGTTGACGCGTTCCGTTTGTGCGCGTCGGGGGTGGCTGATGAAACCCAGATCCATACCCACATGTGCTACAGCCAATTCAACGATGTGATCAAGGCCATCGCCGACATGGACGCCGATGTCATCACCATCGAGACCTCGCGTTCGGACATGGAATTGCTGGAGGCTTTCGAGGCGTTCGACTACCCGAACGACATCGGCCCGGGTGTCTACGACATCCACTCGCCTCGGGTGCCGGACACGGCCGAGATGGTTGCGCTGATGAGCAAGGCGGTAAAACGGATCGCCGCCGAGCGGTTGTGGATCAACCCCGACTGTGGGTTGAAAACCCGGGGCTGGCCGGAAACGGAAGCGGCGCTGGTGAACATGGTGGCGGCGGCGCGGCAGTTGCGCAGTCAGTTGGCCTGAGGCCCTACGAGATTTGCACCCCTGTGACATGCACTGTTTGGTCCGGGGACATGGTTAACCTGTGGCGAGGGGATTTATCCCCGTTGGGCTGCGAAGCAGCCCTGAAGCCAGGCGCCCTGTTGTATCAGGTGGATTGCGTCCAGCTTTTTCTGGGGCTGCTTCGCAGCCCAGCGGGGATAAATCCCCTCGCCACAAGGGGTAGCATTCGGTTTTATTGCTCCCCTTGACCGGGCAACCATCACCACTGGGCAATCTTCATCAAACTGTCACGCAACTGTGGCAGCGCGCTTGAACAAACTTCATCAGACTCGCGCTCTACTGGGGTTCTGCGTTTCGGTGTTTCTTCATGCGTGTATTCATTTTCCTGGCCGCGTTGTTTTTCGGCCTGCCGTCGATGGCGGCTTCTCGGTGTGACATCAATGTTGCGACCCAACGGGTCGATCTGGCTCAGGTGAGCCTGGCCTACCAGAGCGTTGGCCGGGCCTCGGATCCGGCGCTGTTGCTGGTGATGGGCCTGGGTGGGCAGTTGATCCATTGGCCGGACGAAGTGGTGGTCGCCCTGTGCGAGCAAGGTTTCCGGGTGATTCGCTACGACAACCGCGACGTCGGCCTGTCCACCTGGCGCCAGGCGCCCGGCAGCGCCAACCTGGCCTTTGAAGCCCTGCGCTACAAACTCGGCTTGCCCGTGGCCGCGCCTTATACCTTGACCGACATGGCCGATGATGGGCTGGGGTTGATGGATGCCTTGCAGGTGCAAAGCTTCCATGTATTGGGCGTGAGCATGGGCGGTATGATCGCCCAGCACATGGCCGCCATGGCGCCGCGGCGGGTCGAAAGCCTGACCCTGATCATGACCAGTTCCGGTGCCGAAGGCTTGCCCGCCCCCAGCGCCACGCTGGTGCAGTTGCTGTCGCGGCGCGGTGCGCCGAATCGCGAAATGGCCCTGGAACAGCAGGCCGATCTGCTGGCCGCCCTCGGCAGCCCGATGGTGGTCGACGACCGCGAGGCGCTGCTGCATCAGGCCGCGCAGGCCTATGACCGGGCCTTCAACCCCGAGGGCGTAAAGCGTCAGATCATGGCGATCATGGCCGAGCCAAGCCGGGTGGCGCTGCTCGATCAACTGCGCGTGCCGACCCTGGTCGTCCACGGCACCGCCGACCCGTTGCTGCCGGTGATGCATGGCGTGCACTTGGCGGCGCATATCCAGGGCAGCCAGTTGAAGCTGATCCCGGGCCTGGCCCATCGTTTCCAGGAGGCATTCAAGGCACCGTTGCTGGGTGCCGTGTTGCCGTATCTGCAGCAGCACCGCGAGGACACGTCGCATTGGGCGCAGATCGAGCCGGTGCAGGCGCCTAATCTGCTCTAGCTCAAGCCTGGCGCTTTTCTGTGGTGAGGGTATTTATCTGCTGGGTCTCTGTGGCGAGGGGATTTATCCCCGCTGGGCGGCGAAGCAGCCCCAAAACTGACGAACATGATCGGTCTGGTACTCCGAGGTGCCGGGTTTTGGGGTCGCTGCGCGACCCAGCGGGGATAAATCCCCTCGCCACAGGAGGTGGTGGCAACGCAATTACCGCGCCTTGGCCTGCTCCACCAACCACCCCATCAAGGCCTGCAACGGCCCTGACACCTCGGGTTTGTGCGGATGCACCAAGTGATAACCCAGCCCGGTCTTGACCTTCAGTTCGAACGGCATCACCAGTCGGCCGGCGCTCAAGTCATCACCGATCAGCGACCAGTCGCCAATGGCCACGCCCGTGCCTTGGGAAGCCATGGACATCGCCAGGTCCAGGGTTTCGAAATGCTGGCCCTTGCTGACATTGCTCAAGTGCACATCGGCTGCCTTCAGCCAGGCGTTCCAGTCGCGCTCGTCACGGGTGGGGTGCAGCAGCACGTGTTGTTGCAGGTCGGCGGGTTCATGCAGCGGCACCGGCCCTTCCAGGACCGGGCGGGAGCAGACGGGCGTCAGTTGTTCATCGAACAGATGCACGCACGCCAGCGAGGCGTCGGGTGGTGGGCCATAGACCACCGCGGCGTCGAAGGCTTCGCGCTGGAAATCCACACCGTGCCTGACCGTGGTGGTCAACTCCACCGGCACGTCCGGCCGTTCCTTCTGCCATTGCAACAGGCGCGGCAGCAGCCAGCGCATCACGCAGGTCGGGGCCTTGAGTTGCAGGGTCTGGCGTTTTTCGCCGACCTGCTCAACCGCTTCGCCGATCAGGCTGAACACCTGCTGCACCCGGGGTAGCCACGCCTGGCCTTCGGCAGTCAGGGTCAGGCCGCGTGCCTGGCGCTGGAACAGTGCATAACCCAGATGATCTTCCAGCCCGGCGATCTGCCGGCTCACCGCGCCTTGGGTGATGTGCAGTTGTTCGGCGGCCCGGGTGAAATTGCAGCATTGGGCCGTGATCAGAAATGTGTGCAGCGCCGGCAGCGGGGGAAGTCGTTTCATTTCGGATCCAAGCCATGACGTGAGGACATGGCTAGTATGACTTTTTATCCATTGTTGCCGCTATGGTCGGACCGTTCCAATAACGCCATTCCCAAGACAGAAAAAGGGTCCCGCCGCATGCCGTGCGAGGCCCTTTACACGACAAGAAAAAGGCAATGGCAATGGCGACGTGCGGCGAAGTATTGGTCAAGTTACTCCACGCGTATGGCGTGGAGCAGGTGTTCGGCATTCCTGGCGTGCACACCGTCGAGTTGTACCGCGGGCTGGCCCGTTCCAACATCCGCCATGTGACCCCGCGTCATGAACAGGGCGCAGGTTTCATGGCCGACGGTTACGCCCGGGTCAGCGGCAAGCCCGGCGTGTGTTTCATCATCACCGGCCCCGGCATGACCAACATCACCACCGCCATGGGCCAGGCCTACGCCGATTCGATCCCGATGCTGGTGATCTCCAGCGTGCAGTCGCGCAACCAGTTGGGCGGCGGGCGCGGCAAGTTGCATGAACTGCCGAACCAGGCTGGATTGGTGGGCGGTGTCGCGGCGTTTTCCCACACGCTGATGTCCGCCGCTGAATTGCCCGGTGTGCTGGCCCGGGCGTTCGCCGTGTTCCAGGCTGGGCGCCCGCGGCCGGTGCACATTGAAATTCCGTTGGACGTGCTGGTCGAAGACGCCGATGCCTTGCTCGCCAGTGTGCCGGTGAATATCAACCGCGCCGGTGCTGCGCCGAGTGCCGTGGCGCAAATGGCTGCAAAGCTGGCATCGGCTCAACGGCCGTTGATCCTGGCCGGCGGCGGTGCCATCGACGCGGCGGCCGAATTGACTGAACTGGCCGAACGTCTCGGCGCACCCGTGGCGTTGACCATCAATGCCAAGGGCCTGTTGCCGTCCCGGCATCCGTTGCTGATCGGCTCCACGCAGAGCCTGGTCGCCACCCGCGCGTTGGTGGCCGAAGCGGATGTGGTGCTGGCCATCGGCACCGAGCTGGCCGAGACCGACTACGACATCACCTTCGCCGGCGGCTTCGAGATTCCCGGTGCGTTGCTGCGCATCGACATCGACCCGGACCAGACCGTGCGCAACTACCCGCCGCACCTGGCGCTGGTGGCCGACGCTCGCGTCGCCACCCGGGCCGTGCTCGATGCGTTGAGCCAGCAGCCCTTGGCCGAGCGCCGTGACGATTGGGGCACGACGCGTGCCGCCCGGTTGCGCGCGGATCTTCAAGGCAGTTGGGACGCCGCGACCCGCGCCCAGACGTTGTTTCTCGACACCGTCTTGCAAGCGCTGCCGGAGGCGGTGTTCGTCGGCGATTCGACCCAACCGGTGTACACCGGCAACCTGACCTTCAACCCGGAGCAGCCACGCCGCTGGTTCAATTCATCCACCGGCTACGGCACCCTCGGCTACGCCTTGCCGGCGGCCATTGGCGCCTGGCTTGGTGGCAAGGACCGGGGCCATGGCCGCCCGGCGGTGGTGTGTTTGATTGGCGATGGCGGGTTGCAGTTCACCCTGCCGGAACTGGCCAGCGCGGTGGAGGCGCGCACGCCAGTGATCGTGCTGCTGTGGAATAACCAGGGCTACGAAGAGATCAAGAAATACATGGTCAACCGCGCCATCGAACCGGTGGGCGTGGACATCTACACCCCGGATTTCATCGGTGTCGCTAGGGCTTTGGGCTGCGCTGCGCAAGCCATCGACGGCGTGGCGCAACTGCACGCCGCGTTGCTCGCCGCTTGCGACCGGCAGGGCCCGACGCTGATAGAAATCGACCAGGCAACCTGGATGGCGCAGGTGTCGAAATGAATTTCCCTACGACGCAAGACGGGCTGTACATCAACGGTGAGTGGTTGGTCGGCGATCAACCGCTGCGGGTGATCAACCCGGCGACCGAAGCGCTGCTGACCACCGTTCATGGCGGTGGTGAGCGCGCCGTCGATCAGGCGTTGAACGCCGCGACCCAGGCTTTCACGCACTGGTCGACCACCACCGGCGCCGAGCGTGGCGCGATCCTGCGCCGGATTGCCGCCGGCGTGCAGGCAGGCCGCGAGCGGTTGATGCAATTGCAATCGAGCAACAACGGCAAACCGTTGTTCGAAGCGGCCATCGATGTCGACGATGTGGTCGCCACTTTCGAGTATTACGCCGAGTTGGCCGAAGGCCTGGACGCTCGGCAAGACAGTCCGCTGGCATTGCCCAGTGCTGATTTCAGCGCACGCCTGCGCCGCGAACCGTGCGGCGTGGTCGGCTTGATCGTGCCGTGGAATTTCCCGATGGTCACCACGGCCTGGAAACTCGCCCCGGCATTGGCTGCCGGCTGCTGCGTGGTGCTCAAGCCCTCGGAGGTCACACCGTTGCCCGAGCTTGCGCTGGCGTCGATCATCGCCGAATCCGGCTTGCCCCACGGGGTGTTCAACCTGGTCTGCGGCACCGGCTTGGCAGTGGGCGCGCCGCTGGCGGCGGACCCGCGCGTGGCGAAGATCTCCTTCACCGGCAGCAACGCGGTGGGCGTGCAAGTGATGCAACGGGCGGCGGAAACGGTGAAGGGCGTGAGCCTGGAGCTGGGCGGTAAATCGTCCCTGCTGGTACTGGCGGATGCCGACCTGGACCTGGCGGTGGAGCTGGCCTGTGGCGGCGCTTTCTTCAATGCCGGACAGATGTGTTCGGCCACCAGCCGCGTGCTGGTGGCCGATGAGCTGGCCGATGAATTCCTGCGCCGGCTCAAGGCCCGTGCCGAAGCGATCCGCGTGGCCGATCCGTTCGATCCGGACGTGGAGATGGGGACACTGGTCAACCAGGCGCAATACCAGCGGGTGCTGGGGCACATCGACCGAGGCCTGAGCACCGGAGCGACCCTGGTGTGCGGCGGCCAGCGACCGGCGCACCTGCCGCGCGGCTTTTTTCTACAGCCGACAATCTTCACTGACGTGCCCCTCGACAGTGCGCTTTGGTGCGAAGAGATCTTCGGGCCAGTGGTGTGCGTACGCCGTTTCAGCAGTCAGGCGCAGGCCATCGCCCTGGCCAACGACAGCCGTTTCGGTCTGGTGGCCAGCGTGGTCAGCCGCGATGCCGAAGCCGCCGGGCAGGTGGCCGACGCGTTGCAGGCCGGGCTGGTGTGGATCAACGCGCCCCAGGTGATTTTTCCCCAGGCGGCGTGGGGAGGGTACAAGCAGAGCAGCCTGGGCCGCGAGTTGGGACCTTGGGGATTGGCCGCGTTCCAGGAAATCAAGCATGTGGTCCGGGCGATCTGACGGCACGTTTTCAGGTCATGCATGCCTCGAAAAAAGGCATGCGCCAAGGACATGGCTCCAATGAGTTTTTTTCGATAGTCAGGGATTTTGCACAACCTCAGGATGGCCGCAGGTGGCGGCAAAGCCCAGGCAATACGGGGCTTTCGTCGACGCCGAACGGTGCGGGCACAACGGTTTTTACCCACCTCATACTTAAAAGAATAAAGGGAGTCCTCATGGGCGAGCATGATCTGAACAGACGTCAATTCATCAAGACTGCAAGTGTGGTTTCGGTTGCAGCGGCGGCCATGAGCATGCCGTTCATCAGTGCGCGGGCCAGTGACACGCGGTTCGTCGGCAAGACCCTGCGCCTGCTGACCTGGTCCGATGACACCGGGCTGGCGGCGCTGCGCAACATCGCCGCCACTTTCGAGGCCAAGACCGGGGCCAAGGTCATTGCCGACCGCACCGGCAGTACCTCGGAGATGGTGGCCAAGCTCAAGGCCGGTGGCGACCGGCCGCAGTACGACATCATCACCCTGGCCGGTGTCGGCGCCGAGGGCTTGGCCGTCGCCGGGCTGCTGGAAAAGCCCGACCTCAACCGCATCCCCAACCTGGCGGACGTGCCGGCACAATACCGCACCGGCGCTGGCGGCCATGGCATCGGTTACCTGCTGTGGTGCAACAGCCTGGTCTACAGCACCCGGACCTTGAATCAGGCGCCGGACAGTTACGCTGCGCTGTGGGACGCGGAACTGGCGCCGAACATTTTCCTGCCGCCGCCGAACTGGACCGAGGCCATGGACCTGATCATCATCGCCGCCAAGCTGGCCGGTGGTGACGAACACAACATCGAACCCGGCTTCAAGAAACTCGCCGAGCTCAAGGACCGGGTGGTGACCCTGGGGGAAAACCCGAACCAGATCGCCGAGCTGTTCCGCACCGGTTCCCTGGACATGGGCGGCTTGTACGCGCCGGCGTTCTTTCCCAAGCAGATCCGCGATCCGGCCTACAGCCTGGGGGCGACATTCGGCATGAAGGAAGGCTTCTACACCGACCTGATGCTCTCGGTCATGCCAAAAAACCGCCCGGGTGACACCGACCTGGCCTACGCCTTCATCGACCACTCCCTCGACCCGCTGGTGCAGGGCAAGATGGCCGAAGACATCTTCAACGGCCCGGTCAACGCCAAGGCCATCATCTCCAGCGAAGCGCGCAAGAGCCCCTACATCCTCACGCCGGAGCAAATCGCCGACAAAGCGATCATGCATGACAACGCCTTCCTGGCGACGGTGCATGACCAATGGATTCGCCGGTACACGGAAATCTTCTCTTCCTGAAACAAGCGCTGCACACCGCCTGCCCAGCCTAGGGAATTGAGGGGGACGCGGCCTCTGTGACCACCCGAGATCCAGTGTGGGAGCCAGCTTGCTCGCGATAGCGGTAGGTCAGTTGAAGGAGATGTTGACGATGCTGCCGCCTTCGCGAGCAAGCTCGCTCCACAGGGAAGTGGGTTGTTTTGAAATTGTGTTTGTCCTGTCGTGTTCCTCTGACGAGATCTTGCCATGGAACCCCAACCGTTAACCCATCCCCAGCGCGTCGCACCCATGCGGCCACCCCGGGAGATTTCACCCACCGGCCGAGCCTGGCTGTTCCTGTCGCCGTCGATGTTGTTTCTCGGTGTGCTGATCGCTGCCAGTCTGTTGGTGCTGCGCATGAGCGTCGGCACCAAGGGCGCGGAGTGGAGTGGGTTCAGCCTCGCCAGCTACGAGCAGTTGCTGGAGCCTTATTACCTCAAGTCCCTGCTGCTGACCTTGCGCCTTGCATTGATCAGCGCAGTGATTGCTGTGCTGCTGGCGATCCCCGTGGCCTACACCATGTCGCGCCTGGCCTCGCCGTTGTTGCGGCGGGTGTTTCTGGCGGCGGTGCTGTTGCCACTGTTGGTCAACCTGCTGCTGCAAAGCTATGGCTGGCTGGTGATCCTCGGCCCTGCCGGCATGCTCAATCAGGCACTCATGGGCCTGGGTTTGATCAAGCGGCCGATCATGCTGCTGTACAACCAGAATGGTGTGTTGATGGGCCTGGTCCAGACGGCATTTCCACTGGCCGTGCTGCCCATCGCCAGCGCCATGCGTGGTGTGGCCCGCAGCTATGAAGAGGCCGCCGCCACCCTCGGCGCCAGCCGCTTCCAGGTGTTTCGCCAAGTGGTGCTGCCCATGAGCCTGCCGGGCATCATCACCGGCGCGACGCTGGTGTTTGCCTACAACGCCAGCAGCTTTGTCGTGCCGCTGCTGTTGGGCGGCCGGCGGGTGCCGATGCTGGCGGTGATGGTCCACGATCAGATTGCCCCGTTGATGAACTGGCCCGCTGCGTCCGCCGCCGGGGTGGTGCTGATTGTCACCACGTTGATGATCATGACCCTGTCCGAATATTTCACCGGCCGTCGTCGGCGGATGCTGGAGGCTTCTCAATGACCGCGTTGAGCAAAAAACGCCAGTCGCTGTTGCCCGGTGAAACCGGGCGCGCAGTGGGGCTGCTGTCGGGTTTCATCCTGTTGCTGGCGGTGCTGCCGATCCTGACCATGATCGTCATGTCCTTCAGCGGCGCCGCGAACCTGGACTTTCCGCCGAGCAGCTACAGCCTGCAATGGTACCGGGCGGCCTGGCACACCTTCGTATCGCCGGATGCCAGCGATGTGCTGAGCCTGGGCCAGGCCATGGGCACCAGTTTGTTGGTGGCCTGCCTGACGATGATTTTCGCCACGCTGATCGCCGTGCCGGCGGCCTACGCGCTGACCCGTTGCGAATTCCGGGGCAAGGCCGTGGCGTTGCAATTGATGTCGCTGCCGCTGGTGTTTCCCATGGTGGTGCTGGGGTTGGCGCTGCTGTTGGTGTTCGACAGCCTGCCGTTCCAGATGACCACCTCGCGGCTGGTCATTGCCCACGTGATCCTCGCCTTGCCGTTCGTGGTGAAGAACTGCACCGCCGCCATGCTTGGTATCGGCAGCGAAGTCGAAGAAGCCGCGCGAATGCTCGGGGCGACACCGCGGCGGGCCATCGTCGACGTGGTGGTGCCATTGATGAAGTCGGGGATTCTCGCCGGGATGCTGCTGGCGTTCATTGTCTCGTTCAACGAATTCACCGTGACCTATTTCCTCTACACCATCGATGTCATGACCGTGCCGATCTGGATGTACAGCCGTACCGTATCGTCGCTGGACCCCACCGTTTTCTCGTTTGCCGTGCTCATCGTGCTGATCGACTTCGTGCTGATCTGGGCGTTGGAGAAGCTGGTGGGCGAGGGCGGCGTTTCCTTTTGATTTCAAGGTGAAGACATGACTGGACTGATACTGGAAAACGTCGAGAAACATTACGGCTCGGCCTGCGCGGTCACGGACGTGAACCTGCATTTGCCCGAGGGCAAACTGGTGTGTTTCCTCGGGCCTTCAGGCTGTGGCAAGACCACCTTGCTGCGCATGATCGCCGGCCTGGAAAGCCTCAGCGGTGGTGAAATCCGCCTGGATGGGCAAGACATCGGCCATACCCCGGCGCACCTGCGCAACTTCGGCATGGTGTTTCAATCGCTGGCGCTGTTTCCCCACATGACCGTCGGCGAGAACATCGCCTATCCGCTGAAGCTGCGGGGCGTGGGCAAGGCCGAGCAACAAGCGCGGGTGGTGGAGTTGCTGGAACTGATCCAGCTCCAGGCGATGATCGACCGGCCCGTGGCGAAACTGTCCGGCGGCCAACGCCAGCGCGTGGCGATTGCCCGGGCCATTGCCGCCCGGCCGAAGATCCTCTTGCTGGACGAACCGCTGTCGGCCCTGGACGCCAAGCTGCGCGAGTCGATGCAAGTGGAAATCCGCCAACTGCAACAGCGGTTGAACATCACCACTATTTTGGTGACCCACGATCAACGCGAAGCCATGACCATGGCCGACATCGTCGTGGTGCTGGGGGAACATCGGGTGCAACAGGTCGGTACGCCGATCGAGATCTATCGGCACCCGGCCAATGAGTTCGTCGCCGACTTCATCGGCTCAGGCAACATTTTTCCGGCGACCACCCTGGGTAACGGACGGGTCGGGCTGCCGGGCGGGGACACGCTGGACGTGCCGGCCAGCCAGAGCGTCATCGCTGGCGAGAAGATCAAGTTGCTGGTGCGCCCCGAAGACCTGCAACTGTCCTCGCCCCAGGCCTCGGCGGGTAACCGGTTGCTGGGCAAAGTGACATTCGTGCGGGACATCGGTGCGACCGTCGAGACCACGGTGGAATGTTCCGGAATTTCATTCACGGCACTGAGTACGCCGTGCCAGGGCATGGACCTGGGGATTGGGCATGCGGTGTCGGTGACCATACCGGCGCAAGCGTGTCGGTTGCTCGGTGCCTGATTTCAAAAGGCAATGCAAATCCCAGATCAAACCGTCATCCGCAACCGCGCCAAGTCCCGCAACGGCGGCGCGCCGAACAACCGGCTGTACTCGCGGCTGAACTGTGAAGGGCTTTCGTAGCCCACCCGATAGCCCGCCGCCGAAGCTTCCAGCCCTTCGGCCAGCATCAGGCGCCGGGCTTCCTGCAAGCGCAGTTGCTTCTGGTATTGCAGCGGGCTCATGGCGGTCATGGCCTTGAAGCGGTGATGCAGGGTCGAGACGCTGAGGTTCACTTCCCGGGCCAGGTCATCGATGCGCAGCGGCTGTTCGAAATGGCTGTTGAGCCATTTGATCGCCTGGCTGATGCGATGGCTCTGACTGTTGGCGATAGCGATTTCGTACAGCCGATAACCCTGGGGACTGCGCAGCAGACGATAGAGGATTTCCCGGCGAACCAGCGGCGCGAGCATGGCGATGTCTTTCGGTGTATCGAGCAACCGCGCCAGGCGCAGTACGGCGTCGAGCATCGGCGTGTCCAGGCGTTCGACATACAGCCCGCGCCCGGCGGGGCGGGTCGGTACGCCCAGGGGGCCGGCGTCGGCGATCAACGCGGTGATTTCCGCTGGGTCGATGTCCAGGCGCAGGGCCAGGATTGGTTGTTCGGGCGTCGCGTGGGCCATGCAGCCGCTCAACGGCATCGACACCGAGACCACGAGGTAATGCAGCGGATCGTAGTCGAACAATTCGTCGGCCAGGCGCACCTGTTTGCTGCCTTGGGCCATGATACACAGGGCCGGTTGCGCCAACACCGGGGCGAAACTCTGCGGCTTGCTATGCCGCGACAGGTTCAGCGAGCCGATGGCGGTGGCATAGCTGCCGTCTTCGCTGGTGTTGCGATCGATGATCGACGCCAGTTCGGCGCGCTGTTGTTCCAGATACGTGTCCAGCGGGACGTGGGCGTGGTCGAGCGGCGACATGCCGGGATCCTCAGGCAATAGGGAGCGATGAACAAAGCTTATGTTTGTGCAAGGCGCAGCGGTAGCAACATCCTGTTGAAAGCTTGCCTGATCCTGCACGGCGCAAAGGGCCATGACGCTGCAATGCGGTGGAAACTTGCTTGAAACCTTTTGTTTCAACTTCCCGGGTTTCGACCGGATCGATAGAAAATTTTGTGATACCTACGCGCAGGATCGTGCAATGGGTCGGCAGGAATCGACTAACGAAACTGGCAGGGCGGCGCTTAACCTTTGATCCTGTCGCGGCCTGTCCCCGGCTGCACAACGGATGACCTGGGAGGGTTGAACATGTCTACACAGATCCCCGTCAGTCACATGGCTTTTGTCCGGGCCCGCGTCGGTTGCTCCAAGCAACTGGGCGCACGCCTGAGTACGCTGATCGCGCCTTCGCGCCAGGCCCCCGGTTGCCTGTACTTTGCCTTGCAGCATTCGCAGTGCGATGCCGATTTGTGGCTGGTGTCCGGGCTTTGGGTCAATCAGGCGGCCATGGATGCCTACTTCAATTCCCCGGCCATGGCGATATTTGCCGAGCTGGTGCAAGACCTGGTGGTGAGCAGCCTGGATTTCCATACGTTCCGCGACGTGTCCGCCGCCCAGGCGACCGAAGGGTGCCGGGCGCAGGTACACAAACTGGCCGGTTGAAGGTTTAATGAGCGTCATTTTCCACCGCCAGGATGCACAAGACATGGCACGTAAAGCCTTTGAAACCTTTGAAGCTGTTTCCGCTGTGATCCCCAAAGAAGGCGGCGGCTACCATGCCGCCATTGCCACCAAGGCCATCGGTGGTTCCGGTGCGCCGCGTTTCAACAAGATCCTTGAAGAGCAAACCTTCGAGACCGCGGTCAAAGCCGATGAAGCGGCAGCCCTGCAGCTGACCCACCTCAAAGGTGTCGACGACGAGGGCGGGTTGGTCTGGTAAACCCGTGTTACCTGTTGGGTTCGGGAAGATGGCCTACACCTGTGGCGAGGGGATTTATCCCCGCTGGGGCGCGAAGCGGCCCTAAAACAGTCCAGTCAACTCAATGTCTGGAAGATATTGGGGCTGCTCCGCAGCCCAGCGGGGATAAATCCCCTCGCCACAGGTGGGAGAGGGGCAGCCTTCTATTTCGGGCGATGCATCTTGAACAACGCCTCAGGCCCCAACTGGAAATAATCCGCCGGCCCGCCACCGCGCAAGATCGGCTCGGCGGCGGCGGTGTCGTACACCCCGTCCTTCAACAACCACTTGGCGATATGCACGGCGACCACTTCGCCGAGAATCAGCCAGCTTGGCACCAGCCCTTTGTCCGCTCGCTGCAGTTGAATGATCTGCGTGACCTTGCATTCGAAGGACACCGGGCTTTCGGCGACGCGTGGAACCTGGATTACCCGTGACGACGCCGGCGTCAAACCCGCCAGTTCGAACTCATTGACCTGTGGCGCGACCATCGCGCAGCTCTGGTTCATCTGCTCGGCCAGCGGGCGCGTGGCCAGGTTCCAGGCGAATTCGCCGGTCTGTTCGATGTTGTTCAGGCTGTCTTTGCGCCCAACGCTGGAGAACCCGATGATCGGTGGAATGTAGTTGAAGGCGTTGAAGAAACTGTAGGGCGCCAGGTTCAGGCGGCCTTCGGCATCCTGGGACGAAATCCAGCCAATGGGGCGCGGGCCGACGATGGCATTGAACGGGTCATGGGGCAGGCCGTGGCCGTTGGCGGGTTCGTAGAAATGGATGTCATCGGGCATGGCGGGTGTTCCTGGACGGGCATTGGTAGGCGGCCAATAGTGCAAGGCGGGGCTTTTTATTTCCAGATTGTATGCTGCAAAAAAAATCGCAGCCCTCGGTAGCGCCTACAGGTCCGTGTTCAATCTGTAGGCGCTGCCGAAGGCTGCGATCTTTTGACGTTCGATCATTAACTGATCGCTTCAGCAGTGCCGGTCTTGTCGAAACCGTCAGCGGCGATGGCGTCGGCAGTGCC